>VHCI01000030.1 GCA_016871775.1 Verrucomicrobiota bacterium | reverse complement strand
GCGGCAACCCGCCTCCTTCGCGCCGGCGCGAATCCGGGCGCGCGCGCGCCGTCCGGCGAGTCGGCCCTCCAATGGGCCGCGCATCACGACAACGCCGCGCTCGTCCGCGCCCTCCTCGCCGCCGGCGCCCGGCCCGGCGCCAACCACTACGGCGAGACGGATCTCCAGTCGGCGTGCGTCCACGGCGGCGCCGATACCATCGGGCTCCTCCTTGCCGCGGGCGCCGACCCGCAAGCCGCCGGGCCCAGCGGAGTTCCGCCGCTGCTGCTCGCCGCCAAATCCGGCCGCGCCGACGCCGTGCGGCTGCTCCTCGAGCTCGGCGCCTCGGTCGCTTCGACCGAATCCGATCAAGGGCAGACCGCGCTGATGTGGGCCGCCGCTGAGGGGAACGCCGACGCGATGCAGGTGCTCCTGCGCGCGGGTGCCGAGGTCGACGCGAAGTCCCGGGGCGGTTTCAACGCGCTGCATTTCGCCGCGCGCCAGGGGCAACTCGCCGCGGCGAAGTTGCTGCTGGCGCACTCCGCGAAGGTCGACGCTCCGGCGGGCGAGGACGGCGGCGGTCCCACCGCGCTCGGGCTCGCCGTGACCAACGCCCACTTCGAGCTGGCCGCCACCCTCCTCTCCGCCGGCGCGAACCCGAACCGCCGTTGGCGCGGCCACGCCGCCATTCACGTCCTCACCTGGGTGATGCGCCCCGGCATCGGCACCAACGATCCTCCCCCGCAGGGCTCCGGCCGGCTCGACCGGCTCGACCTGCTCCGCGAACTCGTCCGCCACGGCGCGGACGTCAACCTCCGCATGGAGTCCCGCCGCGCCAACGGGCTCCGCACCCAGCTTAACCTGAAGGGCGGCACGCCGTTCCTTCTCGCCGCGCGGACGGCCGACGTGGAGATGATGCGCCTCCTCGTCGAACTCGGCGCCGATCCGCGCGCGGCCAACGAGGACGGCACGACGCCCCTGCTGGCCGCCGCCGGCGTCGGCGTGCACTCGCCCGAGGAGGACCCCGGCACGATCCCCGAGGTCGTCGAGGCGGTCCGGCTCGCCGTCGAGCTCGGCAACGACGTCAACGCCGTCGATCGCCGCGGCGAGACCGCCCTCCACGGCGCCGCCTACAAGTACGCCGCCCCGATCGTCCCGTACCTCCTAGGCACCGGCGCCCGCATCGAGGTCTGGAACCGCAAGAACGCGAACGGCTGGACTCCCCTGCGCATTGCCACCGGCGTGCATCGCACGATGAACCTGCGGAGTTCGCCCGAGACCGCGGAGGCCCTGCGCCAGATCATGCAGGCCGCCGGCGTTTCGACGGAGCTGGAGCCAGAGACCAACATCAGCGGCGCCACGAATTGAAGGCGCCCCCCGCGTGGTAGCGGCTTGAATCGCAGAATTCACCCGTGAATTCAGCTAGGGATATGAACTGAAAGGAAACTGGATTTTCAGGGGGATCGAATTCGGGAGGGGTTTACTCGAGGATCTGTTCTCTCTTAGGAAAAGGCCTTGCGCGGCGTTGCGGAAGAACTCGGCTATGCTCTCCAACCCATCCAAGCAGTCGCTGTTTCCTAGGGGAGAGAGCCACCAACGTCGGCATCGGCTACCAACTCCGCCCCGCCCTCACCTTCACCCTCGACGTCGACAACCTTTTCAATGAGTCTCAGGCCTGCGACCGCGGGATCCCCCACCAATTGCCGAGCACCAGCCTCACCGGGACCACCGTCACCGTCGGCCTCAACGGCCGCTTCTGAACGCACCGCCAAGCCACCCACTTTCCCCAAGCCCACAACCCACCCCGCCTATGCCCACTGCGACACCCCCGTTCCACCTTTCCCCCTCCTTTGTTCGCGACATCTCTCCGTCTCTTCGTTTCCGTCCCGCCCGCCCGCTGTTCATCGTCGCCGCCCTCACCGCCGCGCCCATCGCCGCTCTCTCCGCTACCCTGGGTGGCAACGTCTCGAATCTCGCCACCGGCAATCTCCTCGAGGGTGCCCGCGTCGAGATTCCGGCGCTCAGCCGCGCGGCGCTCACCGACCAAACCGGCCGCTACGTCCTCGCCGATCTGCCCGCCGGAACGCACGAGCTGGTCGTCACCTACCTCGGCCTTGACCCGCAGCGCGCCGTCGTCGCCGTCGCCACCGGCCAACCCGCCACCCGCAACTTCGATCTCACAAGCGGCATCTACAAGCTCGACGCATTCAGGGTCACCGGCGAGCGCGAGGGCGACGCCGCCGCCATCACCGCGTATCGGAATTCCGAGAACCTCAAGAATATCGCCGCCACCGACTCCTTCGGTAACCTCCCTAACATGAACGCCGGCGAGGTCGCCATCCGCCTGCCCGGCATCTACGGTGAGCTCGATCCCGGCGGCAACCTCAGCGGTTTCAACGTCCGCGGTATGGCGAGCGGCCTCAACTCCGTCACGATGGACGGCGGCCTCATGACCGGTCAGGCCGGCCAGAACCGCTCCATCTTCGTCAACAACATCACCGGCGCGATGTTCGACCAGGTGGAGCTGATCAAGGGCCACACGCCCGACAAGGGCGCCGATTCGCTCGGCGGTACGATCAACTTCAAGAGCCGCTCGCCGCTCTCCATGCGCGAGAAGCGCCGCGTCACCTACACGCTCAGCGCCCGCATTGCGCCGTCGTTCACCCAGCAGATTCCCATCCGCGAGCAGCGTCGCCTCCACGGCCTCGCTAACCTCGGCTACCAGGAGGTCTTCGACACCTTTGGCGACAGCCGCAACCTCGGCGTCTCCGTCACGCTCTTCAACAGCGAGACCGCCATCGGGTCGTTTTTCACTACCCGCGATTTCGAGAACACCACCGCTACACCCGCCTTCGCTTGGAACTACCTCACCAGCGATCTCTACAACCACCGCCGGCAGAAAAACGTCACCGCCAAGGCCGACTACCGCCTCACCCCCTCGACCAAAGTCTCGTTCCTCGCGACCTACATCGACCACAGCGAGGTCTACCGCCGCCAATACAACGTCAACGCCACCACCAACCAGGTCGTCTTCAATCCCGTGCTCAACACCGCCGCCAACACCGGCGCAGGCATCGCGCCGGGCTACACCTCGCGCATCACCACGGTTCGCCCCGTCCCGAATTCCATCATCGATGTCACGATGACGGGCCCGAACAACTTCTTCAACCGCCTCCGCCGCGTCGATGTCGGCCTCGAGCATCAGAAGGGTCCGTTGCAGATCGAGGCCAACCTCCGCCGCACCCAGACGCACATCAACATCGGCAACGGTGAGGGCGGTATCCTCGTCAACCGCATCACCGGCTCGGGCTGGATTTTCGATCGCACGCAGTCCGACCTCTTCCCCAAATTCCTTCCGAACGGCGGTCCCGATTTCACGAACCCCGCCAACTACCGCCCCACCGCCAGTGGCCTCACCAACGGCAACAACAAGGAAATCCACGAGGTCGACGAGGGCCGCCTCGACGTGCGCTTCAACCTGCCGATCTCCGCGCCGATCTTCGCCAAAGCCGGCGTGCACTGGCGTGAGCAGACGGTGGGCGGCCGCAGCGCCTCGCGCCGCTGGAACTACACCGGCACGGGCCCGCTCCCGCACGACCCCAATCTCCTCACCATGGATTTGCGCGAGACCCGCCGCGGCATCCCGCAGTGGGAGGCGTCGTGGTTCATCCGCGCCCGCGAGGTCATCGACCCGACGATCTGGCGCGAGGATTTCTATTTCCGCGAGACCACGAAATTCACGGGCTACCGTCAGGCCGTGGAGACCGTCACTGCGCCCTACGTGATGGCGCAGGGTAAGCTCGGCCGCGAAGGCTGGTTGAACCGCTCCGGTTTCCTTGGCGGCGTGCGCTGGGAAAAGACCGAGAATGAGTCCGACGGTTGGGTGCGCGCCCGCCGTCTCAGCGGCACACCCGCCACCGCCACTGAGGCGCAGGCCATCGCCGCGGCCAAGACCGACTACGCTGACAACCGTCGCACCGTCGAAGGCGGCTACACCAAGGCCTTCCCGAGCATCCACGCGTGGCACGACCTCACCACCAACCTGAAGGCCCGTCTCAGTTGGTCCACGAGCTTCGGCCGCCCCGGTTTCGGCCAGCTCATCCCCGGCGAGACACCCAACGAGGCCAACGCCAACTTCGGCAACCGCCCCACCCTCACCATCAACAATCCCTCGCTGCTGCCGCAGGTAGCGAAAAACTGGGACGCCACTCTCGAATATTACTTCGAGCCCGTCGGAAATCTCACGGTCGGCTGGTTTCACAAGGAAATCCGCGACTACATCGTGACCGGCCAGGAGTCCGGCACCATCGGCACCGGCACGGACAACGGCTACAACGGCGAATACCCGGGTTGGACCATCCTCACCTCCGCCAACGCCGGCACGGCCGTCGTGCAGGGCTGGGAGTTCAGCTACCAGCAGAAGTTCACGTTTCTCCCCGGCCTGCTCAAGGGCCTCAGCGCTATCGTGAACTACACGCTGCTCAACACTCACGGCAATTTCGGCGGTACCGGCCGGCGCGAAAAAGGCCAGGTGCCCAACTTTGTCCCGCGCACCGCCAACGCCGGTCTCACGTGGCAATACCGCGGTTTCAGCACGCGCCTGCTCGTGAACTACGCGGGCGAGTTCCTCACCGCCTACAACGCCACGTCGCCCGCGCGGAACCTCTACCGCATGGAGCGCAAGCTCATCAACCTCGGCTTCGGCTACCAGCTCCGCCCCGCGCTGAATCTCACGCTCGACATCGACAACCTCACCAACGTCCCCCAGCGCCGCTACCGCGGCGTCCTCGACAACATGGAGCACTTCAACTACCCCGGGACCACGATCACCGTGGGCATCAACGGGCGGTTCTGACCTGTGGGTGACAAAAACTCCATCCGAAGGGTGCGATGACACACTTGGTGGGATTTCCCACGTGGATGGTGGTTCCGGCTTCTGTCCGTCGGGGTTCGCCGTAGTCGGGATCGCAAGATCGGTGCGGCAGCACGCCCCGTATTCGATGGTCGGATGGGCCGGACGGCGGAGAGGGCAGGGGAGCGTCCACGCGACCCCTTGGCTCTCTTTCGGTAGAACCCCTTTCGGCTCGATCACCAAGCGACTGACCTTCAGGCTGCCTGCCGCGCGTAGAGATGGTGCAGTCCGCCTACCTGAGGGAATTCGACCACTCTGCCTTGTTCTGGAGTCTGCACTGGTCGCGGAACCGGGCTGTCCTGCGTCAATGACCGATGTGGACGAGAGTGGTGATAATATTCGAAATAGTCCTTGAGAACGTTCTGGAGGTGGAGTTCGCCGATGACGATGACGTGATCGAGGCATTCGCGGCGGATGGTTCTGATGAGTCTCTCGACGCACGGATTTTGCCACGGCGCACGCGGCGCAATGGGCTTCTCCTCGATCCCAAGGACCGTCACGCGTTGGGAAAACGCCGAACCATAGGTGCCATCGCGGTCGCGCAGCAGGTATTTGGGCGGCGTCTCGAACGGGAAGGCGTTGACGATTTGCTGCCCGGCCCAAGCCGCCGACGGAGCCTCGGTGACGGCGAAATGCAGCAACTTCCTGCGGTCGTGCGCCAGAATTACGAAGACAAAGAGAACTCGGAAAGTGACCGTCGGCACCGTGAAGAAGTCGACGGCGATGAGTTGTTTCGTGTGGTTGGCGAGAGACGACCGCCACGACTGCGAAGGCGGCCTGCGCTCACCCTTCGGGCGATACTTTCGGACGGTCGCCGCGGACACCTGAAGCCCGAGCTTCGCTAGTTCTGCGCGAATCCGGGGACTGCCCCAAGTGGGATTGGCCTGCCACATCCGGCGAATCAGATCGATCAACTCACGATCCTTTGGCGTGCGACCCACGCGGTGGCGTGATCGCCAGCGCCAATAGAGCCGGAATCGGGCCTGATGCCAACGCACGACGGTCTGCGGTTGGACGATTACTAACACCTTTGTCCACCGCGACCAGATCGCGCTCAGGGTTGCCCAAAACAGCCGGTCGGAGGTTCGAAGGGTAGGGGACTTGCCCCTGCGGTTCAGTACCAGCACTTGGTGCCGCAGCGCGAGGTTCTCCAGGACGAGGTTGCGACGGGCGCGAAACCCCGCGATCACGCTGCGCAAGACCGCAGAAAGTAGTGAAAACATGTCAAACCAGCCTGAGTCGATTCGGCCAGCCATCAACGACTTCCAGTCCGGATGGACTTTTTGTCACCCACACCCATCGGCCGTACTTCGACCGAGGAAATTTCGATCTCGAAGTCGTCAATGAGGATATCTTCTCGGGAGGGGAAGTCCTTCTGCTGCGGAGGTTCGGATTTTGGATGGAAGCGTTGGCCAAAGGAGTGATTCAGCCTGAGACAGACGCGCAACAAGCCTTCGTGCAGGTTTGCCGAGGTGAACGAGAGCCAGAGACGACGTACGAGTTGCTCTGGCAAAAGCTCAAGCTTCGGCGGGAGTTTGAACGGGAAGGATTGGTTGGCAGCGGCAAGAGCGATGATAACAGACGCCGCGCCATCGAAAACTCCATCAACCTGCGTGATGATTGGTGGTCGAGTTCGGAGCGGGAGTGAGCGGATCGGCGTATACCGAAACGAGGGCGCTGTCCGCGGGCTCTTGGGACGTCGCGGCGGGGTGCCCCGTTTGCGGAATTTTTTTGAACCCCGTTGACCCGATTGGAATCGAACCGAAGCGCCATTCAGACCCTCCCCCCCCGGGGGGGCTGCATCGTGGTATCGGGCACAAGAATTGACCGTTTCATCGGCGAATCGGCTTCTGGCTGGATGTGAGCCAGCGTCTCGGTTCCAGCGCCTGAGGAGGCGGACCGCGGGTGGCGTGCGCGACAAGTAGACGACAAGCCGAAGTTTCCAGCGTCGAGCGGTTCTTTTGTAACTACCTGAACCGCAACTGGCTGCCCGGGCTGGGATCGAACCAGCGACCAAGTGATTAACAGTCACCTGCTCTGCCACTGAGCTACCGGGCAGTGGCTTTCCGACGGCAAAGGCCGGAGCGGAGAAGGATGATGGACAAGACCGCGCCCGGGCTTGTCAATGCTCCTTTTGCCCCCCGGCGTCCCGTAATTGCAGCGCGGAAGGAATTGCCGCCGCCAGCCGGCGCGTCACGCTCGTCATAATGCTCAAGCTCGGGATCACGGGAGGAATCGGCTGCGGCAAGTCCGCGGCGGCCCGCGGGCTGGAGGCGCTCGGCTTCCGCCGCCTCGACTCCGACCAGATTGTGCGGGAACGCCTGCTGACCGACCGCGGGATCATCGGCGCGCTCCGCGGACGCTTCGGGGTGGAAATCCTCACCCCGGACGGAGGCGTCGACCGGCCCGCGCTGGCGGCCCGGGTTTTCCCGGTCCCGGCCGAGCGGGAATGGCTGGAGGCGCTGCTGCATCCGCGGGTCACGGCGGCGTGGGCGGAGGCGTTCGCGGCGGGCGGCGCGGGCACCCGTTGGGTGGTCGAGGTGCCGTTGCTGTTCGAGAAGGGGCTCGAGAAATGGTTTGATTTCACGGTGTGCGTCGCGCTTTCTCCGCGGGTCCAGCTGATGCGCGTCGTCGAGCGGGGTTTGTCCCCCGAGATGGCGGCGCAACGGATCCGGGTGCAGTGGCCCCAGGAACGGAAGATCGGGCTGGCCGACTTTGTCTTGTGGAACGACGGGGCGCCGGAATTCCTCGAGGCTCAGGTGGGCCGGCTCGTCCGGAGCCTGCCCCCGGCTTGAAACTTACCGCTCCCCCCTACGTCTGACGCTTCGCGGTCCGACGGCCTCCCTTTCTCCCACAATGTTCCCGCCTTCCGCAGATGACGCCTCGCCGTCCTCCGCCCGCGCCGCTGCCGGCGAGGGCAAGAAAAAGTCCCGTTTGACGCGTTCGCGTGGCCGAGCCGGGGCGGCGCCGGCGCCAGCGCCAGCGGCGACGGAAACGCCCGCCAAGCCGGCGGGCCGGGGACGGACGCGCCGGGGTCCGCGCGCGGGTGCGGTGGAGGCAGGTTCGCCCGCCGCGACCCCGGCGGCCAGGGAAACATCCCGGCCGGTCCAAGATACCCTTTCGTTTCGACAGGCGCCGGCCCCGGTGGCTCCCGCGCCTGCGGCGTCCGTCGTGCCGGTGGCCCCGCCGCCCGCGCCGGAACGCCACGAACGCCCCGAGCGGGTGGAGCGAGCGGAGCAGCCGGAACGGGTCGAGCGGCCGGAAGGTCAGTCGGCGCCAGGGCTCGAAGCGGCGCCGGACCGCGGGGCCGGGGAGGGCGGTCCTTCCGAGGGTGGGCAGCAGGGTGGCGGAGGCTTCGCCGGCGGCGGCGGGCAGGGAGGTCATTTTGACCGCGGTGACCGGGGCTTTTGGAAGCACGGCAAGCGCAAGCGGGGCCGTCACGGCGGGCCGTGGCAGCCGGGCGGCGGGCAAGGGGGCGGGCAGGGCGGGGGGCACGGTGGCCACGGCCACGGCGGAGGCGGTGGGCGCGAGCAGTTCCCGCCGCAGATGCCGCCGCCGAGTGCGCCGCAGTCCTCTGGGGACCTGCCCAATCCGGCCCGCTTCGCGGACGTCGCGGCCCTGGATGCCGAGGCGGCGCAATTGGACGCGTCGGGCGGGGAACCGGTGGCGTTGGCCGAGTTGCACGCCCTGAACGCCCACGAATTGGCCCAGCGGCTGCGCCAGGAGGGCGTTGTCATCGAGGGTTCGCCGGGGCGGCGGCAGCTGTTGGCCGAATTCTTCCGCCTCGCGGCGGCCACGGGCCGCAGCCTGCGGGACGCGGGTCATCTGGACCAGAATGACCGGGGCTGGTTCATCGTGCACGGGCACGTGAATTACCGGCTGTTCCCGGAGAACACCTACCTGCCGGAGTCGCTGGTGCGTCGGTACGGCCTGAAGCGGGGCCACCGGGTCGAGGTGAGCGCGCAGGCGCCGCGGGAAGGGGAGCGTTGCCCGTCCGCGATCCGGGTGGACCGCGTGATGGGGCTGGCGCCCGCGGACATCGCGGCGATCACGCCGTTCGAGGAGCTGGTGCCGTATTATCCCCTGAAGCGGATCCTGCTGGAGGACCCGGAGGTGGTGAAGGACGTGTCGATGCGGGCGGTCGACATCCTGACGCCGATCGGCTTCGGCCAGCGCGGCCTCATCGTGGCGCCGCCGCGGACCGGCAAGACCATCCTGCTGCAGAATATCGCCAACTCGATCTCGGCCAACAGCCCGGACGTGAAGCTAATTTTGCTGCTCATCGACGAGCGGCCTGAGGAGGTGACGGACTTCCGCCGGCACACCCACGGCGAGGTGGTGTCGTCCACCTTCGACGAGACCCCGGAGAGCCACGTGCACTGCGCCGAGATGGTGATTGAGATCTGCCGGCGGCGGGTGGAGCAGGGGGAGCACGTGGTGATCCTGCTGGATTCCATCACGCGGCTGGCGCGGGCTTACAACGCCCTTGCGGGCAACGGGGGCAAGACGATGTCCGGCGGCCTCGAGTCGAACGCCCTGCAGAAGCCGAAGCGGTTCTTCGGCTCGGCGCGCAACATCGAGGGCGGCGGCAGCCTGACGATCATCGCGAGCGCGCTGATCGATACCGGCTCGCGGATGGACGAGATCATCTTCGAGGAGTTCAAGGGCACGGGCAATTCCGAGCTGCACCTCGACCGCGGCCTGGTGGAGCGCCGGATCTTCCCGGCGATCAACATCGACCGTTCCGGGACCCGCAAGGAGGAGCTCATTTACCATCCCGAGGAGCTGCAGCGCATCTACGGCCTGCGGCGGGCGATGCAGGGCCTCGGGCCCATCGAGTCGATGGAGATGCTCATCACGCGGCTGCGGAAGACCAAGTCCAACGCCGAGTTCCTGCTCAGCCTCGCGCCGAAGTAATCCCCCTTCGACCGTCCTTTCGACCAATGACCCCTTCCTCCCCCGGTTCCCCCGCCACGGCCGCCGCTGATGATTTCATCGTCGATCTGGCGCTGGAGCGCGGGGTCCTGCAGCCGGCGCAGGTCGCGGCGGCGAGGGCGCTGCAGGCCGGTCCGATGGCTGCCCCGGACGCATCCGGCACCCCGGCGCGGGTGCTGGAGGTGTTGCAGCGGCAGGGCGTGCTGACCTCGCGGCAGGTCGCGGAGTTGCTGGCGGCGGAGTTCGGCCTGCCGATGGCCCCTGACCTCGCGAACCTGCGCGTGGGCGCCGATGTGCTCGAGTTGGTGCCGCGCGCCGTGGCCTCCCGCCATCGGGTGTTGCCGCTGGCGAAGGAGAACAACCGTTTGCGGGTGGCGATCGCCGACCCGCTCGACACCGACGGCACGGACGCCCTCGGTTACCTGGTGAAGCTGCCGGTGGACTGCGTGGTGGCGACGCCGGAGGACATCGTGGCCGCGATCGACCGGTTCTACGGCAAGGACGCGAGCTCGATCGACGACCTCCTGAACAAGCTGGCGGAGAACGAGGAGGACGAGGCGGTGGCGCCGGAGGGCGAGGCGGCGCCCGCGGCCGATGCGACCGAGGCCGACGCGCCCATCATCAAGCTGGTGTACCAGCTGATCCTGGAGGCGATCCAGCGCCGTGCGTCCGACATCCACGTGGAGCCGCTGGAGAAGCGTTTCCGGGTCCGCTACCGCGTCGACGGCGTGCTGATCGAGGTGGAGAACCCGCCCAAGCGGTTGCAGATGTCGATCCTCTCGCGCCTGAAGATCATGGCGAACATCAGCATCGCCGAGAAGCGCATCCCGCAGGACGGGCGCATCCAGATCGGGGTGGGGGGGAAGCAGCTGGACCTGCGCGTGTCCTCGCTCCCGACGGTGCACGGCGAGAGCATCGTGATGCGTATCCTGGACAAGGAGGGCCTCACCCTCGGGTTGCCCGAGTTGGGGTTCTTCAGTGACGACGCCGCCACCTTCGAGCGGCTGATCGCGCTGCCGGACGGCATCCTCTTAGTGACGGGCCCGACCGGGTCCGGCAAGACAACGACCCTTTACGGCTGCCTCCATTACATCAACAAGCCGGACCGGAAGATCATCACGGTGGAGGATCCGGTGGAGTACCAGCTGAACGGCATCAACCAGGTGCCGGTGCGGCACGACGTGGGCATGACCTTTGCGGCGGCCCTGCGGGCGATGCTCCGGCAGGCCCCGAATGTGGTCATGGTGGGTGAGATCCGGGACCTGGAGACGGCGGAGATCGCGATCAACGCCTCGCTGACGGGGCATATGGTGTTCTCGACCCTGCACACGAACGACGCGCCGGGGGCGGTCACGCGCCTGATCGACATCGGCGTGAAGCCGTTCCTCGTGTCCACCTCGCTGCGGGCGGTGATGGCCCAGCGCCTGGTCCGCAAGATCTGCCGGCATTGCAAGCGGGCGGTCACCCCGGACGCGCGGGAACTGCGGGCGCTGAACATCAGCCCGGCGCAGGCGGAGCACGCGACCTTCGCGCAGGGGGAGGGCTGCGGGCAGTGCAACGCCACGGGCTACCGCGGCCGGATGGGCATCTTCGAGATTTTGGTGGTGAACGACGAGCTGCAGAAGATGATCTACGCGAACGTCGGCACCCAGCGGTTGCGCGAGCGCGCGCGGGCGCTCGGGATGCGGACGATGCGCGAGGACGGCGCGCGCAAGGTCACCGGCGGCCTCACCACGATCGAGGAGGTCGTGTCCATCACCGTCGGCGACTCCATCTGAGCCCACGCCGCGCGATGAAGTACGAGATGAACGATCTTCTGGACCTGATGGTGGAGCAGGGCGCGTCCGACCTGCACCTCAGCGTCGGCCAGCCGCCGGTGCTGCGGGTCCACGGCGCGATGACGCCCATCGACGGCCCGGCGCTGACCCCGGCGGATACGGAGCGACTGATGCAGGCGATCACGTCGGAGACGCACCTGAGCTCGGTGCGGATGCAGGGCGGCGCGGACTTCGGGTTGGCGTTCGGTGAGCAGGCTCGTTTCCGCGTCTCAGCCTTCCGCGCGAAAGGGAACTACGGCCTCGTGCTGCGGCAGATCCCCAACCGGGTGATGTCGCTGCGTGAGGTCGGCCTGCCGGACAAGGTGCGGGAGCTGCTGCACCGCACCCGGGGGCTGATTCTGGTCACCGGGCCGACTGGCTCGGGCAAGTCGACCACGCTGGCGGCGATGATCAACTACATCAACGAGCAGCGCGACGGCCACATCATTACCATTGAGGACCCGATCGAGTTCCTCCACCCGCACAAGCGCTGCCTAGTGACCCAGCGGGAGGTACACACTGACGTGCCCGGCTTCGCGGAGGCGATCCGCCGCGGCCTGCGCCAGGATCCCGATGTGATTTTGGTGGGCGAAATGCGGGATCTGGAGACCATTGAAGCCGCGATCACCGCGGCGGAGACGGGTCACCTAGTGCTGGGCACCCTCCACACCAACAGCGCGGCGAAGACCATCGACCGGATCGTGGACGCGTTCCCGGCGCAGACCAAGGAGATGATCCGCACGCAGCTCTCCTCCTCGCTGGTGGCGGTGGTTTCTCAGGTGTTGTGCCGCAAGGTTGGCGGGGGCCGGGTGCCGGCCTTCGAGATCATGATCAACACCACGTCGATCGCCGCGTTGATCCGGGACAACAAGGCGTTCCGCATCCCCTCGGACATCCAGACCGGGGCGAGCCTCGGGATGATTACGCTCGATAACCACTTGACGGCGCTGGTGCAGCGGGGCTCGGTGCGCACGGAGGACGCGATCGACCTGGCGCAAGACCCGCAGCTGATGCGCGAGAAGCTCCTGCCCGGCGGCGGGCGGCCCCGGACCCTCTGACCCCATGTTCGCGTCCCACAGCTCGGCGATCTACGATTTCCTGAAGGAGCACCGGCTTGTCCCGACGGCGCAGCTGGACGAGCTCAACGAGGAGCACAAGGCCACCGGCAAGTCCCTGGCCGACGTGGTGGTGGACCTCGGCCTGCTGGAGAAGGAGGATCTGCTGCGGCGCATTGCCGACCAGCTGGGCTACGATTACGTGGCCGAAATGCCGGCGCAGTTCCCCGGCGACGCGATTGCGGCGCTGACGGGCCGGCTCGCCCGCGACTATGGAGTGATGCCGCTGCGGGCGGACGAGCGTACGATCGACCTGCTGGTCGCGGATCCCTTCAACACGCAGGCGGTGAGCGACCTGTCCTTCGCGCTCGACCGGAGCGTGCGCCTGCACTTCGCGGATCCGGACAAGGTGGAGGTCCAGATCCGGCAGCATTACGGCGAGGACGAGGACACGATCGACGATGTCCTGCAGGAAATCAGCACGGGCAAGGTGGCGGCGGACGCGGGCGCGCGGGAGCTCTCGGAGCGCGACCTCGAGTCGATGGCGGTCCAGACGCCAATCATCAAGTTCGTCAACCTGGTCATCGGGCAGGCGATCCGGGACAAGGCAAGTGACATCCACTTCGAGCCCTTCGAGCACGAGTTCAAGATTCGCTACCGGATCGACGGTGCCCTGTACGAGATGGCGCCGCCTCCGCGGCAGCTGGCCCTGCCGATCGTCTCGCGGGTGAAGGTGCTGGCCAGCCTGAATATCGCCGAGCGGCGGCTGCCGCAGGACGGGCGCATCAAGATCGGCATTGGCGGGCGCCAGGTGGACCTGCGCGTCTCCACCCTGCCAACCCAGTTCGGCGAGAGCGTTGTGTTGCGCGTGCTCGACCAGTCGGCGGTCCGGCTCGACATCGGCCAGCTGGGCATGTCGCCGGAGGTGCTGGAGGGCATCCACGAGATCGTGCGGCGGCCGAACGGCATCTTCATCGTCACCGGCCCCACCGGCTCCGGGAAGACCACGACCCTCTACAGCGCCCTGCGACTGGTGAACAGGGTCGACCTCAAGATCCTGACGGCCGAGGATCCGGTGGAATACGAGATCGAGGGGATCATGCAGGTGCCGGTGAACGCCTTGGTGGGCCTGACCTTCGCGGCGGCGCTGCGCTCGTTCCTGCGGCAGGATCCGGACGTGATTATGGTAGGGGAGATCCGTGACCTGGAGACGGCGCAGATCTCCATCCAGGCCTCGCTGACGGGCCATCTGGTGCTCTCGACGCTGCACACCAACGACGCGGCGGGCGCGGTGACCCGGCTGGTCGATATGGGCGTGGAGTCATTCCTTATCGCGGCGAGCCTCGAGGCCGTGCTGGCCCAGCGGCTGGTGCGCCGGATCTGCAAGCAGTGCCGTTCGACCTATGTCCCGACCGCCGAGGTCTTGGGTCAGCTCGGAGTGGGGCGCGACGTCGTGGGCGACCGGCCCTTTTCCTACGGCAAGGGTTGTCCAACGTGCAGCCAGTCCGGCTACAAGGGCCGGCTAGGCATCTACGAGTGGCTGCGGATGACCGAGGCACTGCGGGACATGGTGACCCGAAAGGCGCCCACCCTCGAGCTGAAGCAGAAGGCGATCGAGCAGGGGATGCGGACGATCCGGGAGGACGGGTTGCGTTCGATCCTCGACGGCCACACCACCCTTGAAGAGGTGAGCAAGTACACCTGAACCTCCCTCCGTTATGGCCAAGCTCTCCGTCCGCGCCCCCGCCGCTCCCTCCCTGGCCAACGCTCCAGCCAAGCCGATGGCGCGGGGCCCGAAGATCGCCCTACCCGCCGCGGGTACGCCCGCGCCCGCGCGCCGCCGCAGCCTCTCGTTTGGACGACCGGTCAACGAGAAGGGTTTGACTGTCTTCACCCGGCAATTGGCGACCTTGGTGAAGGCGGGGATGCCGATGATGCGCGGCCTGGAGGTGCTGGCGCGTCAGGAGAAGCGGCCGGCGTTCCGCCAAGTGATCGAGGACCTCGCGGACACCATCCGCTCGGGGGGGAACTTGTCGGACGGCCTTTCCGCTCACCCGAAAACTTTTGACCGGCTTTACGTGAACATGGTGCGCGCGGGGGAGGCGGGCGGCGTGATGGACTCCGTGCTGGACCGGCTTTCCGTCTTCAAGGAGAAGGCGGTCAAGATCCGCTCGAAGGTGACCTCGGCGATGGTGTACCCGGCGATCATCAGCGTGGTCGCGGGCGGCATTATGGCGGTGCTGATGGTGTTCGTGGTGCCGAAGTTTCAGGAGGTCTTCTTCACCATGCTCAAGGGCAAGCCGCTGCCGTGGCTGACCTCGGTGGTGGTGGCGGTCGCCAACTTGATGCGCGAGAACCTGCTTGGCGTGATGCTGACCCTTGCGGTGGGAGGCACCGCCTTCTGGCTGTTCAAGCGTTCCCGCTTTGGCACGCGGATCCTGCACTGGATCGTGCTGCGCGTGCCGGTGCTGGGCGACCTGCTGCTTAAGGCGGCCATCGCGCGGTTCACCCGCACCTTCGGCACCCTGCTGGCCTCCGGCGTCCCCATCCTGCAGGCCCTCACGATCACCCGCGAGACCAGCGGCAACGTCCACCTCGCGGACGCGATCAGCGTGGTGCACGACCGGGTGAAGGAGGGCGACAACGTGGCCAAGCCGCTCGAGGCGACCAAGATCTTCCCCGGAATGGTGACCAGTATGATCGAGGTGGGCGAGGAGACCGGGGCGCTGCCGGATATGCTGACCCGGATCGCGGACAATTACGACGAGGAGGTGGACAACGCGGTGGCCGCGCTCACCTCCATCATCGAGCCGGTGATGATCGTGTTCATGGCGGTGGGCGTGGGCATCATCGTGATCGCGATGTTCCTCCCGATGATCGAGCTGATCAAGAGCCTCAGCGCTTGATCCGGTGAAATTCGCGATCTGCAACGAGATCTTCCAAGGGTGGCGGCTGGAGGACGTGTTCACCTATTGCGCGCGGCTGGGCTACGACGCGGTGGAGATCGCGCCGTTCACGCTGGCGCGGGACGTCCGGAACATTCCGGCGGCGGAGCGGGCGAGGATCCGGGGGGCGGCGGCCGCCGCGGGCATCGGCATTGCGGGCATCCACTGGGTGTTGGTGCAGACCGAGGGCCTGCACTTGACCTCGCCGGATCCGGCCACGCGGGCGCGCACCGCGGAATATTTCCGGGAGCTCGTGGCGTTTGGGGCGGATCTGGGGGCGCCGGTGATGGTGGTCGGTTCGCCCAAGCAGCGGAGCCTCGGCGAGGGGATCACGCCGGAGCAGGGTTGGCAGTGGGCCCAGGAGGTCTTCCACCCGGTGACGCTACTGGCGGAGGAGCGCGGGTGCACGATCTGCCTAGAGCCGTTGCCGGCGGAGGACACCAATTTCATCAACACGGCGGCGGAGGCGGTGCGGTTCGCCCGCGAAATGGCCTCCCCTGCCTTCCGGGTCATCTTAGACGTCCGGGCGATGAGCCACGAGGCGTTGCCGGTGGCGGATATCATCCGGGCCTCGCGGGGCGAGTTCGCGCACCTACACGCGAACGACCGCAATCTGAAGGGCCCGGGCTTCGGGGGCACCGATTACGTTCCGATTGCTGCGGCGCTGCGGGAGACCAGGTACGACGGGATGGTCTCGGTGGAGGTATTTTCCTTCGAGGAGGGCCCGGAGGTGATCGCGGCGCGGAGTCTCGAACATCTGCGGCGGCACCTCGGGCCGGGTCAGGGCGCAGGCGGGAGGTAGGCCTGCCGGAGGGCGGCGGCGACGTTCGGGGGCACGAATTTCTGCACATCGCCCCCGAACCGTGCCACCTGCTTCACTAGCGAGGAGCTGGTGTAGCTGAACTCCTCGTTTGGCATCACGAAGAGCGTCTCGAGGCGCGGCTGCAGGTGGCGGTTCATCAGCGCCATATTGAACTCGAACTCGAAGTCCGACAGCGCGCGCAGGCCGCGGATGATCGCGTCCGCCTGGTTGGCCATGCAGAACTCGACCAGCAGGCCGTGGAAGGTTGTCACGGTGACGTTCGGCAGCCCGGTGAGGTTCGGGACGATCATCTCCATCCGCTGTTCCGCGGTGAAGAGGAGCGACTTCCCCGCGGCCCCACCGACGGCGATGGCGACTGTGACCCGGTCGAAGAGGCGCGCCGCGCGGAAGAGCACATCGAGGTGGCCGTAAGTGATCGGGTCGAAGGTGCCGGGGTAGATGCAGTGGCGCATGGGCTGGGGAGGAGGAGGATGTCCCCGGGGGGGGGGACTCAGCGGCCGGGCAGCTTGAAGCGGACCGTGGTTTCCCCGTCGGCCGGGGCTGCGGGAGGCGCGGGCGGTTTGGGCGCGGGCTGGACCGGCGCGTCTTCGGGCGAAGGCGGCGGAAGCGCGAGAAAGCCCTTCTCCAGCAGTTCCGCGATCTTGATGTCGCGGGTTTTGCTGTCCGGGGAGCCCATCGTGACCGCGATGACCCGGCGCCCGTTCCGGAAGGCGGTGGCGGCGAGGCAGAAGCCGGCCCCGCGGGTGAAGCCGGTCTTGAGACCGTCGACCCCGGCGACCTTCCCGAGGAGGTGATTGTGGTTCACCATCTCAATCCGCTTCGGTCCGGGGCGGAAGGTGCGCTGCTTGACCGACGTGTAGGCGAGGACGTTGGTCTGCCGGATCAGCTGGAGGCTAAGGGTGGCGAGGTCGCGGGGGGAGGTCAGGTCGCCGTCCTCGATCTTGCGGCTGGAGGGTGGGAGCCCGTGCGGAGAACGGAAGAGCGTCTGGGTCATGCCCAGCTCGCGGGCGCGGGTGTTCATCAGCCCGACAAACGCTTCGCGGGATCCGGCGAGGTGCACGGCCAGTGCGACGGCGGTGTCATTGGCCGAGCCGATCATCAGCGCGTGGAGGAGGTCCTCGACGGGAAAAATCTCCTTCTCTGCGAGGTAGACCTGCGAGCCGCCGGTGCGGGCGGCCTCCGCGGTGGTGGGCACGAGCGTTTCCAGCGTAAGGTCCCGGCGGCGCAGCCGGTCGTGGACGATGAGGAAGGTCATCAGCTTGGCCACACTGGCGGGCGGGCCGCGGTAGTCGGCGCGGTCCGCGAGCAGGATGCGGCCGCTGCCGGCGTCGAGGACGATCGCCCCTTTGTAGGCCGTGGCATCGGCGCCCTCCGCAGGCCGGGAGGGGGCGGAGCGCAAGTTCTCGGCCGCGCGCGCGGCCCAGGGCACCGCCGCGCCGAGGAGCAGCTGCAGGCAGGAGCGACGGGACAGGGGCATGGCGCGAGCAAGGCTAAATTGGCCGGGGCGGCGAGCCGAATCCCGGTCCGCCACAGCGGGGACTTGCACCCGCCGCGTGCCGCGGGTGTCGTGGCGGCGTAACGTCCGCTCCGCCACGTTTCCTCCCGTCTGCAGATGCCGCTCCCCCGCCTTCATACCACCGCCGCCCTGCTGGCGCTCCTCAGCCCCGCCGCCCTCCGCGCCGAGACTTATTCGGTGACCACCTTTGCCGGCACGTCGAACGTGGCGGGCGGCGTGGACGGGACGCCCGGCACCTTCAATTCGCCCTACGGCCTCGCGGTCGACGCGGCGCGGAATCTGGTGGTGGCTGACACCATCAACAACACCGTGCGGCGCATTACGCCGGGCCGCGTCGTCTCTACTCTTGCGGGGAGCTTTGGCCAGTCGGGATTCCTCGACGCGACGGGGGCCGCCGCCCGCTTCAATTTCCCGGTGGGCGTCGCGGCGGACGGGGCGGGCAACGTCTTCGTCGCGGACGCGCGAACCTTCGCGATTCGTCGGGTGAGTGCGGCGGGGGTGGTCGCGACCTTCGCGGGCGCTGGCCTGCAGGCGGGGACGGCGGATGGCCCCGCAGCCTCGGCGCGCTTTCTCCTGCCTTACGGTGTGGCGGTGGACGCCGCCGGCAACGCCTATGTGGCCGAGGGTGGGTCGCACGTGATCCGCCGGATCAGCGCGGCCGGGGTCGTCACGACCCTTGCCGGCGCCGCGGGGGCCTCAGGCTTCGCGGACGGAACGGGCGCGGCGGCCCGGTTCAACGTCCCCTGGGGCATCGCGGTGGATGCGGCGGGGACCGTCTATGTAGCGGACAGCGAGAACCACTTGATCCGGCGCATTTCGGCCGCGGGCGTGGTCTCCACCGTGGCAGGCCAGAAGGGCGTGACGGGCTACGCCGACGGGGCGAGCACAGTTGCGCGCTTCCAGCAGCCGCGCGGGTTGGCGGTCGATGCGGGGGGTAATCTTTTCGTGGCGGACTACGGCAACCACACAGTGCGCCGCATCTCGGCCGCGGGCGCGGTGGAGACGATCGCGGGTTCCCCGGGCCTGATCGGGGACGACAACAGCGTAGGCGCTTCGGCGCGGTTTTATTACCCGGCGGCGGTGGCGGTGGACGGCAACGCGGTGTACGTCGCGGATTCCGGTAATAACCTGGTCCGACGCGCGGTACCGGTTAGCGCCGCGGCGTTGCCGGTGATTTCGATTCATCCGGTGGAGCAGCAGGTGGCCACGGGTCAGTCCGTGACCTTCCGGGTGGTCGCAAGCGGCGGCGGCCTAACTTACGTTTGGTTAAGGAATGGCTTCGCGATCCCGGGCGCGACGGCGGCCGCGTTCACCTTGGTGGCCCCGACGGTGGCCGACGAGGCGTCCTATCGGGTCCGGGTCAGCGGCCCGGGCGGGGCGGTGGACAGCGAGCCAGCGGCGTTGACCGTCTGGCCCGTTGGCACTGACGGCGTGGCGATCACCGCGCGCCCGCTCGGGCAGTCGGTGGCGGTCGGCGAGGCGGCCAGCTTCGCGGTCACGGCGACTGGCAGTGGCCTGACCTACCAGTGGCTGCGCAATGGGGCGGCGCTCGCGGGGGCCACGCGGCCGACGTACACGATCGCCGCCGTGCAGACGGCGGACGCGGGCGTCTACGGGGTGCGGGTGAGTGCTGATGCGGTGTCGGAGACGGCCTTTGCGAAGCTGGTGGTCGGGGGCGTGAGCGGTGGCGCCGTGACCCTAGTGACCGAGCCGTTGGGACGCAGCGTGGCGGTGGGGCAGGCGGTGATCTTCAGCGTTCAGGCGGGAGGGGCGGGACCGTTCATCTACCAATGGTTCAAGGACGGTGCGGCGCTGGCGGGCGCGACGGCGGCGACACTCTCCCTGCCCGCGGTGCAGGTTTCCGATGCGGGCTCCTACGTGGTGCGGGTCAGCGCGGGCGCGGCGTTTATCGTCAGCTCCGGGGCGGTCTTGACCGTGCAGGGCCCGGCGGGTCCCGCGGCACGGCTGGCGAACCTTTCGGTGCGGACGAACCTTGAGGCGGCGGCGACGCTGATTGTAGGTGTGGCGGTGGCGGAGGGGCCGCGGGAGGTGCTGTTCCGGGCGGTGGGCCCGGCCCTGGCGGCCTTCGGGGTGCCCGGGGTGATGGCGAACCCGCGGATCGAGATCTACAACGGGGCGGGCGTGCGCGTGCAGGAGAATGAGGACTGGCAGGCCGGGCTTGCGCCGGTGTTCTCGGCGGTTGGAGCCTTCGCCCTGCCCGCGGGCAGCCGGGATGCCGCGCTAGTCGCGCCCCTGACGCCCGGCGGGTTCACTGCGCAGGTGCCGGGGGCAGTGGGCGGGGTCGTCCTCGTCGAGGCCTACGAGACCGGCCCGGCGGGCGCGGCGCGGCTGATCAACGTGTCCGCGCGCAACCGGGTCGGCACGGGCGACGACGTCCTCATCGCGGGCTTCACCCTTGCGGGGAGTGGTGCGAAGCCGCTGCTGATCCGCGCGGTCGGGCCGGGGCTGGCGGCCTTTGCGGTGCCGGGTACCCTAGCGGACCCGAAACTGGAGATCTACAACGGCGCCGGGGTGAAGGTGGCGGAGAATGACACTTGGGACCCGGCGCTGGCCGCAATTTTTGGGAGCGTGGGGGCCTTCCTGCTGCCGGCGGCCAGCCGAGATGCCGCGTTACGGACCGAGCTGCCCCCGGGCAGCTACACCGCGCTGGTCAAGGGCGCGGATGGCGGCACGGGCGAGGCGCTGGTTGAGGTCTACGAGCTGCGCTGAGCAGCGCGCGGCGAACTTCTGTTTTGCGTGCGCGGCGGGGAGCGCTCATTCCCGATCGTTCGCCGCCCCGATGAGAACCCTCCCCGTCCTGATCCTGCCGCTGGTGACCACCGGCGCCGCCGTCGGCGGGGAACCGGCCCCCGGGGCCGCGCTCCGCCAACAGCTTGCGAGCTTCGCCACCACCGGGACTCTGCTGCACGTCGCCGCCCACCCGGATGACGAGAACACCCACCTGATCACCTACTTCGCCCGGGCGCGCGGCTACCGCACCGGCTACCTCTCGCTGACGCGCGGCGATGGCGGGCAGAACGAGATCGGACCCGAGTTTGACGCGAAGCTGGGCGTGGCTCGTACCCAGGAACTCCTCGAGGCGCGCAAACTCGATGGCGGCGTCCAGTTCTTCACCCGCGCGATCGACTTCGGCTATTCCAAGTCGGCCGAGGAGACGCTGCGTTTCTGGGACCGGCGGGAGGTGCTGGGCGACGTCGTGCGCGTCATCCGGCAATTCCGTCCAGACGTGATCGTGACCCGGTTTTCCCCGCGGGGCGGCGGCACGCACGGGCACCACACCGCCTCGGGCATTCTGGGCGTGGAGGCCCTGCCGTTGGCGGCTGATCCCGCGGCCTATCCGGAGCAGATCGCGGAGGGGCTGCGACCGTGGCGGGCGCGGCGGGTGGTCCTGAACAGCGGAGGTCCTGGTCGCGGGGGCGGCGAGGGGTCGCTGCGGCTCGATATCGGCGGCGCCGATCCGGCGACAGGCGAGGGCCTCGGGACCATCGCAGGCCGGAGCCGCGCGCGGCACATCACGCAGGGTTTCGGCAGCTTCGGCGCGCGCGGGGGCGGGGCGGGGTCGAATGAGCAGTCCTTCACCGTGCTTGAGGGCGAACCCGCGGCGCGGGATCTGTTCGATGGCGTGGACGTGACTTGGGGCCGCTATGGGCCGGCCGGCGAGGAACTGGCGGCGGCCATCGAGGGGGTGCGGCGCGAGTTCCGGCCGGAGCAGCCGGCGGCGAGCGTGCCCGCGCTTTTTGCCCTCCGGCGCCGCTTGGACGCTCTGCCGGCAGACGCCGTCGTGGCGGACCGGCGGCGGCAGTTGGAGGGAATCATTCAGGAAAGTCTGGGCCTGCGCGCGCAGGTGACGGCGGACCGGGCCGAGGTGGTGCCGGGCTCGACGTTGCGGTGGAACCTGGAACTGGCGGCAGGGGCGGTCGCGGTGCGGCTGCGCGGGGTGCGCCTCGGCGAACGGGAGTTGCCAGAGGGCCGCGGGGAGATCGCGCCCGGGGCCGTCTGGCGGCTTCAGACGGAGGCGCGGGTGCCGGCCGATCAGGCGTTGACGCATCCCTACTGGCTCCAAGAGGAGGGGGCCGCGGGACTGTTTACGGTGGCCGACCGGAGTCTGATTGGCCGCGCGGAGGATCCGCCAGCGTTCAGCTGGACGTTCGCTCTGGAAATCGGTGGCGAGCCGTGGTCGCTGGTCGTGCCGGGCGAGGCGGCGGAGACCGGAGAGCGTGCGGGACGCCGCCGAGGCGTGGCGGTGGTGGCGCCGCTGGTGTTCCAAGTGGCGCACGAGGTGGAGTTGTTTGCCCCGGGGGCGACGCGGGAGGTCAAGGTCCAACTCGCCCGCGAGGGTGAGCCGCTGGCCGGGCGGCTGGTCGCGGAGGCGGAGGATGGGTGGAGGGCTGAGGTCGCCGCCCCAGAATTCCGCGCCGCTTCGGGTGCGCCCGCCTCCGTGACGGTTCGCGTGACGGCCCCCGCGGCCGGCGGGCGCGCGCGGTTGCGGCTCTTTGCGGAGGTGGGAGGGCGGCGTTACGCGGGCCAGCGGGCGGAGATCCGGTACCCGCACCTCGCGCCGCAGATCCTGCAGCCGCCGGCGGTCGTTCGGCTGATTGCCGCGGACGTGCGGGTGGGAGCGCGGCAGGTGGGTTACCTTCCGGGGGCGGGCGATGACGTGGAGCGGGCCCTCGTCCAGCTCGGTTGCACGGTCCGGCGCCTGCAGGGGAAGGACCTCTCGCCGGGCGGGCTGGTGGGCCTTGAAGCGGTGGTGATCGGCGTGCGCGCGTTCAACGAGCGGGAGGACCTCGCCGGGAATTTGCCGGGCTTGTTCGCGTGGGTCGAGCAGGGGGGGACGGTGGTCGCCCAGTACAACCGGCCCAATGGCCTGGCGGCCCCGAACCTCGCGCCGCACGCGCTCTCGATTCAAGGGCTGGCGCCGCAATTGCGGGTGACCGACGAACGGTCGCCGGTGCATTTCCTCCTGCCGGCACATCCGGTGCTGAACCGCCCGAATCGGATCGGCCCGGAGGATTTCGCGGGCTGGGTGCAGGAGCGGGGGGCGTACTTCCCGAGCAGTTGGGATGAGGCCCGCTGGGAGGCGGTGCTGGCGCTTGCAGACCCCGGGGAGGCGCCGCTGCGGAGCGGGCTGCTGGTCGCGCGGCACGGGCGCGGCCGCTACGTTTACACGGGGCTCGCATTCTTCCGCCAATTGCCGGCAGGCGTGCCGGGCGCCTACCGCCTGCTCGCCAACTTGATTTCTCCCGCGCCATGAAGCGCCCTGCCGATCCGGCGCCGCGGGCGCGGGACCCTGACGAGGACGAACCGCCAGGGCTGCCGGGCCTGTCCCGCTGGAGCCACGTCTACGCGCTGATCCTAGTCGTCTTCTCTCTGCTGGTCGCGGGCCTCGTGTGGTTCACCGCGCATTACCGATGAACGCCCTCGACTGGCTGGTGCTGCTGGGAACGATGCTCGGCATCGCGGCCTACGGCACTTGGAAGTCGCGGCGGGCGGGGCAACTCGACGCCTACCTGCGGGGCAAGCAGGGGACGCGCTGGTTCACGGTCGGCGTCTCGGTGGCGGCGACACAGGCGAGTGCGATCACCTTCCTGTCGATCCCGGGGCAGGGCTTCGAGAGCGGGCTGGGCTTCGTCCAGAATTACTTCGGCCTGCCGCTCGCGCTGATTCTGGTCTGCGCCGTGTTTCTCCCGGTCTACCGTAAGCTGGGCGTTTACACCGCCTACGAATACCTCGGGCGGCGCTTCGACGGGAAGACGCGGCTTCTGGGCGCGGCGCTGTTCCTGCTCCAGCGCGGGTTGGCCAGTGGGGTAACCATCTATGCGCCGGCCATCATTCTCTCCACCGTGCTGGGCTGGCCGATCGACGCGACGATCGTCAGCACCGGCCTACTGGTGGTCGCGTACACCGTGACGGGCGGCAGCGTGGCGGTGAGCCTCACGCAGAAGGGGCAGATGGCCGTGATCTTCAGCGGGATGGTGGCGGCGTTCGCGCTGCTTTGGCAGCGCCTGCCGGAGGACGGCCTCGCGGTGGCCGGGGCGCTCGGGCGGCTGGAGGCGGTTGACTTCGCTCTCGATCCTGACCGCCGCTACACCTTCTGGAGCGGCGTGCTGGGCGGGCTCTTCCTCTCGCTCTCGTACTTCGGCACCGACCAGTCGCAGGTGCAGCGCTACGTCGGAGGGGCGAGTCTGCGGGAGGGCCGCCTAGGGCTGGTCTGCAATGCGCTGCTGAAGATCCCGATGCAGTTTCTCATCCTGCTACTCGGGACGATGATGTTCGTCTTTTACCATTTCCAGCCGGCGCCGGTCTTCTTCAACCGCGCGGAGTGGGAACGGCACACCGTGGGGCCAGCGGGAGCGCGTTTCCGGGAACTGGAGGAGCGCCACGGTGTGGCCCACGCGCAGCGGCAGGCGGCGGCGCGGGCGTGGCTGGCCGCGCGCGAGGCCGGTGATCCCGCGGTGGAGGTGCCGGCGAGGCAGGCCCTGAAGGCGGCGCAGGCGGGGGTCGACACCGTCCGCCGCGAGGCCAAGGCGGCGCTCGTGGTGGCGGACCCGCGGGCCAAGACCAAGGATTCGGACTACGTCTTCATGCACTTCATCCTCGGGCAAATGCCGCCGGGGCTGGTCGGCCTGCTCGTCGCGGTGATGTTCGCCGCCGCGCTGGGCTCGAAGGCGGGTGAGCTCAATGCCCTGGGCACCACTACGGCGGTCGACTTCTGGCGGCACCTGCGGCCGCGGGCCGTTGCGGATGAGGCTCGCGAGGTCCGCATGGCGAAGGTGTTCACCGCCGGCTGGGGCCTGTTCGCGATCGGCTTCGCTCTGTTCGCGCGGTTCTCGGAGAACCTGATCGAGGCGATCAACATCCTCGGATCCCTCTTCTACGGCGTGGTGCTCGGGCTATTCTTGGTCGCTTTCTTCGCGCGGCGCGTCGGCGGCACCGCGGTCTTCTGGGGTGCGATCGCGGCGCAGGTGCTGGTGCTGGTTCTCTACCGGACGCTCAGCATCTCCTATCTTTGGTACAATCTGATCGGCTGCGGCGCGTGCTTCGGCCTGAGCCTGGCGCTGCAGGCGTGCCTGCCGTGGGCGCGGGAAAGGGCGCGATGAGCGCGGGCCCCGTCATCTGCCTCGGCCAACAGCCCTGCGGCTTTTTTCCCCGGCGCTTCCTCGCGGCGAAATTTACCACCGCACGCCGGTTGCAGGCGGAGCTCGGGGGGGAGATCGTTTTCTTTTACCACGACAGCGACCATGACCCGAGGGAGACGCAGACCCTGCTCCGGCACCGGCGGACGGGTGAGCTGGCAACCCTCAACTTCGCGTTTGAGAACCGCCTGCAGCGCAAGTGGTCGCCGCTTTACCGGAAGCGGATCCCGGCGGGGTGGCAGGCGGGGATGCTGCGTCAGCTCGGGGCCTACGCTTCGCCCGAATCCCTCGCGGCGTTCACGGCGGCGGACGGCGCCAACGTTGCCGACTTCTGCCTCTCCGTTTACGGCGGCCTCGGTCTGCTCGAGGGCATCCGCGTCGCGCGCTCCTCCGATCCGGGTTTCCGTCGGGCCGCGTGCGCGATCTCGGATTGTTTCGTGGACCTGCCGCACGCCGGCGAGGTGGTGCGGGCGCGCCGCGTCGACGGCGGGTTCCGGCTGCATGAGGGCGGAGACGCCTACGTGGAGCTGCCGGATGCTTCTTTCGGCGCGGAGCAGGTTTCGCCAACGAGGGACACGCGCCTGCGCTGGATGCAGTCGGTGATCCGCTGCACCCACTACGTGGCGGGGGCGGGGGAACAAGCGTACTTGCGCCGCGAGGACGCGCCTGAGATCACCTTCGTGCCCCGCGATGCCATTGACCGCCCGGAAGAAGCCCTCGTCTAAGCCTGCCCCGCTCCTCGCTCTCGGGGCCCATCCCGATGACGTCGAGTTCGGTTGTGGCGCGGTGCTGGTGCAGGCGGCGCGCGCGGGCCGGCCGGTCCACGTGGTGGTCTGCACGCGTGGCGAGGCCGCGAGCCACGGCACCCCTGCGGGTCGGGCGCGCGAGGCGAGGCGCGCGGCCACGCTGATGGGTGCCACGCTGGCGTTTCTGGTCCTCGGGCGTGATGCGGCCCTCGAGGCCCGGCCGGCTGCGGCGAGGGCGTTGGCCGGCCTGATCCGGCGGGTGCGGCCGGAGATCGTGCTCGCACCGACCCTTGAGGTAGACCAACACCCCGATCACGTCGTCGTGGGCCAGCTCGCGCGTGACGCGGCCCGGTTGGCGCGGTTTGGCGGGCTCGCAGGCCTCCGCGGCGCGCCGCACGCCATCGGCCAGCTCTTTCATTACTCGGTCACGCCGGAGGCCGAGCCCGCTGCGGGCGGCCGCATCTTGGTTGATGTTTCCGCGCCGGAGGTGGTGGCCGCTTGGACTGCCGCGATGACCGCACACAGCACGCAGCTGCGGACGCGCCATTACGTGCAACTGCAGCTCTCCCGGGCACGCGTGCTGGGGCTGCGGGCCGGCGTGGAGTACGCCTTGGCGTTGTTTCCCGCGAGTGCCCCGCTGGTTACCGGGCTGGATGGCCTGACGCGCGCGGCGCGCCGGTTCTGAGATGGCCGCCGGGCGACCCCTGCGCATCGGCATCACTTGCTACCCGTCCGTGGGCGGGAGCGGAATCCTCGCTTCGGCGCTCGGCGAGGAACTGGCGCGGCGCGGCCACGCCGTGCACTTCATAACTTACGAGCGCCCGTTCCGCCTTTCCGCCGCGACGCCGGGCATCCACTTGCACCCGGTCGCGATCAACGACTACGAGCTGTTCCGCTATCCGGACTACACGCTCCCGCTCTCGGTGCGGATGGCAGAGGTGGCTCGGGTGCACGCCCTCGACGTGCTGCACGTGCACTATGCGGTGCCGCACGCCACCGCGGCGATCCTAGCGCGGGCGATGGCCGGACCCGAGCGGGCGCCGCGCGTCGTGACCACGCTGCACGGCACCGACACGACCCTGCTGGGCCGCGACCCCGGCTACGGGCCCGCGATCCGCCATGCGCTGCTCCAGTCGGACGCGGTAACCACGGTCTCGGCATGGCTGCGGGACGAGACGCGCCGGCTGCTGGCGTTGGAGTGCCCGATCGACGTGATTCCGAACTTCTTTTCCCCGCGGCCGATTAGGCGGTCGCGGGCCGAGGTGCGGGCGGAGCTCGGAGTGGGGGAGGAACCTTTGCTCGTGCACCTCTCAAATCTCCGTCCGGTCAAGCGCTTCGACCTCCTTCTGGAGTCGTTGGCGCGGGTGCCCGCTGGGCGGCGATGGAAACTGCTGGTGCTGGCGGGCGGGGATTTCTCGCCGTACGTGCCGCTGGTGCGCCGGCTGGGGCTGGAGTCGCGGGTCGTGGTGCGGCCGAACGTCTTCGACGTTGAGGACTATCTGCAGGCGGTCGATCTGGGAGTGTTCACTTCAGAATCCGAGAGCTTCTGCCTCGGCTTGCTGGAGGCGATGCGGTTCGGCTGCCCGAGCGTCTCGACCGCGGTGGGCGGCATTCCGGAAGTGATGGAGGACGGTAGCTCCGGCCTGCTGGTTGCTGCGGCGGATCCGGGGCCGCTGGGGGCGGCGGTGACGTCGTTGCTGGACGATCCGGAGCGGCGAGGCCGGCTGGGAACCGAGGCGCGGCGGCGGGCCGAATCCGTGTTCTCCGCGGCGGTGGTGGTCCCGGGGTATGAGGCAATCTATCGCCGGGTGCTGGCGTCGCCGGCGGCTTCCGCCTAGGCATGGGATGATCCTTCACTCCGGCCTCGCCTCCGGCAGGTCGCCGCGATTTGCTCCGCGCCTTTGTCATGCCCACCTACGAGTACGCCTGCCGGAAGTGCGCCCATACGTTCGAGCAGTTCCAGTCAATGCGCGAGGATCCGCTGGTTCGTTGCCCCTCGTGCGGGAAAAGGAGCCTCAAACGCCTTCTCGGCGGAGGCAGCGGGCTGATCTTTAAGGGGTCCGGCTTCTACATCACGGATTACCGCAAGGGCGGTGCACCCAAGGGCGGTGGTGAAAGCAAGGGCGCTGGTGAGAGCAAGGGCGGTGGTGAAAGCAAGGGCGCTGGTGAGAGCAAGGGCGGTGACGCGAAACCCGCGACCCCGGCGAAGCCGGCGGGCGGAAAGCCCTGATTCCCCGTGCGGGCGAAACAGCCGAACGCGGAGGAGACGGGCTGGCGCGGGCTGGTGTGGGCCGCGGCCGGGGCCGGGCTCGCGCTACATCGCCAGCCGGTGCTGACCGCGGTCGCGGGGCGCGAGTCGGCGGACCTGTTGTTGCCAACGGAGTTGCGCGCGGCGTTGTCGGGGGCACGGGAGGTGGTGGTTGCCGGGGCGACGCTCCGGCCAGGTCGGCCGTGAATCATGTCCTGCGGCTCGTGCTCGGCTTGCTGGCCGTCCTGCCGCTACGCGGCGCCGCGCCGGTCTTGGCTGCGAGCCTCGCGGGCCGCTTTGAGGTGGCGTCGATGGACGCGGCCACGGCTCACCGCGTCGCGGCCGCGGCGGAGGAGGGGTGGCGCGTGCTCGCGGCGCCGCTGGGCCTGCCCCCGGCATTCCCTTCGCCGGTATTCGTGCGCGTTGTTCCGGGCAGAACGCCCGGTGCGCCCTTGACGCACGGCGTCGCGGTCGAAACCGGCGGCCTGGTGACCCTCTGGCTGGGTCCGCGTGCGCAGGAGGGCCGGGCGCTGCGGGTGGCGTTGGTGGACGCGCTCTTGCACCGCCTCGGCGCGGCTCTGCACGGGGCGACGATTCAGCCGGTGGTCGCCTCCTGGATGGTACTCGGGGCCGCGGGTTGGTGGGAGACGCGGACCGACGGGGCGCGGCTCGATGCGCTGCGCGAGGGCTCGCGGCGCCGGCCGCCACCCGGGCTGGTGCCTCTGCTCGAAGGTCCTCGAGGCGCATCTGGACCCGAGGGGGATGCGGCGGGGGCGACGTGGTTGTTCACCTTTTTAATCGCGGAGTCGGGCCGGGGCGGCGAATGGCCGCGGCTGCTCGCCCGCCTGCTGGCTGGCGGTGATCCGCAGGCGATGCTGGCGCAGGCTTACCCCGGCCGTTTCGGGGAGCCGGACGAGCGGGAGCTCTGGTGGCAGACCGGCTGGCATTATCACCTGCGGCAGCGAGTGCTCCCGGGCCTTGAGGCGGAGGAGGCGCGCGAGCTTCTGGCGGCGCTGGCGCGCTTCGCGTTTGCCGACGAGGCCGGCGCGGACCGGTTGGCACCTTTGGTGGAGGTGCTCGGCCGGCGGACGGAGCCGTTGGTGGCCGCGGAGCTTGCCCGCCGTGGCGTAGACTTAGGACGGAGCATCGCTGGAATGCACCCCTTCTATCGCAATGCGGCCCTGACCTTGGCGGAGGCGTTCGTGTTGGGGGCGGGGCCGGAGGCTGACCGGCGCCGGGATGCCCTCGTCGCCCAGTGGGAACGGGACTGGGCGGACGGTCGCACGCTCGAGGCGGCGACCGCGGAGGCGCTAGACCGCTGGGAGGCCCGCCGCCGCGGGCCCGTGCCCTGAGCTGGAAAGATGCATTTGGTCGGGGCGCATCGAGGTAACCTGGCGGCACCTTTCAGTGGCTCTCCACGGTCGCTATACCCTGCGGGTATTCCTCGGTCTCTTGCCGCTGAAATGCGCTCGTCATCTCACCCTGCAGCTCCGCGTCCAAGCGCATCGTTCCGGCTAAGTCTTGCGGGTGGGCGCCGCTGTTCCGCAAAGTGGAGGCGTGTCCAAGAGCTTCCTGAATATCGGGGTCGTGGCAGGCGCCACTTTGGCGTCTCGCTGCCTCGGGCTAGTGCGGGACGCCTTGGTGACGGCGGTGTTCGGTCTGGAGGCCTTGGCCTCGGCGTTCTACACCGCCTTTACTCTACCGAACCTGTTCCGTCGGTTGCTCGGGGAAGGAGCGCTCACGGCGGCCCTAGTGCCCACGCTGCAGCAGGAAATCCGCGCGGCGCAGCGCGAGGCGGCTCTCCTGCTGGTGAACCGCGTCGCCAGCTGGCTCCTGGTGGTCACGGGCGGCATTGTGGCCGGCGGGATGCTAGTGCTGGCGTTCGTGCCGCGGTGGCTCGCGGCCGGCGAGGGGCGCGGGAACGAGGTGGCCCCGGCGCTCGAGCGTTGGTTGGTGGCCGCGGATCTCGCGGTGATCCTTTTCCCGTACCTGGTCTGCATCTGCCTCGCGGCCGCCTTCAGTGCGGCATTGCAGACGCTCAACCGTTTCCTTGAGCCGGCGCTTTCGCCGGTGTGGCTCAACCTCGCGATGATCTTTTGCCTCGCGGGTGCCGCTTACGGCGGTTGGGCGGCGAGCCCGAAGGGGCGGATACTCTGGCTTTGCGCGGGCACCCTGCTGGGCGGAATGCTGCAACTGATCGTGCCGGCCCTGGCGCTGCGGCGCGAGGGATGGCGACCGCGGTTCGCGCTCGGCGTGGATGACGGGCTGAGGCAGATTCTGCGCTTGATGGCGCCGACTATCTTCGGCTCGGCGATTCACCTCATCAACATTTCCGTCTCCCGGCTTGTGGGGCTGTCCCTCAACGACTCGGCGGTGGCGATCCTCAATCTGGCGACGCGACTGATGGAGCTGCCGGTCGGGGTATTCACGCTGGCGGTTTCGACGGTCGTCTTCCCGCTGATCGCCCGGTACGCCGCGGCTGGGGAGTGGGATGCCTTCGCGGCCTCCTACCGCAAGGGGATGCGGCTGATATTGGTGATTAACCTGCCTGCTGCCGCGGGCCTGGTGCTTCTCGCCGAGCCGATCGTACGCGTGCTGTTCCAACGGGGCGAATTCGGCCCCGCCGACACCGCAGCGATGCGTCCCGTCCTCGCCATCTTCGCGGCGGGGCTGCCCTTCCTCGCCTTCACCACGCTCGTCCTGCGCGCCTTCTATGCGGAGAAGGACACCGCCACGCCGGTACGCGCGGCGGCGCTGAGCTTCATCGTCAACCTCGGCCTCAGCCTGATCCTGATGGGCAAGTGGGGGACGCTCGGCTTGGCGTTGGCGAGTAACGCGGCATTGGCCGTCCAAGCCGTGCATCTGCAGTTGATCCTAGCGCGCCGCCGCCCGGGCCTGGCGTTCCACCACCTTTGGCGCGACCTCGGCAAGATCCTCCTTGCCACCGTCGCGATGGCCGGGGTGGTCCGGGCGACTTACCTCGCGTGGCAGCATTTAGCACCCGCGGGGCTGGCGGCGGATGCGGCCGGCCTAGTCGTCATCATTAGCGGCGCGGCTGGATTCTACGTCGCGCTGCTCTGGCTGCTACGTCTCCAGGGCCGGGAGGAACTGGCCGCGATCGGACAGCGTTTCCGCGAGAGGATCGGGGGTCGGCGGTGAGGTTCCGGCCAGACGGATTCCTGCTCGGGATGGTCGCGGCGGCGGCGCTGGCGTGGATGGGGCCCGCTCCCGGGGCGACCGGTGGTGCGCTCCGGCCGGACCTGCTCGCCAAGGCTGGGGTCGCGCTCCTCTTCTTTCTGCACGGGCTGGCCCTGTCGTGCGGCGCGCTGCGCGACGGGGTTT
>VHCI01000029.1 GCA_016871775.1 Verrucomicrobiota bacterium | reverse complement strand
CCATCAAGGCGGCCAACTACTCGGACGCGGAGCTGGCGGCGGAGACCTCGGCTTACGAGGCCCTCAACCGCAGCGCCTCGAACGATATGATGAACCTAGGCGACATCCTCGACGAGGCCCGCAAGAAGGAGTGACGGCCTCCCGGCCTTCTCTTCCCGGCCGCCCGCCTCCGCGGGCGGCCTTTTTTTGCGTCCGCCTCAGCGGCCCGCGGCGCATTCGGCGTCCGCCAGCCGCTGGATGTGGCCTGTGAGGTCCGGGTCCTCCCCGGGCAGCAGTAGGGGCAGGGCCTCGCGGAACTCCGCGCGCCGCAGCCATTCGCGCATCTAGTCCTCCCACGACTGCAAGAGGCGGGCGGTCTGCTGGTCCATCCACGAGGAGTTATGCGCGCTCGATGAGGGAGACCCTAATGCCGAAGATGACGAAGCGGCGTTCCTTCAGCCCCGAGGAAAGCTCGTGGGTCGAGACCTCGCGCTGCAGCAGGTGCAAGTTCGAGATCTCCACCACCAGCTTGAGGCATTCCCGGTACTCGTCGAACAGCCGCTGGAAGATCTCCTCCTGGTCATTCTGCCGCTCCCGGCGCTGCTCGTAGAGGAATACGAGGATGGCGAGCGGCAGGCCGATCGCGGTCACCAGATAGCTCACAGCTCCCAAGTCTGCACCAGGACCATGGTGGGAGGCTGAACGCCCGGCCGCGGGAAGGCGAGCAACCGGGCTCGCGGCTTGCCACCCGGGGGGCGTGCCGGTTCAGATGACGCGATGAAGCGCCGCCAGCTCCGCGGCTTCGACCTCAAGCAGATCCAGGACGTGGCGCACCTCCTCGGCGTGGACGAGGTGGGGCGGGGCGCGTTCGCGGGCCCGGTGGTCGCGGCCGCGGTCGGCGTCACGCGGGAGTTCCTCGAGGGCCGCTGGGCCATCGGCCGGGGCGGACGGGTCAACGATTCCAAGCTGCTCACGGCGGCGGAGCGCGCGGAGCTCTGGACGGAATTTTCCGCGCTGGCGGCCGAGGGGGCCATCGTGCTCCGGCTGGGCGTAGCCTCGGTGGAGGAGATCGCCCAGCACAACATCCTCGGGGCCACCAAGCTGGCAATGCGGCGGGCGCTCGAGGCCTGGCAGCCGCCCGAGGCCTTCGCGGCGGACCGCGATGAGCCCGACCTGTTCTCCAGCCTCGAGGAGCGGCGCTCGTTCGCGCCCCCGGTCTCGGCCCGGATTCTCATCGACGGCCTGCGCCTGCGCGGCTTCCCGTATCCCCACCTCGCCTTCGTGCGCGGGGACGCGCGGTCCCTCTGCATCGCGATGGCCTCCGTGGCCGCCAAGGTCACCCGGGACCGCCTAATGTTGGAACTCGACCGCCGCCACCCCGGCTACGGGTTCGCCCAGCACAAGGGCTACGGCACCGAGCAGCACCGGGATGCGGTCCTGCGGCTGGGACGGTGCCCGGAGCACCGGGATGCTTTCCTGCGGAAGCTGCTCGCGGAACGTTCCGATCCGGCGCAGATGAGTTTTCTCGATCCGGATTCCTGAGCCGTCCCCCCGCGCATTATGGCCGTCAAGAAACACTCCTCGCTCGATCGCGTTCTCGGCCGGCTCGACGCGCTGGATTCGATCAACCTCGCCAACCTGGTGCAGCGCCTCGCCCGTGAGCGTGCGGTCTTCGAGGAGATCTTCAACACGCTGCAGGAGGGGATTCTGGTCATCCGCGACGACGGGGCGATCGAATACGCCAACGCCGCGGCGGAGCGGCTGGTGGGGCAGGGGGGGCAGGAGGTCGCGGGCCAGACCCTCTGGCGGCTGGTACCTGGGTTGCGCAGCTCGCTTGGGGCGGCCTTCGAGCCAGGCGGAGACGACTCCGCCGCGCCGGTCGCCTCGCGCGAGTTCGAACTGACCTATCCTGAGCCACGGGTGGTCCGTCTCTATATGGTACCGTTCCTCGGAGCGGGGGCCCGGGCGGTGCGCCGGTTCGCGGTCATCCTCACCGACGTCACCAGGGAGCGGGCGACGACCGAGGAGCGGATCGAGAACGAGCGCACCTCCTCGGTCCTGCTCCTCGCGGCGGGGGTCGCGCACGAGCTGGGCAACCCGCTGAATTCCCTGACGATCCACCTGCAGCTGCTGGAGCGCCGGATCCGCAAGCTGGAGGACACGCGGGGAAAGGACCGCGAGGCGCTCGCAGAGTCCCTCGCGGTGTGCCGCTCCGAGGTGGGGCGGTTGGACGGCATCATCAGCAATTTCCTCGAGGCAATCCGCCCGCGCCCGCCGGACCTCGCGGAGACCGATCTCGCGGAGATCCTCGCCGAGGTGCTGCGTTTCCAGCACCGGGAACTGGCCGACCGGGGCATCGCGGTGGAGGTCGAGGCGACCGGCCTGCCCCTCGTCCTCGCGGACCGGAACCAGATCAAGCAGGTGATCTTCAACGTGACCAAGAACGCGGCCGAGGCGATGCAGCCGGGCGGGCGCCTGCGCATCCGAGCGCGGACCGACGACGACCACGTCTTGCTCGTCTTCGCGGACAGTGGCAACGGCATCAAGCCAGAAGACCTCGTGCGGCTGTTTGAGCCCTACCACACCACCAAGCCGGGCGGGAACGGGTTGGGCCTGATGATCGCGCAGCGAATTATGCGCGATCACGGCGGCCAGATCGGGATCGAGAGTCAGGAGGGGCGGGGCACCAGCGTGACCCTGCAGTTCCCCCGGAAGGACCGCAGGGTTCGAATGCTGGGCGCCTGATCAGCGCTTCAGCTGCTCGAAATCCTGGCGGAGCGAGCGGGCGAGCACGTTCTTCACCACCACGACCTGCTTTTCCTTGCGCCCGCCGCTGCGTAGCGCGAGCACCATGGGAATCTCGTCGCTGGTGACACCGAGTTGCGAGATCATCGGCTCGAGGACGCCGCTCGCCCCCGGCGCGATCGTCAGCTTGGGCGGGCGGACCGCGAAGTTCCCCAGATCGGAATTAACGTCCGTGACCTCGATTTCCAAGGGGACATCGCCCCGGTTCTCGAAGGCGACTTTCAGGGTCACGGGGGGCATCGGGCTACCGGCCGCCCGGCGGGCGCGGGCTTGGCGGATATAATCCTGCATCGCCTCCTTCTGCTCCTCCTCCGAGTCGCCGGCTCCGCCGAGATAGTAGACTTCGCTGAAAGCGCCGGCATCGTCCCGGCGGCGGCGGCCGGGTTCTTCGAACGCGCCTTCAGGGGCGCCGGGCCGGCCGCGCGGGGTGCGCACGCCGCGATCAAAGCCGCGGCTCACCGTCGCGACGGCGGCGAGCTTGCCTTCCAGAAAGGCGGTTTCACCGCGCATCGCCACCGGGCGTTCTACGGTCCCGTCGCGGGCGGCCTCCTCCAGCATTAGGTCCCGGGGGGCGGTACCGGTGCCGCAGGCGGCGAGCAGGAGGGTGGCGGAGCCAAGGAGCAGAGAGCGGGGAGGGAATCGGTGCGGCATGGGGAACGCGGGTCTACGGAGGCGAAGGAACCGGGGGATGGCAAGGTTGCGCCTTGCTTGCGCGTATCTTTCCGGCGATTCCCACGTCTGGCTACGGGCAGTCATGCAGCACGCATGCATCCATCCTCATCCGCGGCACTGGTCGATTTGGTGCGTCGGGCCCAGCGGGGCGACGAGTCCGCGCAGCGTGAGCTCATCGTGGCCTATCAGCACCGGGTGGCGGGCTTCGTCTTCGCGATGACCAACCGGAGCGACGTGGTCGAGGACCTCTGCCAGCAGATCTTCATCAAGATGATCCGCGCGGTGGACCGCCTGCAGGCGCCGGCCCAGTTTGAGTCTTGGCTGTTCCGCCTCGCGCGGAACACCTGCATCGACCAGCTGCGTCGGCAGCGCCTCCGGCGAATCTTCCTGCCCTTCGCGGAGGAGCACGAGAACATCCCGGAACCCCCCGGCGCGGTGGACTCGGAGGAACTCGACGCGCTCCGGCACGCCTTGGGACAGCTCCGGCCCCAGGACCGGGCCCTACTGGCGCTGGTGCAGGACGGTCGCAGCCACGCGGAGATTTCCGAAATTCTCGACACGAGTGTTGCCGCCGTGAAGGCGCGCCTTTACCGAGCCCGGGAGCAATTACGCGAGCATTACCACCCGTGAACAGGAAGCCTGAGCAAGAGGCCTGGTCCCGTCTTTACGCCCACGCCGCCGCGCGGCTGGGGGGCGGATTCGCGGAGCGCGTGCTGCGCTCGGCGCACGGCACCCCTCCGCGGGCCTGGCACTGGCTGCGCGACGCCGCGGCCGATTGCCTGCGCCCGGGCTTCGCCGACCGGGTGCTAGCCGCCGCATGGGACCGGCTCGAGATCCCCTCCTACGGCAGCCAGCTGGCGCTCAGCGCGCTCGCCGCCGCCGCCTGCCTTGCGGCGGTTATCCTTTTCCACGATTACGAACTGGCGGCGGCGGACGCCCGCAACCTGGCCGAATGGAGCCAGATCGTGGCCGCGGCGCAGGGCCTGGGCATGGGAGCGCGATGAGCCAGCGTCTGCTCGTCGCTTTCATCACGGTGGCCGTCTTTATCGCCGGCTACGCCGCCCGCTGGATCACCGAGCCCGGCCCGGCGGTCCCGCCTGCGCCCGTTGCGCTCGCGCAGGAGTTCGCGCGTCCTGCCCCCTCCGCTGGGGAGCGTCGCGGGGAGCGCCAATTGGATCGCGCCCGGCTGGTCGCAGAGATCCACAAGCTGCGGCCGCAGATCGAGGCCTACAGCGCCCGGATGCAGGAGATCGACGCGGAGTTCGACCGCGAGTTCGTCCAGCTGCTGCCTTCGGCTCAGGGCGAGAAGTACCTCGCCTCCCAGCGCCGTTACGCTGAACGCGACGCTAAGCGCGCGGCGAAAAGCGAGCCGCTCTCCAACGAGGAGATCCATCGGGAACAGGAGCGCTCCCTCACTTGGGTTTACTTCAAGGTTACGGTCACCCCGCGGCTGGAGATGCTGACCCGCGACTACGGGCTCGATGCGACCCAGCAGGCCGCCGCCCGCTCGCTGCTCACCCTGCGGCGCAGCAAGTTCCTTGCGCTCTTCGATTCCACGCCCCACCTCAGCGTCCGGCTCAGCGGCCTCGCCCCCCTCATCGAGCGAGTGGCCGCCCCCGCGCCGCCGCGCTGAGGCGCGCTTTGGGGTGGTGCCGCGACCCCCGCCGCGCAAGCTACAGTTATGTCCAAGTCACCCCTGGCCGGCCTCACCCTGCTCCTGCTCGAGGATGATGCCTTGCTGCGGCGGCGCCTGACCGCCTTCTTCGAGCGCGAGCAGGCGGAGGTGACCGCGGTGACGTCGGTGGCGGCAGCCCGGCAGGCGCTGGGCACCCTCGCGTTCGAGGCGGCCCTGATCGATGTGAACCTGCCGGACGGCCGGGGCATCGACCTGCTGCGCGAGAAGGCCTTCCCGCCGACGACGTCCGTGGTTGTGATGACGGCGGAGGGCGGGGTGGCTGGCGCTGTAGAGGCGCTCAAGGCGGGGGCGGCCGATTATCTGGTCAAGCCTTTCGACCCGGCGGAGGTCCCGTTGCGGTTCGCCGCGGCGCGCCGGGGCCGCCAGAGCCGCCGGGTGGAGGAGTTCCGGCGCGGGCAGGATACGGAGCTGGTGTTCGGCGCGAGCCTCGCTGGCCTCCACGAGCAACTCCTGCGGATAACGGCAGCGGACCGCCGGCTCGGGGAATATCTGCCCCCGGTCCTGATCGAGGGCGAGACCGGAACGGGCAAGACGGCCGTGGCGCGATGGATCCACCGCCACGGCCCCCGCGCGGAGGCGCCGCTGGTCGAGCTCAACTGTTCCGCGCTGCCGGAGGCGCTCGCGGAGGCGGAGTTGTTCGGTCACGAGCGGGGAGCGTTCACAGATGCCAAGGCGTCCCGCATCGGCCTGATGGAGGCCGCGGACGGCGGCAGCCTGTTCCTCGACGAGTTGCCCAGCCTCGCGCTCCCGCTCCAGGCGAAGGTGCTCACCGCCCTTGAAGACCGGGCCCTCCGCCGGGTGGGAGCCTCCCGCCCCGTGCCGGTGGACGCGCGCATCATCGCCGCCACCAACGCCGATCTGGGCGCCCTCGTCGCGAGCGGGCGTTTTCGCGAGGATTTGCGGCAGCGACTTGACCTTTTCCGGGTGCGCCTGCCCCCGTTGCGCGAACGCGGCGAGGATATCGTAAACCTTGCGGAGGAATTACTGCGCCGGGTGGCACGTCGGTACGGCCTTAAGGCAGGCGGGATCCCGGCGGAGGGGCGCCGGCGACTGGTGGCCCATCGTTGGCCGGGCAATGTGCGGGAACTGGCGCACGAGATCGAACGGGCGGTGGTGCTCGGGGGCGAGGCGGGACTGAGTTTCCCCCACTTGGGCGGCGGGGCGGGTCGGGGGGGAAGCCCTTTGATCCTCGAGGCGCTTTCGTTCCCCACAGACTTTGTCTTTCCCGAAACCGGGTTCTCTCTCGAGCGCGCGATCGACACGATAGTCCAGCGGGCGCTGCGTCAGGCGGGAGGCAACGTTTCCGGGGCCGCCCGGCTGCTCGGCGTTTCCCGGGATGTGGTACGCTATCGGCTGAAAACTGCCGCCGAGGAAAGGGTAGCTGGGGAAAATTCCCCGTTGGAAGGGGCATGAATGGGCCGCGATGACCAATCCGGACCGAAGCGCTTTGCTGCGTCGGTTTTGTAAAAGTTTAACAAACAATTGATAATGAATTTAAGCCGAGTTGGCACGGGAGTTGCAGACTTGGAAGTGTGAAGGCCCTCCGTTCTCTCTCCCTCTGCTGCGGCGTCGTGGCGCTGTACGCCCTCTTGGGTACGGGGCAGTTGGGGTGGGGCGCGGAGGCTCCGGCAGCAACGGCCAAGGCGACCTCCGGAGTCCCCGAGCTGCAGCGTCTGCTGGAGCAGGTCAAATCCCAGCGGGACCGGATGATCTCAACGCACGAGGCTCTGGTCCGCGAACTGCGGGAGGCGGGGGAGGAGCAGCGCAAGGCTGTCCTCGAGCGGTTGCAGGAGCAGAAGCGTGAGTTCGAGGCCGCGCAGAGCGCGCTCCACAAGCAGATTCGCGAGGAACAGCGCCGGCAGCGGCAGTCGGTGACCGGCAAGCGGTGATTTTTGGCGTAATACTAGCGTAATATCAGTCAAAGGGCGGTTGCCTCCGGGCGACCGCCCTTTTGCCTTCTGACGCCCGCCGGGTCAGCCCGAGGGCTTGAAGTCAAGCGGGGCGCCTTCACTTTCACATCCTCTGCGTCCCCTTCTGATATCTTTCGCGCATCCCCTCCCTCTCGGGCTGGTCGCCTGCGCCGGTGCGCTAATGGCCGGACGGGCGGCCACCAGCCCGCCGGAGCCGCCCCCGTTGCCTACTTGGGGTTGGTCCGCTGCGCTCGAGACGGGCGTCGGGTACCGCGACAACCTGCTGCTCAGTTCCACGGCCGAAGAGCGCAGCGGGTTCCTGCACGCCGCCGCCGAGCTGCTGCTCCTCCGGACGCCTAGCCGGGGCCTCGAGACCTCCTTTTTCTTGCAGACTGAGGGCCGTCGCTTCTGGTCCGGCCGGACCGTGCACGGGGAGGCCTCGGCCTGGCTACAGGGCGAACCGGCGTGGCGTCCTGCTCGCAGCTGGAAATTGTCCCTGCCGGTGAGCGCGTACTACGACGATCGGGTCCTCGACGTGTCAGACACCGACGTCGAGCGTGTGATCGTCGAGACGCGGCTGGCGGGGGTCCTGAGCGGTCCGCAGGTCCGCTGGGAGTTCGCGGATCGGTGGCACGCCGAGACGCAGGTGGCCGGGGACCGGGTGCGCCACGAGGATGGGGTTAACGACGCGGAGGTCATCCGAGGTTTGTTGCGGTTCGGCTGGCGCCCTGCGCCCGCTTGGGAGGGCAAGGTTTCGCTCTGGCAGCGCGAGCGGGCCTATGCGCGCCGGGTCCAGTATTCCGCAGCGGGTCGGCCGCTCCTCGGGACACGGCTCCGTTTCGCCGAGACGGAAGGTGAAATGAGCGTTTCGTTCCGCTGGGGTCGGGGGGAACGCTGGCGTACCACCGGCCGGGTTGGCGGCCGGCGGCTGGGCGATAATGGCTCGGATTACTTCGCTCACCGCGAGTGGCGATGGGAGCAGCAGTTGGAATGGTCCGATGATCGGTGGAAGATCCGCGCGGAGGCGTCGCTGCGGGATTTGCGTTTCGGCGTGCAGACGGTGGGCTTGGGCATTGATCCGCCCGCGCGGTGGCGCACGGAAGTCACGGGCTCGCTCCGCGCCGAGCGCCGCCTCGCGGGGGATTGGTCGCTGATGGCCGTCGCTTCGCGGGAACACGTGCGCTCCAACGACCCGCTGGGAGCCTACCGGGTCAACGAAGGCTTGCTAGCCCTGCGCCGCGGCTGGGAGAGGTAAGTCCTCCCCAATGCCCGTCCCTGCTCTCCCGTCGCGCCGCTGGCCCGCCCCGATGCTGAGCGGGGCTTTGCTGACGATCCTGATCTTCGGGGCGGTGGTGGCGTTGGTTGCCGGCCAGGTGCGCTTCGGCCTGCGCGAGCAGATCCTGCGGCGGGAGGCGGATGCCCTGGCGGCGGTGGCGGCCCTGCAACTGGACACCTGGGCGGCCGAGTACGGCGCCCTGTCCGTGGCGGAGGTGCCCGGTGCTCTCCTCGTCACGGTGTTGCAGGCGGCCAGGTACCGGGGCGTGATCGCCGTGCGGGTTTTCGACGGCCGGGGCAACTTGAACGCGGCCGACGGGGTTGTCGGGGAACTCCCGCCACCCGAACGGGAAGATTGGCGCCGGGTGGTTGCCGGGGAATCCTTTGCCCGCCTCAGCCCGGCTCCGGCCGGCGACCTCCTGCTCGTTCCGCCGGAAGACTCCGGCGAGGTGCTGGAGGCATGGGTTCCCTTGCGCCGCCCCGGCGCCGCGGGGGTTGCGGGCGCCGCCCAGTTCTGGCTCGAGAGTGGCGCGGCCCGCCGCGAGCTCAAGGGTCACGACCGTCGTCTCTGGGTGCAGGCGCTCGCCGGCTGGGGCGCGGGTTCGCTCGTCATCGGGTTGGGACTCGCGTGGGCCTTCCGGCGCCTGACCGTGATGAACGCCCAGCTGCGCGCCCGCTCGGCCGATCTCGAGCGGGCGAACCGTGAGTTGGTCCTCGCGGCGAAGACCTCGGCACTCGGTACCGTGACGGCCCATCTCATTCACGAATTGAAGAACCCGCTCGCCGGACTCGAGTTGTTCGTGGCGGGACAGGCAGAGTCGGGGCGCGAAGAGGACGGCCGGGAATTGGCGGAGGCCTCCGCGCTGACCCGCCGCCTGCGTACGATGGTCAACGATGTTGTGGCGGTGTTGAGGGACGAGCAGTCCGCCGGGGCGTTTTTCCTGCCCGTCGAGGAGGTTCCGCAACTCGCGCTGACAAAAGTCCACGCAGACGCTGGTGCGCGCGGCGTGTCGCTCGAGGCGACTGGTGCGGGTGGGGTCGAGCTGGCGGGCCGTCGCGCAAACCTAGCCGTGTTGGTGCTGCGGAACCTGCTCCAGAACGCGATCGAGGCGCAGCCTGCGGGCGGTTGGGTACGCGTGGAGACCCGGATGGGTGAGCGGGGGGCCGTGGAATTCCGGGTCTGTGACGGGGGCGTGGGGCTGCCAGAGCCCGTGCGCGCCCGGCTCTTCCAGCCGTGTGTGAGCGCTAAGCCGGGCGGAAGCGGTCTGGGCCTCGCCCTGAGCCATCAACTGGCGCTGCAAGCCGGGGGCAGTCTTGAACTGGAGCGCAGCGGTGCCGCGGGGACGTGCTTCCGCCTTGTCTTGGCGGGGGAGGCGTGATTCGAGCGGGCCCTGCATCTGGCGCTTCTAGATCATACCTTCCGCGAGGCCTTGAACCGCCACCTCGCGCCGGCGCGGTGGCTGGCCGTGGGCGGTGCCGCGCTCATCCTGCTGCTGGTCCGGCCGGTTCGCGCGCAGGAGGGTTCCCTCGAGTGGATGGTTTCGCTGCAGGGTTACACCTCCTCGTCCCCGGCGCTGAGCGCCGACGGCGGTACCATCTACCTCGGGGTCTCCACTGCAACGGCTGGCAGGATCGTCGCCGTTACCCCGGCGGGCCGGGTTTTATGGTCGGTGGCCCGTGCGGACTGGGTCGATTCCAGCCCGGCGGTGGGCCCGGACGGAATCATCTACGTGGGCTCCCACGACGGCCGCCTCTACGCGCTGCAAGCAGCAAACGGCGCGATCCGCTGGTCCTACAACGCGGGCAGCTTCATCTCAAGTTCCCCCGCGGTCGGCGCTGACGGTACCCTCTACTTCGGTTCCGGGAGCTTCCGCCTCCACGCCGTCGGTCCCGACGGACGCGAGCGCTGGACCTTCGCGGTAAGCGACTGGATCGAGTCCTCCCCGGCGGTGGCGGTAGACGGCACGGTTTACGTCGGTTGTCGGGACGGTTCCCTCCATGCAGTTAGCCGCGAGGGCCGCGAGCGGTGGCGCTTCCGCACGGGTGGGCGGATCGATGGGTCACCCGCGATCGGGGCCGACGGCACCATTTACATCGGCTCGGCGGATCAACGGATGTACGCCGTGGCGCCGGACGGCGTGAAGCGATGGGAGTACTTCACCAACGGCGCGATCTTCTCCTCGCCTGTCCTCGGGGCTGACGGCTCCGTCTACTTTGCCTCGGACGACACCCGCTTCTACTCCCTCGCCCCGGAGGACGGGCGCCTGCGGTGGCGGGTTGACCTAAATTCGAGCAGTGCCTCCACCGCCGCGGTGCGCGGGGATGGCACCATCATTATTGCGGCCGACGACGGTGTGGTCCGGGCACTGCAACCGACCGACGGCGGCCTGCGCTGGCGTTTCGACACCCGGGCAGCGCCGGGGGACTACATCGAGTCCTCGGTGCTGGTGGCGCCGGACGGGGCGCTGTATTTCGGATCGCTAGACGGCCGGTTGTACAAGCTACGCGGCAACGGCTCCCCCCTTTCGACGTTCTCCGCGTGGCCCGCCTTCCGGCGGGACGCGGGTCGCACCGGGCGCGCCGCCCACGTGCGCGACGGCGGGGCGCGATTGCTCAATCTCGCGAGCCGCGCCGAGGTGGCCGCCGGAAAGGTGCTGATCGCAGGCCTCGTGGTCGAAGGCCGGTCACCGCGCGCCTACCTCGTCCGCGGCGCCGGACCTGCGCTCGCGCCATTCGGGGTGACCGACTTCCTACCCGATCCGTTCCTCACAATTTTTTCGGGCGCGACGCCGTTGCGCGCGAACGATAACTGGGGGCAAGCCGGATCAGGGCCCTCCGTAGTCGACACGGCGGACGCGGTCGGAGCGTTCCCCTTCCCAGCCGATAGCCGGGATGCGGCGCTCGTGCTCGCGCTGGGAGCCGGACTTTACACCGCGCACCTGCGGGACGCCGGGGGCCGGGGTGGGGTTGGGCTCTTTGAGGCTTACGACGCCCTGGGCGGCGATCCCGGCAACCGGCTGGTCAACCTTTCCCTCCGCGGACCGGTTGGGCAGGATGATCGGATGCTCATTCCCGGCTTTGTGCTGGGCGGTGACGCCCCGGCGCGGGTGCTGGTCCGGGCGGCGGGGCCCGCGCTCGCCGCCTTCGGCGTGGCTCAGACCCTCCAACGCCCCCAGATCGCCGTCTATCAAGGCGACCGCTTGTTGCGCCTGAATCGGGGCTGGTCGGATGGCGGTGTCGCCTATGACCTACGCGTGGCGGCGGAGTCCGCAGGAGCTTTCCCTTGGCCGGAACGCAGTGCGGACGCGGCCGTGCTGCTACTGCTGGCGCCGGGGCCCTATACTTTCCAAGTTTCCGGCGTGGATGGATCGATTGGCGAGGCCCTGGCTGAGGTTTACCTCCTGCGCTGAGCGAGTGACTGGCGCCCGGGGCCATTGCCATCCCGGGCCTCCCGGCCCGGAAACGTCTTGCCACGGCTGGCTGTGTGCGAGGAAGCTCTTGTTGTTGCGCGGCGAATGCCTCTTTACTGCCCTCAAGCGGCTTTCTGACCGCTTTTCTCGTTATGGACGCACCCGATCCAAAGGACCAACCGACCGCCGATTTCAACAAACTGGACCTGAGCCAATTGCAGGGCTTCAGCTTCGGCACCCAGTGGTCGCAGGCGAAGCCCTCCGCTCCGCAGCGCAGTGGCGACCGGGGTGGCGCGGACGACCGGCGGGATGCGAGCGCGCCGGACCGTCGCGACCGGCGGGGATTCCGACGACCAGGTCCTTCGGCGGATGCTGGCCCGCGGGAGGGCGGGCGGCCGGCGGGTGGTGGTGGACCGGTCGAACGGAGCGGGCCGGGACCGAGCTTTCGGGATTCCCGCGGTCCGCGCCGCGAGTTTGCGGACCGTGGGCCTCGGGGCGGCGGCGGTTTTGCCGGCCGAACGCTGCCGGATCGCGGTCCCTACGAGAGCCCCTACTTCACCGCGACTTTCTATCCGGAAGACAGCAGTTTCGCGACCTTGGCGCAGACGATCCGGAAGTCTTGCCGCACGGTGGAGCTTTTCGAGATCGCCCGCACGGTGGTCGCCAAGAACGATCGCTTCATTGTCGTTCTCGCGCCTCGAGCGGCGGCCGACCGGACCTCCGCTGGCGCTGAGGCGCCAGCGCCCCAGCGTCCGGTGGTGCACGTCTCAGTCCCCGACGGGTTGCCGTTCGAATCCGACGAGGCCGCCGTGGCGCACGTACTGGCCCGGCACCTCGATTCCTTCTTTACCAAGGCAGAGGTCGAAGTGGATCCGCCGAAAGGAAACTTCCTAGTTATCAATCGCTGTGGGCTGACGGGTGAGCTTCTCGGGCCCCCGAATTACCACCGCTACGGCCAGATCTTGCAGCAACACTACGCGGCCAAGGTCGGTTCCCGGATGCCTTTCGAGGCATTCAAGAGCCGCATTGAGACGGTGCGCGATCCGGAAATCGTCAAACAGTGGCTCGACCGGATGCGGCGCACGGTGCGCTACACTTGGAAGGTTGCCGCTCCGGCGCCCGCCACTGCCGCGCCGGCCTCCGAGTCTCCACCAGAGACGGCGCCGGCGTCCGCGGAGGCTCCCGAGCCGGAGGCGCCGACGCCTGCGGCGGAAGCTCCCGCCGAACCCGCGTTCGACACTCTCGAGGATGCCCGCCTGCACCTACTGACGCAAGCCCGGGACAAGGTGGTGCGCACCGCGGAGTCCGTGCGTTTCAAAGGTCAACTCCTCGAGACCCTGCCCCCCGGGGAGATCCGTCGCGCGGTCGAGGGCGCCCTCGACCGGCAGCGCCGTTTCCCCCTCGACACCGCGAACGCGCTGCGGGGCCGCCTCCGCCGCGAGCACTTCACGATCTTCAAGAAGGGCTCCAAGGGTATTTCCTTTGTCTGCGCAGTGAAGCGCCGGTTTCGGGTTCCGGGCCAGACCTTCGCTGAAAGCATTGGCTCCCTGATCGCCTTCATCGAGGCCAACCCGATGGTGCGCGCCGGGGAGTTGCCCGGTAAGTTCCTCGGTCTCAAGCCGGCCGCCGCGCCCGCCCCGGTCGAGGGTCGCGAAGTGGCGCCCGTCGGTCTGTCCCCGGAGGATCGCGCTCGGGTGGCCCGCCTGCAGGGCGACCTGCTGTGGCTGGTCCGCGAGGGCTATGTCACCGAGTTCATCGACGGCCGGCTCTTCGCCCCGCCGCCGACAGTTGAGGCGCGCAAGAAGGAGATCGAGGTTGAGGATCACGATCCCGAGAACTTCCCCGAGGTCGCTTCGGCGTCGGCGGCGCCTGCCGGTGGCGAGCCGGCCCCCTCATCAACCGAGGGCGGCACCCCGGAGGTGACCGAAGCTTCGGCGTCGGAATCCGCGCCTCCCTCTGAGGAGACACCTCCCACGGCTCAGGCCTGAGCGGCCAGCTCGTCCGCGTCCGCGCGGCGGAGCTTGAGGTGATGGCTCTGATCCGGCTGGATCCGAAGTTCAAGGTGCAGCGCGCCTAGGGGCATCGCTTCGGCGATCCGCTCGGGCCATTCCACCGCTAGAATCCAAGGTGGGTTGAGGAACTCGTCGACCAGGAGTGCCTCAAACTCCCGTGCGGAACCGAGTCGGTAGGCGTCGAGGTGCACCAGGTTCACCGGTCCCCGGTGGACGGAGAACAGGTTGAACGTGGGGCTTGTGACCTTAGCGGTGATACCGAGCCCGCTGGCCAGACCCTGTACAAAGGTGGTCTTGCCGACTCCGAGATCTCCGTGCAGCGCCAGCACCGTTCCCGGGGCCAGCGCCCGAGCGAACTGCGCCGCGAGCGCACGCGTAGCGACCGGGTCGCGGGTGCTGATGCCCTCACGGAGCTGGTCGAAGATGCTCATAGCCGGAAGCGGGCAAGGCAACCGGCGCGTTCTGACCGCCCCGGTTCCTAAGAAATCTTCCGATGAAGGTCAGCGGCAGATTTGAGAAACGCCGCCGCCACGCGTTTTGCAGCGCGCGAAGATTCGCCCGGGCGTCGATAACGCAGAGGAGCTCGTAGTCCTCACCGTCGCCCAAAGCGGCCGCGAGGGTGCAGCCGCGGCGCCGGGGAATAGCCGTAAGGTCGAGCGCAGCCCGGGTGCCACGGGGCGTCAGCGCGGACAGATCCTTCGCCAGTCCATCGCTTACATCCATCATCGCACGGATCTCGCCTCGACGCGCGAGCCACCTGCCCTCGGCGAGTCGGGGCGTGAATCGGAGGTGGTGCCCCGAAGCGAGGCTGCCGCCGAGCCGGCCGGTGACGGCGATCCAGTCACCGCTCCGCGCGCCCTGTCGAATGAGTACGCGTTCGCCATCCGCCTCGCCCAGCAGGGTGAGGCTCGCGATCAGGGCGCCGGGGACCTCCGCAACGTCGCCCCCGACTATGGCAACCCCGTGGCGCCGGGCAGCGGTGGCGAGCCCGCGGTGGAATTCCCTCAGCCAGCTGACCCGGGTGGCGCGATCGAGGCAGAGGGAAACGACGGCGGCCCGAGGCCGGCCGCCCATCGCCGCGATGTCACTCAGGTTGCGCTTGAGCAGCTTGGCGCCCACGGCTGCCGGTTGCACCGCGGCGTCGAAGTGGCGGCCGAAAATCACGGGGTCCACGGTGAGGAGCTGCCGATGCCTGGCCGGCGGCAGCACGGCGCAGTCATCCCCGATGCCTGCGGGAGCGGCCGGGCAGGCGGTGCCCAGCCAGCGACCGATGGAGGCGATCAGGCCGCGCTCGCCGAGTGCGTCGACGCGATCGCGGGGGCCGGGAGCAAAGGGGTGCACGCGACTCAGGGGCCCAGCCCGGCGAAAAGCACGAGCAGCGTGTTCAGGTTGAAGCAGGCGTGCGCCACGACCGCCGTGCCGAGTTGTCCTGTCCGTTCATAGGCGAGGGAAAAGAACACCGCGAGCACGACCAGCGGCAGCGCGCTGGAGAGACCCTCGAGGGTGGACCAGTTGACGTGGAGCGCCGCGAAGAAAGCGGCGGGTAGCAGGATCGCCGGCCAGCGCGGCCAGCGGGTCCGCAGGTAGCGGAAAACGCCCCCGCGGAAGACCAGCTCCTCGGTGACCGGGGCAATGAGGACGGCGAGGATCACCATCGCGGCGAAGAGAACGGGCGACTCGATCTCGGTGAGGATGCGGATCAGGTTCTGACGCGCCGTAGGCAGGCCGGCCGCGCGCAGCGCGAATTCCCAAAGTTGCGCCGTGAGCAGCAGCGGCGGCAGGGCGGCGAGGAAGACGGCCACGCCGGAGCCCAGGAGCATCCTGGCGGGCGCGCGCGTGTCTCCCGTAGCGGGTCCCAGCACGCGGTGGTGGAGAAAAACCCCGAGGAGCATCCCGAGTTGCGCTCCCGCGCCGTTGGCGATCGTCGCGGCGTGCCCAGCTAGGCCCGCCTGGCGGGCGCCGAGGCCCGCGAGCGCGGCGAGGAGCAAGGTGCCGAGCAGGAGGCTCGCCAAGAAGGCGAGGAACTCGGGCCAAGGCGCGTCCCAGGCGCGCAGCCGGAGCGGCTCCGCGCGCGCGGCCGGGGAGAGCACGTTCCGCCAGAGCAATACTACGCCAGCGGCGACGCACCCCAGTTCGAACACCAGCACCAGCGTCGCGAAGGCTGAAAGCGGGGGCGTCACGGTCGTCGCGCGCGGCCGGAGTCCGTCTCACACGGTGATGCGCCCGTCCGCGTAAACGACCTTGCCACCGACGATGGTCGTGCGCACCCGGCCCCGGAGCTCGCGGCCCGACCATGGCGAGTTCGAGGACTTGCTCTGTCCGGCCACGGCGTTGTAACGCCAGATTTCCTCCGGGTCGAACAGGCAGACATCGGCGGCGGCTCCCTCGGCGAGCGTGCCGGCCGGTAGGTCGACGATCGCGGCGGGTCCGCGGGTCATCAGGTCGACCACGCGGCTGAGCTTGAAGCGCGCTTGGCGCACCAGCACGTCCAAGCAGACGGGCAAGGCCGTCTCGAGGCCGAGGATCCCGTTTGGCGCGTAGTCGAACTCCTTGTCCTTTTCGTAGTCGGTGTGCGGCGCGTGGTCGGTGGCGATGATGTCGAGAGTGCCGTCGCGCAGGCCGGCGATCAGCGCCTGGCGGTCCGGCTCGGTGCGCAGGGGCGGGTTCATCTTGAAGTGCGTGTCGTAGCCGGCGAGCGCCTCCTCGGTCAGGGCAAGGTGGTGTGGCGTGGCCTCAGCGGTGACGCGCACGCCGCGGGCCTTGGCGCGCCGGATTTGGTCCACGGAGTAGCGCGACGAGATGTGCTGGAGGTGGATGTGGGCGCCGGTCTGCTCAGCGAGGATGATGTTGCGCGCGACGATGATGTCCTCAGCGGCGTGGGGCCAGCCGCGCAGGCCGAGGCGGGTGGAGACCACGCCCTCGTTCATCACCGCGCCCTGGGTCATCGAGTAATCTTGGCAGTGGTCCATCACCGGCAGGGAGAACATCCGGGCGTATTCCACCGCCCGGCGCATCAGGTCGTTCGACTGCACGCATTCGCCGTCGTCGGTGATCGCGACCACGCCAGCACGCTTCAGGGATCCGATAGGCGCGAGGGCCTGGCCCTTCATCCCCACGGTGATGCAGCCGGTGGGATGGACGCGCACGACCGCGTCCCGCGCAATCACGTCCTTCATCAGCTGGATGGTCCCGCTGTTGTCGGCGACCGGGGAGGTGTTCGGCATACAGACCACGGTGCTGAAGCCGCCGGCCGCCGCGGCGCGGGAGCCGGTGGCGATGGTCTCCTTGTGGGTCTGGCCGGGCTCCCGGAAGTGTACGTGCACGTCGACGAGGCCAGGGCAAGCTACGAGGCCGCGGGCGTTGATCCGGCGGGCTCGTTTCCGCGCCGCGGCGGAGAGCGGGGCGACGAACCGGCCCTGGTCGAGAAAGAGGTCCCCGGGGGCGTCGCGGCGCGACGCGGGATCGATCACCCGGGCGTTTTGAATCCAGAGAGCGGGCATGACGTTTCCTAGGCGACGGGGCTGGCCTGTTCCGGCTGACCACCGGCGCAAAGGTAGAGGACGGCCATTCTCAAAGCGATGCCGTTTGTCACCTGCTCGAGGATCACGCTGCGCTCGCCGTCGGCGAGCTCGCTGTCGATCTCCACCCCCCGGTTGATGGGTCCGGGGTGCATGATGATGGCCTTGGGATTGAGCCACGAGGCACGGGTCTTGTTCAGCCCGAACATTCCCGTGTATTCGCCGAGGGAAGGGAAGTGGCCGGCGGCCTGCCGCTCGTGCTGGATGCGCAGCAGCATCACGACCTCCGCGTCCGCCAGCGCGCCGCGGAGGTCGTGGCTAACCTCGACGCCCAGGTGGGTGAACCAGGCCGGCACGAGGGTGGAGGGGCCGACGAGCGTCACGTCCGCGCCGAGCTTGGTCAGGGCGTGGATGTTGGAGCGGGCGACGCGGCTGAAAAGGATGTCCCCGAGGATCACCACCTTGCGACCCTTCAGGGAGCCGAGGTGCTCCTTCATCGTGAACGTGTCGAGAAGGCCCTGGGTCGGGTGCTCGTGCGCTCCGTCGCCCGCGTTGATCACCGGAATGTCGAGCAATCGGGACAGGTAGAGGGGCGATCCGGCAGCGGCATGGCGGATGACAATCATATCCGCCTGCAGCGCCTGGATGTTCTCGGCGGTGTCCCGCAAGGTCTCGCCCTTCGTGGTGCTGCTGCTGGCGCCGTCGAGCGAGATCACGTCGGCGCTGAGGCGTTTCGCGGCCATCTCGAACGCCATCCGCGTGCGGGTGCTGGGCTCGAGGAAGAGGTTGACGATGGTCTTGCCGCGCAGGGCCGGCACCTTGCGCATGTTGCGGCTCAGGGTGCGCTTAAAAGCGGCGGCGGTGGCGTGGATCTGCTCCAGTTCCGTGAGGGTGAGCTCCTCGACGGTGAGCAGGTGGCGGCGTTGCCAGGACATAGGGTGTCGCGAGGGGTCAGCGTTTGGACGGCGCGATGCGGATCTCGTCTCGCCGCGGGTCGGCGGCATCGAGGCGGACAGAGATCCGCTGGCTCTCGGCGGCGGGCAGCCGCAGCCCGAGGTGGTCAGCAGCGAAGGGTAGGCGCCGGCAGCCGCGGTCGACCAGGACCGCGAGCTCGACTGCCTCGGGCCGGCCGTGGTCGAAGATCTCGTTGAGGGCGGCCTTCACCGTCCGGCCGGTGAAGAGGACGTCGTCCACCAAAATCACCGTCGCTCCCTGCACCTCGCCCGGGATGCGGCTGGAGGTGGTTTCCTTCGGGATCGGATGGGAGCTGAAGTCATCGCGGTGGAAGGCGATGTCGACCATGCCGGCGGTCAGGCGCAGCCGTTTCCCCAGCCGGCGGGCGAGTTCGATCCCGCCGTTGGCAATGCCTAGTAGCAGGAGGCCCCGCGGGTCGGGGTGGCGTGCCGCAATCGCGGCGGCCAGCCTGGCGATCGCGGCCTGGACCTCCGCGGAGCCGATGATCTGGGGGGAGGACACGCCGTGGTTGTGCAGCGTGGCTTCACGCGTGGGAAGGATTTTCTCGCGCGGGTCGCGACCGGGCCTCGATCCACCAGGGCTCAGATGAGCCCCAGCTTCATTTTCCCTTCCTCGGATATCATTTGCTGGTTCCAGGGTGGGTCCCAAGTGATCCGCACGTCGGCCGCGCTCACGCCCGGTACCAGCAGGATCTTCCCCTTCGCATCCTCGGCAATCGCCGGGCCCATCCCGCAGCCGGGCGCGGTGAGGGTCATCGCGACGTCCACGCGGTAGCCGGCCTCGGGCTCGGTCACCTTCACGACCTCCATCGTGTATACGAGGCCGAGGTCGACGATGTTCACTGGAATCTCCGGGTCATAGACCTGCCGCAGCTGGGCCCAGACGGCCTCCGGGTCTGGCGCCCCATCCGCGAGGGTGGAGCCGGCAACCGCGGCTGCGGTGACCTGCTCGCCCAGCGCGTCCCCGTCGTGACCGTCGATGCGGAACAAGCCGAAATCCGTTTGCACCGTGTAGCTCCCGCCGAGCGTCTGGTGCAGGAACACGCGGCCGTTCTGCGGCAGCGTCTGCTTGTCCCCGGAGGGAATCTGCGTCGCGACGACGTCGCGCGAAAGGGTGCGCTCGCGGTTCATCGGATGACTTTCTCCCCGGAGAACTTCGACTGGATCAGCGTGCGGAGCGCCGTGTGCAGGTCATCCTGGCTAAGGCGGTTGAGCACCTCCTCGAAGAAACCGAACGTGAGGAGCTCGTCGGCCGCGCGCTTGGTGATGCCGCGGGCCTGCAGGTAGAACTCCTGTTCCGAATCGATGCGGGACGTGGTGGCGCCGTGGGTGCAGCGGACGTCGTTCGCCTGGATCTCGAGCCCGGGCAGGGAGTTGGCCTCTGCCTCGTCGCTCAGCATCAGGTTGCGGTTGCTCTGGTAGGCATCCGTCTTCTGGGCGTCCGGATCGACGACGATCAGGCCCGAGAAAATGGTCCGCGCGCGCTGCAACAGGGCGTTCTTGTAGAGGAGATCCGAGCGGGTGTGCGGCGCTTGGTGGATTTGCAGGGTGCGCTGGTCGAACTCCTGGTCGCCCCGCGCGACGGTCAGCGACAGCATCTCCGAGATCGCCCCGGGCGCCTGAAGCTGCGAGTGGGATTCATGCCGGGCCTGGCGGGCGCCGAGGTGGACGTTGAGCGATTGCACGCACGCATCCCGGCGCACCACGGTGGAATTGGACTGCAAAGCGAGGGCTTGGTGGCTCCAGTCCTGCTTGCCCACGTAAGTGATCCGCGCGCCGTGGCCCGCGTAAAGGTCGTTGGCGCCGATGGCCAGTTGACGCTCCGTGTCGTCCTGGGACCCGAAGTAATCGATGACCGTGACCCGCGCGCCTTCGTCGGCGACAACGAGCGTATGGGGGAAAGTGGCGGCCTGGTCGCCGAGCGCGAACGAGAAGATGCCGATCGGCAACTCCACCTCGACCCCACGGGGCGCATAGACGAAGGCGCCGTCAACGAGGAAGGCCTGGTGGAGCGCAGAGAACTTGTCGGAGCCGAGGCGGGCCGGCTGGGCAAGCAGGTGATCCCGCACCAAGTCACCGTGCTCGCGCAGGGCGTTTTGGATTGTGTCGACCACCACGCCCCGACGCTCGAGATTGGAGTCGAGGATCTCCCGGGAGAAGAGGCGACCGTTGGCGAAGATGAGCCGCGCCGCCTTGCGGATCCCGATGCTGGCGAAGGGGACGGCGCGGGCGGTGGCGGGCGGCGCGAAGCCGTCGAGGGTGAGCCCGGACACGTTGCTGAAACGCCAGGCCTCGTCATTCCGGACGGGCAGCGGCAGGGCGGCGAAATGCTCGAAGGCGGCCCGTTTGCGGGCAAGCCACCACTCGGGGAGCGGAGGCAAGGACGCAAGGTGGGCCTCGAAGGCGGCGCGAGTGAAGGCGCCGACGGTCCCGGGTGGGAGGGGGGCGGTCGTGGTGGTCATCGCGGAGCGCGGGTCAACCGACGCTACCTTCCATCTCAAGATCGATCAGCCGCTTCAGCTCGACGGAATATTCCATTGGGAACTGGCGGGCGAGGTCGTTGATGAAGCCGTTGACCGCCAGGCTCATCGCTTGGCCCTCGCTGAGGCCGCGCTGCTGCATGTAGAAGATCATATCCTCGCTGACCTTGGAGACGCTGGCCTCGTGCTGGATCGAGTTGCGGTCACCGCGGACGGTGATGGCGGGATAGGTGTCGGTGCGGCTGTTGGTGTTGATCAGCAGCGCATCGCACTCGGTGTTGTTCCGGCAGCCGCGGAGGCGTTTCGGGATGTGCACCTGGCCACGGTAGGTCGCGCGGCCCTGGCCTACGCTGATGGATTTGGAGACCACGTTGGAGGTGGTCTCGTCCGCGGCGTGGATCATCTTTGCCCCGGTGTCCTGATGCTGACCGTCGTTGGCAAGGGCGATGGAGATGACCTCCCCGCGCGCCTTTCGGCCCTTCAGCACGACGCCTGGGTACTTCATCGTGAGCCGGGAGCCGATGTTGCAGTCGATCCACTTGATCTCGGCCTCCGCGTGGGCGAGCCCGCGTTTGGTCACGAGGTTGAACACGTTGTTCGCCCAGTTCTGGACGGTGATGTACTGGATCTTCGCCCCCTTTAACGCGACCAGTTCGACCACGGCGCTATGCAGCGTGGCAGTGGAGAACTTAGGCGCGGTGCAACCCTCCATATAGGTGACCTCGGAACCCTCATCGGCGATGATCAGGGTGCGCTCGAACTGGCCGAAGTTCTCGGCGTTGATCCGAAAGTAAGCCTGAAGCGGCTGGGCGACCTTCACCCCGGGCGGCACGTAGATGAAGGAGCCGCCGGAGAACACGGCGCTGTTGAGCGCGGAGAATTTGTTGTCTCCCGTCGGGATGACCTTGCCGAACCAGCGGCGGAACAGGTCCGGATGCTCCCGGAGCCCCTCGGTCGAGTTCACGAAGATAACGCCCTGCTTGGCGACGATCTCCTTGATGTTCGAGTAGGCGGCTTCGGAGTCGAACTGCGCCTCAACCCCGGCGAGGAACTTCCGCTCCTGCTCCGGGATGCCCAGGCGCTCAAAGGTGCGCTTGATGTCCTCGGGGACCTCGTCCCAGGTGCGCTTCGGCTTCTGGCCGCTCGCGAGGTAGTAGCGGATGCGGTCGAAATCGATGTTTTCGAGGTCGCGCGTGGCCCAGTGGGTGGGCATTGGCTTGGACTGGAAGACCTGCAGCGCCTGACGGCGGAAGGCCCGGATCCAGTCCGCCTCCTTCTTAACGGAGCTGATGTAGTCGATGGTCCGCTCGCTGAGGCCTGTGCCCGCGTCGAACTCATAGGCGACATCGTAGGTGAAATCGCCCTTGGTCTGGTCGATCCCGGCGATGGGATTTTCCACGGTGGCGGCGGAGCCGCTGTCGGTAAGGCTCTTCATGGTGGGGCGCCGAGGTTCAGGCGGGGAGGGCGGCGAGCTCCTGCTTCACCCAGTCGTAGCCCCGTGACTCGAGGTCCAAGGCGAGGGACTTGTCGCCGCTCTTCACGATCCGGCCGTCGTACATCACGTGCACGAAGTCTGGCACGATGTGGTTCAGCAGCCGCTGGTAATGGGTGATCATCAGCACGCCAAGGCCTGGGCCGCGCAGGGCGTTCACGCCGTCCGAGACGATGCGCAGGGCGTCGATGTCGAGTCCGGAGTCCGTCTCGTCCATCACCGCCATCTTCGGCTCAAGCATCGCCATCTGGAGGATCTCGCAGCGCTTCTTTTCGCCGCCGGAGAAGCCCTCGTTGACCGCCCGAGAGGTGAACTTCCGTTCGATCTTTAGGAGGTCCATCTTCGCATAGAGGCGCTTATAATAGGCGGTGGCGTCGATTTCTTCCCCCTCCGGCAACCGGGCCTGAACGGCGGCACGCAGGAAATTGGCGATCGAAACCCCGGGGATCTCGCTCGGGTACTGGAACGCGAGGAAGAGCCCGGCGCGGGCGCGCTCGTCCGCCTCCTGCTCAAGCACGGAGCGGCCATCGAGGAGCACGTCCCCGCCAGTCACGGTGTAATCCGGATGCCCGGCAATGACCTTGGCGAGGGTCGATTTGCCCGTGCCGTTCGGCCCCATAATGGCGTGAACTTCACCGCTGTTTACGGTAAGAGACAGGTTCTTGATGATGGGTCTGTCGCCGATGGAGACGTGGAGGTCGTGGATGACGAGCGAGGCCATTGGTTCGGTAAAGGAAGGGTTCAGGAAGCGGGGCGGGCCTGGCCTCGGAAGGTGATCTCGACGGAGGAGGCGTCGAAGCCGGCCGGGAGGACCTGGTTGACCTCGGAGAGTACGGCCGGCGGCAAGTCGATGTCGTAGGTGCGGCCGGTCTGTTCGTCGTGAAAATGCGCGTGCGGCCGCAGGTTCGGGCAGTACCGCGTCGGGCTGCGCTCGAAGTTCACCGCCCGTACCAGCTCGCATTGCACGAGGGTTTCCAGGCAGTTGTAGACCGTCGCGAGGGAGATGGTGGGAAGCTCCGACTTGACCCGGGCAAATACCTCCTCGGCGGTCGGATGGTCCCGCTTGCGGAGGAGCTCCGAGTACACTACCTCGCGCTGGGGAGTGGAGCGGAGACCGATATCCGCAAGTCTTTGGTTGAGGGATTCGGCGGGGGGAAGCGGTTGCATCGGCGGGAGATGAAAGACGTCCCAATGACCGAATTGGAATGGTTCCAAGTTGCAACTTGGAATTGGAATTATTCCAAATAGGACACGCTACCCACTGAGGAAAAATACTTTAGCGCGTCAACTTCTTCACTACCAACTCCGCCGGTGCCGTCCATGGTTTCGTTTCCAAGTTCCAAAAGAGGCCAAGCCGCATCGCTGGCCGCGCTCAGCGGGCGGAAAAGCGAAATACCGTCGCCGAGCGGAAAGTCTGGCCGGGGCGCAGGATGGTGTTCGGGAAGCCCGTTTGGTTGGGGCTGTCTGGGAAGTGCTGGGTCTCCAGGCAAAAGCCGGCAAAGCGCGGGTAGGGGCGCCCGGATTTGCCGGTCAGACGGCCTGCGAAGTGGTTGGCCGTGAACAACTGCACGCCGGGCTCCGTCGTCAGCACCTCGAGCACCCTCCCGGAGATCGGCTCGCGGACGATAGCCGCTAGGCCGGGTTCCGCGCCCCGGTGATCGAGCACGAAGTTATGGTCGTAGCCGCGTCCGATCGCCAGTTGGGGGTGATCCCCCGCGATGCGCTCCCCGATCCGCCGGGGACGGGTGAAGTCGAAGGGCGTGCCGGCGACCGGCGCGAGCTCCCCGGTGGGGATTTGGGCCGGCGTGACGGGCGTGTATCGGGCGGCGTGGAGGGTGAGCTCGTGGTCGAGGATGTCCCCTTCGCCCTCGCCCTTGAGGTTGAAGTAGGCGTGATTCGTCAGATTAAGCGGGGTCGGGCGGTCGGTGGTCGCCGCATAGTCGAGGCGCAGTCCACCATCGGCGGTTACGGAATAGAGCACCTCGACCTGCAACTTGCCGGGATAACCCTGGTCCCCGTCCGGACTCGTGAGGCGGAGCCGCACCGCGGGGAGTCCTTCGCGTGTCGTCGGCGTGGCGGTCCAGAGCCGGCGGTTGAAGCCGAGGCGGCCCCCATGGAGGTGCACCGGCACGCCGCCGGAATTCGAATTGGTCTCCAAGTGGTAGGTCTGTCCGTCGAGGCTGAAGCGCCCGCCGGCGATGCGGTTCGCGTAGCGCCCGATCACGGAATTGAAGCCGGCGGCCTTGGCCTCGAACTCGGCGGCCGAGTCCACTCCGAGCACGACGTCGGCCTGGCGGCCCGTTCGGTCCGGGACCAGCAGGCGGACAATGATGCCCCCAAAGTCGGTAATCTCCGCGACCAGTCCGCGGCCGTTGTCCAAGGTATACAGCTGCGCCTCGCGGCCGTCGGTGAGGCGGCCGAAGCCGCGGGAGGGGACCGTGACCTCGGCGGCGGACGCCAGCGCGGCGGAGAGGAGCAGCGTGGCCAGCAGGGAGCGCATTGGTGGGGATACCGCTTAGCTGGCCCGCTGCCTCAGCACCGTGCGTTCGTAGGCCTTGACCTCGGCGAGCCAGCGCTCGCCCTCGGGTACGCCGGCCTCGAGGCAGTACTGGTCCCAGACCGCGGGGAAGGGCAGGGTGCGCGCCTCCTCAAGCAGAGCGAGCCGGGTGGTGAGGTCGCCCTCCCGCTCCGCCGCCCGGATGCGCGCGATCGGCGCCACCAGCGCGAGCAGCAGCGCCTTCTGCATATTGCGCGTGCCGATGACCCAGGCGGCCACGCGGTTGATGCTGGCGTCGAAATAATCGAGCCCGATGCGCACGCGGTCGGTGTAGCCGCCCCAGACGATCTCCTGAGCGATCGCCTGCAGCTCATCGGTCAGGGTCACGACGTGATCACTGTCCCAGCGCACGCCGCGGCTGACGTGCAGCGAGATCTCCGGAAGGAATTGCAGGATGGCCGAGATTTTGTCGGCGACGCTCTCGGTCGGGTGGTAATGTCCGGCGTCAAGGGTGAGGAGCTTCCCGCGGCTCACCGCGTAGCCGAGGTAAAACTCGTGCGAGCCGGGCACGTAGCTTTCGGAGCCGAGGCCGAACAGCTTCGGCTCGACCGAGTCCACGTTGTGCCGCAGGTTCAGCGGGCGCGCGAAGATCGCATCGAGCGAGGCCGCCAGCCGCTCGCGGGGACCACGGCGGTCGGCGGGCGTGTCTTTCACGCCGTCCGGGATCCAGAGGTTCGTCAGGCAAGTGCGGCCTAGGGCGCGGCCGATCGCGGCTCCGATCTCGCGGCAGCGGATGCCGTGCTCGATCCAGAAGCGGCGCACCGCGGCGTCCGGATGGGTGAGTGTGCAGCCGTCCTTCACTCGGGCGTGCGAGAAGTAGGTCTGGTTGAAGTCGAGGCCGATCCCTAGGCCCTTGGCCCAGCTGATCCAGCCGCGGAATTGCTCCACCCCAAGGCCGTCGCGGTCGACGTAACGCCCGCCCATCTCGGCGTAGATAGCGTGCAGGTTGAAACGCTTCGTCCCGGGAATCAGCGCCATCGCCGCCTCGAAATCCCGGCGTAACTCGTCCGGGGTGCGGGCCTTGCCGGGATGGCTGCCGAAAGTGGCGAGCCCGTCCCCAAGCTTCTGGCCGCCCGCCCGCTCGAAGCCGCCGACGTCGTCCCCCTGCCAGCAGGGGATCGAGACCGGAATTTTGGACGCCAAACGCAGGGCGCGGTCCGTGTCGACGCCGAGGGCGGCGTAGCGTTCGTGGGCGAGGCGGTAGGCGGAGGCGGGCGGGCGGGACTTCATCGGCGGCGAAGGCTGCCGACCGCGGGACCCTTGGGTCCAGCCTGGATTGAGGCGGGGCGGATCAGGGGAAGCGCGGGCGCGGACCGATGGCGTCCGCCCGGACCGTGCCGTCCTGGGCGAGCAGGGGTTGCGGGGCCTCGATCCGTCCGAGCGGGCGGCAGCCGGGCCCTACGCCGGTGTTGCCGAGATCAGCCGCGTTGGCGGCGGCGAGCGCGCGCAGTCGGGCGACGACTTCCGGATGCCGGCCGGCGACGTCGCGGGCCTCCCCGGGATCCTCGCCGAGGTGATAAAGCTCGCCGGGCGCGAGGTGCAGCTTCCACGCGTCACCCCGCACGGCCTCGAGGTCCAGTCCGCGGAAATACAGGAACTCGCGGCGAACGCCTGGGCCAGGGTCGCCCAGCAGCGGGGCGGAGACATCCACCCCGTCGAGCCGGCGTCCCGTCGGCAATCCCGCCCCGGCGAGGCGGGCGAGGGTGGGCAGCAGGTCTTGGTTGGCAGTGATGGCGGAGGAACTGGTGCCGGCGGGAATCCGGCCCGGCCACCACGCGAGGAGGGGAACGCGGATGCCGCCCTCGAGGGTGCTGCCCTTGCCGCCGCGCAGGGGATAGTTGTCGGCCCCGTGGTTGAGCGGGCCGCCGTTGTCCGAGACGAAGAGGACCAGCGTGCGGCGCTCGAGTCCCGCGGAGCGCACAGCGTCAAGCACTTGGCCCACGCTCCAGTCGACCTCCTCGATCCACGCGCCGAGGAGGCTCCCAGGCACCCGCGCCCGGAAGGCGGCGGAGGGGTAGAGCGGGAAGTGGACGGCGTTGTGGGCGAGGTAGAGGAAGAAGGGCTGCGTCCGCGGGCGGCGCACGAAGTCGACCGCGCGCTCGGTGTAGCGCCGCACGAGATCGGCTTGCTCCGCGGGGCCGACGCGGCCGATCACGGTGTTGCCCTCGAGCAGCGGCAGGGGGGGCTGCAGGGTGCGGATCCCCGTGCCCTCGCCGGCGCCGCCCGCGGCCTTGGGGGCCGCCTTCGGGGTGGGCAGGGGAGCGCCGAAGTTGCTCTTTACGCCCTCGGCGGCCGGACCCATATCGTTGGAGTAAGGGAGGCCAAAGTATTCCCCGAATCCATGCTGGAGGGGCAGGAAGGGAAGCTGGTCGCCGAGGTGCCATTTGCCGATGCAGGCCGTGGCGTAGCCGGAGGCGCGCAGGACCTCGGCGATGGTCTGCTCGTTGGGATGGAGGCCCACGGCGGCGCCGGGGAAGAGCACGTGGGGCGTGGGCAGCACCCGCTTCGGATAGGAGCCGGTGAGCAGGGCCGCGCGCGAGGGAGAGCATACCGGGGCGGCGTAGTGATCCGTCATCCGCCGACCCTCGGCGGCCATCCGGTCGAGCGCCGGGGTGCGGAAGCGGCCGCCCCACGCGCCGAGCTCGCGTGAGCCTAGGTCGTCGATGTTGATGAGGATGATGTTCGGCTGGTCCGTCGCCGCGGCGGCCCGGGCGCGCGTCGGCGCGAGGGCGGTGAGGAGCAGCAGGCCGGCGAGGATCGGGCGGAGCATCGGCGGGCCCTCAGGTGGAGGCGGCGGAACGGCCGAGGCAGTTCCCGAGGGCGGCCAGCACGAGGTCGACGTTCCGCAGGGTGGCGCCGTGGCCCATCAGTCCGATGCGCCAAGCCTTGCCCGCCATCGGGCCGAGGCCGGCGCCGATCTCGATCCCGTACTCATCGAGCAGGCGACGCCGGACCCCCGCGTCGTCGGCGCCCTCGGGGATGCGGATGCAGTTGAGGGTGTGGAGGGAGCGGGAGGGGATGTAGTTGAGGCCCAGCGCCTCCAGCCCGCGGCGGAGTCGCTGGTGCATCGCGGCGTGCCGGGCGATGCGGGCCTCGAGGCCTTCCTCCAGCACGATCGCCAGCGCCTCGTGGAGCGCGTAGGTCATATTGATCGGGGCCGTATGGTGGTACACGCGGCCCCCGCCGCCCCCCGAGTAGTATTTCCGGAGCATCGAGACGTCGAGGTACCAGGACTGCACCTTGGTCTTGCGTGCGTCCATCCGGGCGAGGGCGCGCGGGCCGAAGCTGACCGGCGAGAGCCCCGGGGGGCAGCTCAGGCACTTTTGGGTGCCGCTGTAGATCGCGTCGATCTCCCAGTCGTCCACGCGCAGTTCGTGCCCGCCGAGGCTGGTGACGGCATCGACCAGGAGGAGCGCGTCGTGGGCCCGGGCGATGGCCGCGAGGCCCTCGAGGGGCTGGTGCGCGCCCGTGCTGGTCTCGGCGTGGACGATCCCGAGCAGCCGCGCGCGCGGGTGGGCGGCGAAGGCGGCGGCGACCTGCGCGGCGGAAAAGGTCTCGCCCCAAGGGGCCTCAAGCGCGTGGACGACGGCGCCGCAGCGCTCCATCACGTCCTTCATCCGCGTGCCGAAGACGCCGTTCACCCCGATGATGACCTCGTCGCCCGGCTCCACGAGGTTGACGGCGGCGCACTCCATCCCAGCCATCCCGGTGCCGCTTACGGGAAAAGTGAGGGCGTTGCGGGTGCGAAACACTTGTCGGAGGAGTTCGCAGACCTCGTCCATGATGGCGAGGTACTGCGGGTCGAGGTGGCCCAGCGTGGGCGCGGCGAGGGCGCGAAGAACGCGCTGGGGAACGGGACTGGGGCCGGGGCCGAGGAGGACGCGTTCAGCGGGATGCACGCGGGCAGCAGAGAAGGCCGGGGCGGAGGAAACGAGCCGAAAGTGGCCGTGGCTTGCCCCGGGGGCGCGGTTCGTTTGCGCTGCGCGCATGGTCGCTCCCCACTGCTCCCGCCGGCGTTTCCTCGCGCGATCGACGGCCGCACTCGCGGTGGGCGCGCGGGGCCTGGGGGCGGTCGCCGTGCCCGTGCGCCTCGGCCTCGTGGCCGACGCGCAGTACGCGGATGTGCCCGCGCAGGGCACGCGCCACTACCGGCGCTCGCTGGCCCGGCTGGAGGCCGCGGTGGCGGACTTCGCGGAGTTGCCGCTCGCGGGTTGCGTGCACTTGGGCGACCTCATCGATCGGGACTGGGCCAGTTTCGCGCCTATGCTCGCGGCGCTGGGCCGCGGCCGGCACCGGTGGCACCACCTGCTGGGCAACCACGATTTCGAGGTCCGGGAAGAGGAGAAGGATCGGGTGCCCGCCCTGCTCGGCCTGCCCGCCCGCCGCCGGGTTTTCGACCTGCCGGGCTGGCGGTGCGTGCTTTTGGACACGAACGATGTCAGTCGCTACGCGCATCCGGCCGGGAGTCCCGCGCGGGAGGAGGCGGAGCGCGAGCTGGCCCGCCTGGTCGCCGCCCGGGTCCGGCAGGCGAAACCCTGGAATGGCGGCGTGGGGCCCGCGCAGTTGCGCTGGTTCGAGGCGGAATGCGCGGCCGCCCGCCGCGAGGGCCGGCGCGTGCTTGTCCTGTCACACCACCCCGTCTGGCCGGCCGGCGATCACGGCGTGTGGAACGCGGGGGAGGTGCTCGCGGCCGTGGATCGCCAGCCGAACGTCGCCGCGTGGCTGAACGGCCACCACCACGCGGGCGCCTTGGGCGAACGCAACGGGGTGCCTTACGTCACCCTGCGCGGGATGGTAGAGACGGCGGACACCACGGCCTACGCGGTCGCGACCCTGCACGCGGACCGTCTGATCCTCGAGGGCCGCGGACGCGAGCCCTCGCGCGAGCTGGCGCTGCGACCCTGGTCCGCGGGTTGATGCGGGGCCCGGGCGGGATCAGCGGACGGCGGCCCAGACCCGCTGGACGTCGTCGTGGTCCTCGATCTCCTGCAGGAATTCCCCGACCTCGCCCCGCTGGGTGTCGTCGAGTTCCGGGTAGGTCTTCGCGATGTACCCGAGTTCGGCGGTGACGACCGTCCAGCCGTGCTGTTTCAGCCACGTGGCGGCGGCGTGCACCGCGGTGCGGTCGGTGAGGAGGCGGACGCCGGTCGCGCCCTCGGGGATGTCGTCGTTGCGCGCGTGGTCGAGTTCCTCGAACTCGTTCGCTCCCGCCTCGATCGCGGCGGCCTCGCGGTCCGCGGCCGGGTCCGGATGGTGGGCCTCGACGATCCCGCAATGGTCAAAGAGGAACTTGTTGCTGCCCGCGCCCCCCATCACGCCCCGGCGGAAGAGGGCCCGGAGATCGGCCGAGCTGCGGTTATGGTTGTCGGTCATCACCTCGACGATGACCGGCACCTTGTGCGGGGCGTAGCCCTCGTAGACCACGTGCTCCAGCGAGGCGCTGTCGCCCCCGACACCCGCGCCCTTGTTGATCGCCCGCTGGATCACGTCGCGGGTGACGCTGGCCTTGCGGGCCTTCTCCACCGCGGCGAAGAGGCGGGCGTTGCCCTCAGGGTCCGCGCCGCCGAGCTTGGCGGCCACGGTGATCTCCTTGACCAGCTTTTGGACCGCCTGACCCTTTTTCAGGTTAACGATCGCGCGTTTCGCGTGCAGCCATTGACGTCCCATCCCCGAGGCTGAGCGGCTCCCGTGCGACCGGGCAACGCCGAAGTTCGCGGGGTGTGCTCAGCGCTTGCTCTCGCCGCTGTAGCAGAGCCAGCAGAGCAGCAGCACGGTCACCGAAAAGATGGCGATCAGCAGCATCACGGGCGTGACGGGGTGGGGGGGGTGCGGGGAAGTTGGGAAATCGGCGGGAGGCAGGCCAGCCCAAAGTGGTTGCGTTCTTTTCCCGCTTGCCGGCCGGGCGGCGGCGAGCGGCCAATGAAGTGTGGTCCCTGCGCCGCCGACGATCGTCCACCTTGATGCTGACGCCTTCTTCGTGTCCTGCGAGCTAGCGCGCCGGCCGGAGCTGCGCGGGCGGGCCTGTGCGGTCGGGGGCCGGGAGCGCGGAATCATCGCCTCGGCCAGCTACGAGGCGCGCGCGGCCGGCGTCTACACCCCGATGCCGACTGCGCGGGCGCTGCGCGCTTGTCCCGGGCTGGTTCTGATTCCTCCGACTCCCGGGCTTTACGGCGAAGTCTCGGCCCGGATGTTCGACCTTTGCGGCGAGCTCACCCCCTGGGTCGAACGGAGCTCGATCGACGAGGGTTATCTCGATTTGCGGGGCAACGGGCTCGCCGATGAGGCGGCGGTAACCGGGGAGGTGCGTCGGCTGCAGGAACGCCTCTGGTCCGAGCTGGGCCTGCCGGTCTCCTTCGGGGTTGCGGCCAACAAGCTCGTGGCGCAGGTGGCCTCCAAGCTGCGCAAACCGCGCGGGTTCGTGGTGGTGCCGCCGGGAGATGAGGCCGGGTTCCTCGCGCCCCTGCCGGTCGGGCGGCTGCCGGGGATCGGACCCAAGACCGAGGCGCGGCTCGCGGAACGCCACGGACTGCGCCGCATCGGCGAATTGCAGGCGCTGCCGGAGGGCTCGCTGGAGGCGGCTTTCGGCGCGGGTTGGCGAGAGGTGCGCGCGGCGGCGCACGGACAGGATGACCGGCCGGTGGTGACCGAGCCGGGCGACGCCCGGAGCTATTCCCAGCAGGAGACCTTCGCCGCCGATGTCCGGGACCGGGATCAGCTGGTCCGGGTCCTGAAGGGAATGGTTGACGAGCTGCTGCCCAAGGTCCGCCGCGACGGGAAACGGGCCCGCACCCTGACCGTGCGCGTGCGGTTCCCGGATTTCAGCGAGGGGATGCGCAGCCGGACGCTGCCGGAGGCCGCGGACCTCGAGGCGCCCTTTTATCCGCTGCTGGAACCGCTGCTTGCGGCGGCCGGGGCGGGTACGCGCCCGGTCCGGCTGGTGGGCGTGCGGCTCTCGGGCGTCGAGGCGGGCGGTGGCCAACTGGAGCTTTTCC
>VHCI01000028.1 GCA_016871775.1 Verrucomicrobiota bacterium | reverse complement strand
GCCGTGTGCGCGCTTCCCGTGCCCGATTTCCCGACCGGGGTAATGCGGGCACGCTTCCATCCCGGCTCCGGGGAACTCTACCTCGCTGGCCTCGCGGCTTGGGCGACCTCGCAGACCCTGCAGGAGGGCGGGTTCTTCCGGCTCTGGCCGACGGGCCGGCCGGCGCTCCTGCCCGTGGGGTGGCACATCCGGTCGGACGGGGTGGACCTGACCTTCAGCGACCCGCTTGGTGCGGTCGCCGCGGGTGACTTCACAGTGCGGGCCTGGGACCTGCGGCGGAGCGCGAGCTACGGGAGCCCCCGCCTGAACGAGCGCACGTGGCCCGTCGCCTCCGCCGTTACCGTGGAGGATCCGCGGGTGGTGCGTTTAGTCATCCCCGGGCTCATGCCCGCGCAGGTGGTCGAGTTGACCTGCCGCCTGCGCGACGCCGACGGCCGCGAGGTGGTACGGGTGATCGCCGGTACCGTGCACCGGGTTCCCGGCCGCTTGGCCGTGACGCCGTGAGCCCCGCTGGAGGCGGGGCGCCCGAAGGGCCGGGCTGGGGGCCGCGTCTGCGCGCCGCCGCCGCGCCGCAGGCGCTGGTTGCGGAACCGGGGGCCTTCCTGCCAGCGGCGCACGCCAGCCTGTGGGCGGACGGGCCGAGCGGCTGGGCGCGGATCTGGACCTGCGGCGAGGCGGTCGCGGGGCGGGCGGGTTTTGCCGCGCCCGGGGCGAAACGCGAGGGCGATGGCAAGTCCCCTTCCGGTAGCTTCAGAATCAGTCTCGCCTTTGGCTACGCGCCGGCGGGGGATACGGCGTTGCCCTATCGGTGCTGCACCGCGGCGGACCTCTGGGTCGACGACCCGGAGTCCCCCGATTACAACCTCTGGGTCACCGCGCCGCATCCGGCCCGCAGCGTCGAGCGGATGCGCCGCGATGACGCCCTCTACGAGTTTGGCCTCGCGCTGGATTACAACCGCCACCCGGTGGTCCCGGGGGCTGGCAGCGCGATCTTCGTCCACGTGCGCGACGACCGGAGCGGTGGCACCGCGGGGTGTCTAGCGCTCCCGCGGGAGGAAATGGTTGCGCTGCTGCGCCTGCTGCGGCCCGGGGCGTTCGCCGTGTTCAACCCGCGCTCGCTGGCAGTCTGACCGGAGGCGCGCGGCGCCTCGGAGGGAAAGCCCCCGGCTCTGCTTGGCGTCGGCGGCCCGCTGGATACCGAGTGAGAGCGCGGCGAGACGGCGGCGCGGGTACCTGGTGCCGTCGCGGATCGCGTCCGAGGCTTGGTCGGACTGGCGGCAGGCCATCCGGAAGCCTTCCGCAGCGTGGAGCGCGGAGGCGATCGCCTTGGACGGTGCCGGGTCTGGTCCGAGGGTTGGAACGGGCGGATGCGGTGGCAAACGTCATCTTGGCGAGGCCGCCGTGGGGTTGAATCCCGCGCCCATCGCGCCGAGGATGGGGAATGCACGCTCTCCTGCTCCCGCTCGCGGCCGCCCTCGGCCGCCGGCTGGGGCTGGCCCTCGCGATCATCGCGTTGGCGGTCGGCGCGAGGTTGATCTGGACGCTGGCCGGCGAGGAAACGCTGCGCGAGGGCGAGCGGCGGGCGCGGGTGGAAGCGGGACGACAGGAGGAGACGCGGTTGCTGTTGTGGCGGGCGGAACTGGCCGGGCGCCTGGCCGGGGCGCGCCGTGACCTCGAGGAGCAGCAGGAGCGGCTGCGCCGCGCCGCGCGGGTGCTGGCCGCGCTGGAGGAAGCCTCTGGCTGGTGGGAACGCTGGTTCGGCGATCCCGCTCAGGTCGCCACCAACGCGGAACGGCGCCGGCGGATGGAGGAGATGCAGGCGGAGACGCGCCGCCGGATCGCGGTTACGGACGCCCTCCTCGAAAGCCTTACGGGGGAGGATGGGCAGGCGGAGCAGGCGCTGGGACGGGTGCGGCTGGAACTGGCGGTGGCCGAGGCCGGACAGTCGCCGTTCTGGCGGCGACTGGAAGCGGCCTGGACCGCGGTCCGCGTGCCGGTGGCGGCGACGCTATTCCTCGTGTTCGCCGGCCCGACGCTATGGGCGCTGTTCGCGTTCTTCTTGCTGGGCCCGTGGATCTCGCGGGGGCGCCCGTTGCGGCTAGGGCCCGAGGCCCCGGCTTCGCCCCGGATCCGGGCCGCAGGGGTGGTTCTACGGTTTCCGGTCGGCCCCGACGAGCACCTGTGGGTGAAGCCGGAATACCTGCAATCGTTGGACGACGTTTTCCGCCGCCGGACCCGCTGGCTGCTCGATCCGGGCGCGCCGCTCACGAGCCTCGCCGCGGGCTGGCACGAGTTGCAGGAACTCCGTCCGGAGGCCGGACAAGCGGCGGAGGTCGCCTTGGCGAGCCGCGAGGATCCGCAGCAGGAACTGGCGGCGGTGGAGGTGCCCACGGGGGAGGCTCTGGTGTTGAGCCCGCGCCACGTCGTGGGCGTACTGGCGGCCGTCGAAGCGCCGGTTCGGCTACGGGCCCGCTGGCACCTGACGTCGTGGCAGGCGTGGGTGGGCGGGCGCTTCCGCCATTTTGTGTGGAGCGGGCCCTGCGTGCTCGCGGTGGCTGGGCGGCGGGGCGTCCGGGCGGAAGCCCTCGCGGGGGGCGTCCGCCGGATGCAGGCGGATCTCGTCATCGGCCATTCCCTCGGCGTGGCGCGTCGTCCGGTCCGCGCGGAGACCTTCTGGAGCTACTACCGCGGACGCCATCCGTTGTGGGACGATCAGCTCGCGGGGCCAGGTCTCATTTTGCTCGAGTCCGCGGGTGCCCCCGGCGCGGCCGCCGCGGCCCGCCGGTGGTGGGAGCGGGCGGCGCAAGGCGTGTTGCGGGTGCTCGGACTTTAGCCTGCGGATCGCGGTCGGATGCGGAGTTCCAGGATCCCTTTCGGCCTACCAGGTGGCCGCGCGGTTCACCGGCTGCAGTTCGCCGCGGGGCAACGGGAGCTCGAGGCGCACGATCACGTGATCAAAGAGAAGGCGGCGCTGCTCGGGGGAAAGTCCCGGGGCGAAGAGGGCCGTGCGGTAGTCCCGGTAGACCTCGAGGGTCTCGCGGGCGTTGGCCACGCGCATCGCGGTCTGCAGGGCCTGGTCGAGCCGGTCGGCGCGGCCCAGCTGGAGCAGCGCGCCAGCCTCGGTGCGGATCGCGTCGCGCTCGTTGATGAAGCCGGCGAGGCGGCGGCCGTAGTCCTCGGCCACGGCGCTGATCCCCTCCCGCAGGGCGGTGAGCCGGACGGGGGTGTCCGGGGCGGCGGGCTTCGCTCCGCGCTCACTCCGGAGGGGCACGACGACGAAGCGGATGCCCTCGGAGTCGAACCGGTAATTGGCCTGCACCGGCAGGTCGCGGGCGCCGGCGAGCAGGGCCTCGATCCGCGTCACCGCAGACTGCTGCGCGGCGGCGACCTCGCGGAGTAGCGCGGCCACGCGTTCCTGAAGGACGGGCGGCAGCGGGGTGCGCTCGGCGAGGGGTGCCGGCTCGGGGTTGCCGGCCAGCCCCTGCCGGATCTCCTCGGCTAGCCGCTCGAGTTCCGCGAGCGGAACCTCCTGGCGGCGGGCCAGGGCGGACATCGTGTTGCCCTGGAGCCAGGGGAACGCTTGGCCGTCGTGCGCGTGGACGGCGTCGAACAGCTCCTTCTTCAGAGCGGCTTTGCGGGCCTGGTAATGCGCGAGGCGGGTGGCGACCTCCGGCGGCAGGTCGTCGGGGGCCAGGACGCGCGCCGGTTCCGGCGGGAAGAAGAGGTGCGGCTGGTTGACCGCTGCCGCCTCGGCGGTTTCGCCCGCGGCCTGCAGCTCGAGGGCGATCTCGCGGAGTAGCCGGCGCTGCGCGGGCAGGAGGCCGTTTTGGTAGTAGGCGTAGGATCGCATCACCTGCGCGATCTCCAGCGGGGAGAATCCGCGGCGCTCGTTTTTGCCAAGGCGCCACTGCCGCAGCGCGCCCCAGGTCTGGTCGGCCACCTGCAGATCGCGGCGCAGCTCCTCCGCCTCCGCCTCGAGGGCGCGGAGTGGCTCGCGCTGCCGGAAGGCCAGCCCGCCGAGCGCGGCCGCGCGTTCCGCGGCCGGGAGCACCTGCGTCCGCCCGAGTTCCGCGCGCATTTCCTCAGTCAGCTTCGCCTTGCGCTCCCGGTACGCGTCGACGCGCTCGCGCAGGCGCGTGGACAGTTTCCGCGTGGCCAGGCGGGTGGCCAGCTGCGGGTAGAACGGCTCGTTGATGTGGGCGGCCATCTCGGCGGAGGCGGCGAGGCGGCCCTCGGCGAGCGGGGTGGGGGGCAGCGCGCGGCCTAAGGGCGGCGGAGTGGGGGGGAAGAAGATGGGGGCTCGCTGGACGTAGCCCAGGTCCGGGCGGCTGAAGTCCCCCGCAGCCCCGTCCTGCGCCGGGAGCGGGGCAGGCGCGGCCGCGAGCAGCAGGGCCAGCAGCCTCGTGCGGGGCGGGGCTGCTCGGCGCGGGGGTTGTCCCGGGGGTTGGTTCACCGCCGCGACGCTCGCTGGCCGGGCCGCGGAGACAACCGCAAACCTCGGCCGCACCCGGGCTCAAAAGCGGAGGAACAGGCGCTCTAGCAGGTAGCCGAGCAGTGCGGTGACGGGAATTGTCAGGACCCACGCCCACAGGATGCGCTGGACCACACCCCATTTGACCGCGCTGAGGCGCTTGGTCGCGCCGACGCCCATGATCGAGGTCGAGATGACGTGCGTGGTGGAGACAGGCACCCCGAGGGTGGCGGTGCCGTAGAGGATGGCGGCGGCGGTGGTCTCGGCGGCGAAGCCGTGGACGGGCTGCATCTTCACCATCTTGTGCCCCATCGTGCGGATGATACGCCAGCCGCCCGCGGCGGTGCCGGCGGCCATCGTGATCGCGCAGAGGATGACGACCCACATCGGGATATCCTTGAACTCGTTCACTCGCAGGAAGCCCGCCCAGTCAGGGAGATCATTGAACACGCCCGTGGATGTTCCCGTGAACAGCGCAAGCGTGATGATGCCCATCGCCTTCTGCGCGTCGTTCGACCCGTGGCTAAAGCCCATAAACCCGGCGCTGACCAGCTGGGCCTTGCCGAAGATCAGGCCCACCAGCCGCGGCGTCATCTCCCGAAGCAAGATCAACAGCAGCCACATCAGCAGGGCGCCCGCGATCAGACCGATGAGGGGCGAGGTGAACATCGGTAGGACCACCTTCGGCCACAGGCCCATCGATTTACCCGTGGCGTCCTGCGCGTGCCAGATGAGCACGTCCCACTTGCCGGCCGCGGTTGCGAGGGCGGCGCCGCACAGGCCCCCGATCAGCGCGTGGCTGGAACTCGAGGGCAGGCCAAGCCACCAAGTGAAAAGGTTCCAGATGATCGCCGCGAGGAGGGCGGCCAGCACCGTTGTCATCGTCACCGCCGAGGCGTCGACGAGCCCCCCGCTGATTGTCTTGGCCACCGCGGTACCGACTAGGGCGCCGATCAGGTTCCAGAAGGCCGCCCAGAGAACCGCTGCCCGCGGCGTCAGCACTTTGGTCGAGACGACGGTCGCGATTGCGTTGGCGGTGTCGTGGAAGCCGTTGATGTACTCGAACGTCAGCGCGGCGAGCAGGACGAGCAGAAAAAGCGTCATGGCACGGGCGTGGGCCGTCCGGGCGGGCTCAGGAGTGCTTCAGCACGATCTGCACGACGATGTTGCCGGCGTTGCGACAGCGGTCGATCGCCTGCTCCACCATCTCGAAGAGGTTCTGCAGGATCACCAGCTCCTTGGCGTCGTACGGCCCCTGGTAGAGCTCGCGCAGCAGCTCCAGCATCACCTTGTCCGCCTCGCCCTCCGCGTGCTGCAGACGGTGATTGGCGTCGCGGATGCGCTCCGCGTTGGTGCCGCCGCGCAGCTGCTTCACCATGAACACTAGGGCCTCCGCCGCCTGCGTCATCAGCTGCGCCTGGCGCTCGAAGGCCGTGTACGGGATGCGCCCGGGGTAGATCGACAGCCGTTCAGCGATCTTCTCCACCTGCTTCGGCACCCGGTACAAGGCGAAGGAGAGCTCCTCAATGTCCTCGCGCTCCAGCGGCGTCACGAACGTCCGGCTAAGCTCCTCCGTCATCTGGTCCCGGATCCGCTTCTCCTTGCGCCGGGCGTGGATGAACTCGTCCAGCGGCAGATCGGCGGGGTTGCTGCCGGCGGACAACTTGCGCAGCGCGACGCTGAACAGCGTCACGCTCACCTTGGCCTCCTCCGCGCCCGCCTCCAGCAGGTCGAAAAACTTCTCGTTTTTGCCCATCAGTTTCTTGAGCGACAGCATCGTCCAAGTGAATGACTAGTCGCCTTGCCAGGGGCCAAGCTTTTTCTCGCCCGCGCCGCGATATCGCAGGGGTACGCCTTGACGCCGGCCCGGCCCGCGGCCCAACCTCCTGGCCTCCCGGCCCCGCTCTGCGGGTGCGCCGGCCACCCCGTCTTCCCCCCCTCCCTGCCAATGAAACTGTCCCTGCTCACCGCCTTGGCCGCGTTCGCCGCCGCGCCGCTCGCCGCCGCCGAGGCCTACAAAATCGCCGTCATCCCGAAGGGCACGACGCACGAGTTCTGGAACGCCATCCACGCCGGCGCGCGCAAGGCCGAGCGGGAGCTCAAGGCCGAGGGCGTCAACCTCCAGGTGATCTGGAAGGGGCCGCTGCGCGAGGACGACCGCGAGCAGCAGATCCAGGTGGTGGAGAACTTCGTCGGCCAGCGCCTTAGCGGCCTTGTCCTTGCCCCGCTCGACCGCCGCGGGTTGGTGGCTCCAGTGGAGACCTCCGTCCGCGCGAAGATTCCCGTGGTGCTGATCGACTCCGATCTGGATTCGAAGGCCCCGGCCAGCTTTGTCGCGACCGACAACCGGGAAGGCGGCCGTATCGCCGCCCGCGAGCTCGGCCGAATGCTCGGCGGCAAGGGCAACGTCATTATGCTGCGCCTCCAGGTCGGCTCCGCCAGCACCGAGGCGCGCGAGGAGGGCTTCCTTGAGGTGATGCGCAAGGACTTTCCCGGCATCAAGCTGCTCTCCACCGACCAGCACGGCGGGGTGACGCGCGACACCGCCAAGCGGGCCAGCGAGAACCTGCTCAACCGCTTCGGCCGCCAGGTGAACGGCATCTTCTGCTGCAACGAGTCCACTGGCGTCGGGATGCTCCTAGCCCTGCGCGACGCGGGCCTGGCTGGCAAGGTGCGGCTGGTGGCCTTCGACGCCGGCGAGACGCTGATTGCGGGCCTCCGCTCCGGGCACGTCGATGGCCTCGTGGCCCAGAATCCGATGCGGATGGGCTACCTCGGCGTGAAGCATATGATCGACGTTCTCCGCGGCCGCCCCGTGCCCGCCCGGGTCGACACCGGCGTGGGCTTCGTGACCCGCGCCAACCTGGACGCCCCGGAGCTGGCGGAGTTCGTGCGCCCGCCACTCGACCAGTACTTGAAGTGATGAGCGTGGCCCCCGCGCTCGAGCTCCGCGGGATCCGCAAGCGCTTCGGGGCCACCGAGGCGCTGCGCGGGGTCTCCCTCGCCGTCGCACCCGGGGAGGTGCACGCGCTGATTGGCGAGAACGGCGCGGGCAAGAGCACGCTGATGAAGGTGCTCAGCGGCGCCCACCAGCCGGACGCTGGGGAAATGGCGCTCGCGGGCCGGCCCTACCGACCCGCCGGCCCGCCCGACGCCCGCCGCCGCGGCGTGGCGATGATCTACCAGGAACTCACCCTCGCGCCGCACCTGTCCGCCCGGGAAAACATCCTGCTCGGCCTCGAGCCGTCCCGCGCTGGCTGGATCGACGTCGCCGCCGCACGCACGGCGGCCCGGGACGCGCTCGCCCAGCTGGGCCACGGGGAGCTCGACTTGGAGCGCCCCGCCGGCGCCTTCGGCATCGCCGAGCGCCAGATCATCGAGATCGCCCGTGCCCTCGTCGGCCGGCCGCGGGTGCTGATCCTGGACGAACCCACGAGCAGCCTGACCGGCGCGGATGCCGAGCGCCTGTTCGCGGTCATCGCCCGCCTGCGGGAGCAGGGGGTGAGCATCATCTACATCTCCCACTTCCTCGAGGAATGCCGGCGCCTCTGCGACCGCTTCACCGTGCTCAAGGACGGCGCCTCGGTCGGCGCGGGCCGGATGTCGGAGACCACGCCGGATGAGCTTGTCACGCGGATGACCGGGCGCGAGGTGCGGGACCTTTACCCCCGCCACGCGCGGGCGGCGAGGGAGTCGCTGCTTGAGGTGCGCACGCTCGCGGCCGGGCCGCGCCTGCGGGACGCGGACTGCGTCGTGCGGGCGGGGGAGATCTTCGGGCTCGCGGGTCTGATCGGCGCCGGCCGCACCGAGCTGCTGCGCGCGGTCTTCGGGCTGGATCCGCGGAGCGCGGGCGGGGTGCGGTTCGGCGGGGAGGAGGCCGCCGCCCGTCCGCGCGGCTGCTGGGCGCAGGGGGTGGGCTTCCTCAGCGAGGACCGCAAGGAGGAGGGCCTGCTGCTCTCGCAGCCCCTCGGCGACAACCTTACGCTCACCAAGCTAGGCGTCTTCAGCCGCGCCGGCTGGATCGACACCGGGCGCCAGGACGCAGCCGCAGCGCGCTGGATCGCGGCCCTGCGGATCCGCTGCCTCGGCCCCAACCAGCCCGTGGGCCAGTTGTCCGGCGGCAATCAGCAGAAAGTGGCCCTAGCGCGGCTGCTTGAGCACCCAGCCCGCATCCTCCTCTTGGATGAACCCACTCGCGGGATCGATGTGGGGAGCAAGGCTGAAATTTATACCCTCATTGGCGAGCTCGCCGCGGCCGGCAAGGCGGTGGTCGTCGCCAGCAGCCATCTGCCCGAGCTCCTCGGCCTTTGCGACACCATCGGCGTGATGTGCCGGGGCTCCCTCGTCGCGGTACGTCCGCGCGCGGAGTGGTCCGAGGCTGAGCTCCTGCGCGTGGCGACCGGCGCCGCCCACTCCTTCTGATGAACCCCCGCCTGCCCGCCCTGCTCGCCCGCGTCGGCCCCTTCCTCGGCCTGCTGCTGGTAACCGCCCTCTTCGCGCTGCCTGCGGAGACGCGCGAGCACTTCCTGTCCTACGGGAACCTCAAGATCGTCCTCACCCAGACCGTCATCGTCGCCATCGGCGCCCTCGGGATGACGCTCATCATCGTCAGCGGGGGCATCGACCTCTCGGTGGGCTCCAGCATCGCGTGCACCAGCGTCGTCGGCGCCCTCCTGCTGCAGCGCGGCTGGGGTCCGGTGCCCGTGGTTCTGGCGATCGTTGGTGCCGGCGCCTGCCTCGGTCTCATCAACGGCCTCTCAATCGCCCTGCTGCGGGTCGTGCCTTTCATCATCACGTTGGGCACCCTTGGCGTGGCGCGGGGGGGCGCCAAGTGGCTCGCAGACAACCAGACGGTCAATTACGAGTCTTCCCCGGTCAACGGCTGGATGACCACCGCCGACCCGTTCGGCTATGCGTTGCCCGCCGGGGTCTGGGTCGCCGCCGGGCTCGCGCTGGTGATGGCGGCGGTGCTCCGGCGCACGGTCTTCGGGCGCCATGTCTTCGCGCTGGGCTCGAATGAGGCTGCGGCGCGCCTCTGCGGGGTCGAGACCGCCCGGCTCAAGGTGGCGATCTACGCCGTCGCCGGCGCCACCTTCGGCGCGGCGGGGGTCTTTCAGCTCGCCCGCCTGCGGCAGGGGGACCCGACGGTGGCCGTGGGGCTTGAGCTGGACATTATCGCGGCGGTGATCATCGGCGGCGCCAGCCTCAGCGGGGGCGTCGGCACGGTGCTCGGCTCGATGATCGGTGCGCTCATCATGGCCGTCCTTCGCAACGGCTCCCAGCAGATGGGGTGGCCGACCTACTTCCAGGAGATCATCATCGGTTTGGTCATCATCGTCGCCGTCTTCGTCGACCGGCTCCGGCAGGGCCGCGCGGCCGCCGCCTGAGGTGCTCCGCGGGCCCGCATCGACGCCGGGGCGGCCGCGGTCCCGCCCGTGCTCCTTTCGCTCGCGCGTCATCCCCGGGCCGGGGGACCGGACGCCGGCGGCAGCGAGGTGTTCCTCGTCCGTCCGACGCGCCTCGCTGTACTCAACGAGAGCCTGCTGCAGCTGCTGGCGGAACGGTCCACCCCCGCGGGCGGCGACGGTGCAGCCAGCCGACCGCTCCGGCCGCTCACGGTCCAGTTGCCGCTGCGCGTCCTCGTGGCGGACGACAATACGGTTAACCAGATGGTCGTGGTGATGATGTTGAACCGGATGGGCTACGCCGCCGACGTGGTCGCCAACGACCTCGAGGTGCTCCGGGCCATCGAGGTGAAGGTCTACGACCGGATCTTCCTCGATATCCGGATGCCCGAGCTGGACGGCTACGATGTCGCCCGCCGGGTGCGGGAGCGCTGGGCCGCCCAGCCCACGGGCCGTCCGCGGTCGGTCGCGATCACCGGCAACGCGATGCAGGGCGAGCGCGAGCGCTGCCTCGAGGTGGGATGGACGACTACGTAGCGAAACCCTTCCGCCTCGATGACCCGCGCGTGATGCTCCAGCGCTGAGAGTGCCGGCCCGTCCCGGGCAAGCCCTAGCGGGTCGCGGCCGCGGTGGCCGGGAACCGGAGCTGGCTGAGGCGCACGGAAGCCTTGGCACGGACGCGGCCCGTGCCGTCGCGCACCTGCAATGCCACCCGCGGGTCCGCCTGCTGCCAGTCGATCTCGATCCAGCCGAAGTGGTGGTCCATGCAGGCTTGGCCGATGCGGTTGCGGTTAGGTTCGAGGTTGTCCCACTCGGAGTTGATGCCGCTCGCGGTGAGGTCGTGGAGGGGGTAGCACTTCGGCGCCTTCAGGACCGAGATCTCGCCCCAGTGCACGTCGCCGGAGAGGAACACGACCCCCTGCGCGCGCGTGCTGACGATCAGGTCCACCATCCGGTCCACCTCGGTGGGGAAATTGGTCCACGACTCCCAGCCGTTGTACTCGTGGCCGAACTGGATGCTGGTGCCGATCAGGCGAAGGTCCGCGGGTTCCTGCAGCCGCTCGCGCAGCCACGCCCACTGGTCCGCGCCGAGAAAGGTGTTCTCCGGGTTGGAGTCGGGCCGGTAGTCGTTCTTGTACGAGGAGGTCGTGTTGCGGGTCAGCGGGCTGCGGAAGGTGCGCGTGTCGAGAAGAATCACCTGCAGCGTGCGCTTCCCGGCCGGGTCCTTGAAGCGGTAGCTGGTGTGGATGCCCGGGCGGGCGCGGCGGGGGCTGTCCGCCGGCTCCTGCCAGAAGCGCAGGAACACCTCCTTTGAGGCCTCCTTCATCGGGTATTCGCGCCCGCCGTCGTTCACCCCGTAATCGTGGTCGTCCCAGGTCGCGATCATCGGCACCTCCGCGCGGAGGGCCGCGAAGGTGGGCTTGGCCGCGACCTGCCGGTACTTGGCCTCCAGGACGGCCATATCCTGGGTGTCCCCGTAGACGTTGTCGCCGAGCCAGATGAAGAGCTCCGGCTGGAGCTCGCGCACCATCTGCAGCACCGGTGCGGGGCGGTCCTGCTTCATGCACGAGCCGAGGGCGATCCGCGAGACGAGGGGATTCACGGCGGGGTCGGGCGCGGGCACGGGCGGCGTCGCAGCGGTCGCGGCGGCGAAGGAGCTCAGGAGCAACAGGGCAAGGCGGGGGCGGGCGCGCATCGGGGACGAGGGGGAGTTCGCGGCGGAGCTTTTCTCCCGGGCGGCCACGGTGCAATCCGAACCGCGCCGCACGCGCGGTCAGCGGCGGCTTGCCGGCGCCGGGGGGATCCCGCTTGCTCGTCGCCACCTTGGACACGCCCGCGTTCCCGCTCCCGCCGGATACCGCGACCTCCCGTCGCCCCCCCCGCGCGGGCTGGGCGGCTGCCGCCGTGCTGGTCGCTACGGTCTCCCTCGCGGTGCTCGCTTTCCCACCCTTCCGGGTGCCGGAGGCGGCTTACGCGCTGTTGTTCCCGGCTACCTTCTGGGCCTACCAGCGCCCGGCGTGGCGGCTCTATCTGGGTACGATGTTCGCCGCCCAGGCGATTGCCTGGACCGTGCTGCTCGGCTGGCTGCACCACGTCACCTGGCTCGGGTTGCTCCTGCTGGGACCCTTCATCGGGGGGTGGGTCGGGGTCTGGTTCGTGGCGGCCCGCTGGGTGATGCCACGCCTGCCGGGCCAAACCGCCCCGGTGCGCCTGCTGGCGGTGCTCGGCCTCGCGGGCGGCTGGGTGGTCGTGGAGTGGAGCCGATCCTGGCTGCTCGGTGGGTTCCCGTGGTTGCCGCTCTCCGCGAGCCAGTGGCAGCGGGTGAGCATCCTTCAAGTGGCGCCGTACACGGGCGCCTACGGCATCTCCTTCGTGCTGGTGATGATGAACCTCGGCTTCGCCGCCTACGCGCACCGGCTCTTCCGCGAGCGCGCGACCGGCATCAACAAGCGGAGCCAGGAATTCTTCCTCGCCCTGTTCCTCCTCCTCACCTGCGTCTCCCTCCACGTGACCGAGGCCTTCAACCGCCGCGGCCAGACCGTGCCCGTCGGGCGCGTCGCGATCGTGCAGCCGAAGATCGCTCAGGAGATCAAATGGGACCCGCAGCGCGCGCCCGCCATCCTTGAGGTGCTGCGGCGGGTCACGCTTGAGGCCGCCGCGAGCCGGCCGGACCTCATCCTCTGGCCGGAGGCGGTGACGCCGCTCGCCGTCCGCGGGGACGAGACGGTGCGGGCGTGGGTCGAGGGGCTGGTGCGCGAGGCCCGGGCGCCGCTGGTGCTCGGCTCGATCGCGATCGAGCAATCCGGCCAGCCCGGGGAATCCTGGCGCAACGGGGCGTTCTTGGTGACCCCCGCCGAGGGCGTGGCGCCAAACTATTACGTGAAGCGGCGGCTGGTGCCGTTTGGCGAATACGTGCCGCTGCGCCCGCTGATCGGCTGGATCGGCAAGTTCGTGCCCATCGGGGGGGACTTCGAGCCGGGCGAGACCTCCTCCCCCCTACTCACGCCAGTGGCCGGGAGCGCGTTGGCCGCCGGTCCGCTCATCTGCTACGAGGATATTTATCCGGGGCTGGCGCGGGGCAGCGTCCTCGGCGGCTCGGACCTGCTGGTCGTGCTCACCAATAACGGCTGGTTCGGCGAGGGCGGCGCAGCGGAACAGCACGCGGCCCACGCGGTGCTGCGGGCCGTCGAAACCCGGCGGCCTGTGTTGCGATGCGGCAACGCCGGCTGGAGCGGATGGATCGACGAATTCGGGGTCATCCGCGCCCGGCTCTCGGACGACGCCGGCAGCCTTTACTTCCGCGGTTTTCGGACTCTCGAGATCACGCGTGATCCGCGCTGGATCGGCCGCGCCACGCCCTATGTCGCGCGGGGCGACTGGTTCGTCCTGCTCAGCGCGGCCCTAGCGGCGGGGGCGGGGCTACTGCTGCGGACCGCGCCGCGCTCGGCTTCGGCCGGCGGCGCCTGAACCCGGCGGCTCCCGGCCGGCTCAACCCAGGGTGATCTCGCCTCGGGAGAGCCGGAGCAGGAAGAGCGCGGCGACCTGGGCCCGCGGCGCAATCGTGTCGGTGCGGATGAATTCCCGGCTGCTGTGCAGGTGGTCGCCGATGGGCCCGATGCCATCGAGGTTGGGCAGGCCGTCGGCGGACAGGAAGTTGCCATCGGAGGCGCCGCCGGTGTGCACCCAGTCAAACGGGGGCAGCCCGACCGTGGTGGCGGCATCCCGCCAAGCGGCAAACGCGCGTTCCTCGCGCGGCCCGCACTCCTTGGGCGGGCGATTGAACCCGCCCTTGAGCTCAAGGCGGAGCCCCTCCCGCTGGTTGACCTCGCCCGCGAGCTCGCCGAGGCGCCGCAGGAGGGCGTCGCGGTCGGCGGCGGTGGTGACGCGCAGGTCGAGCTCGGCCGCGGCCTGGTCGGGCACGACGTTGGTCGCGGGGCCGCCTCCGCGGATGTTACCAACGTTGACCAGCACCCCGGGCAGTTCGGCGGGGAGGCGGCTGGCGGCGAGGAGGAATTCGGCGAGCGCGAGGATCGCGTTGCGGCCGTCGTTCGGGACCTTGGCCGCGTGGGCGGCGCGGCCGTGGGCGGTGGCCAGCATCCCGCCGGTGCCCTTCCGCGAGCGCACCAGATCCCCGTTGACGCGCGCCGGCTCGAAGACGAGGCCAAGGTGGTGGCGGGCGGCGGCTGCGGTGAACAGCTCCCGGCTGCCGTGGGAACCAGTCTCCTCGTCCGGGGTGAGCAGCACCTCCCAGCCGAGGCGGTCGCCGGGACCGGAGGCTTCCAGCGCGGAGAGCGCGGCGAGCATCACGAGGATCCCTCCCTTCATATCGATCACCCCGGGCCCGCGCAGGGTCGTGGCGTCGGGGCGGGTGCAGGTCTGGAACGGGTCGTCGGCCTCGTAGACCGTGTCGAAATGGCCGCTGAGCAGCACCTGGACCGGCGCTTCCGGGCGCAGCCGGAGCCGCAGGGCGGCCGCGGTGCCGGGGCAGGGCGGCTCGTCGGCGAGGGCGGAGGGGAACGCGGCGGTAAAGTCGGCCTGGAGCACCCCGCGCATCCGGTCGAGCCCGGCGCGGTGGCCGGAGCCCGAGTTCACGTTCGCCCAGCGTTCGAGCTGGTCGACAAGGGCCGGGGTGCGGCCGGGGAGGGCGGCGAGCGGGGCGGGCAGGGCGGAGTTGGGCACGCGCGTCGTTACGCGCGCGGGCGGACTGGCGCAAGCCGCGGTGGCGTCCGACCGGCTCAGAAGGTGCCCTTGAGTCCGACGGTCCAGAGCGAGGCGTAGTCGATGCGCTGCCGGAAACGCGCCACGGACGGCGTGCTCGGGCCGTAGATCTTCACGTCCTCGGTCGCGTCTCCGATGTTGCGGAAATTGTAGAAAAGCGAAATCCGGCCGCGCAGCTGGACCTCGCCGACCACGTCGAGGTAGAGCCGCTTGGAGGTCCAATTGAAGGTGCCCGGCTCGATGCTCGCGCCGTTCAGGCGGTTGTTCCGGGCAAGCCCGCGGTAATTCCAGTTCACGCGGATATTGTAGCGGGGGCGGGTGAGGCTGACCCCCCAGCTGCCGCTGCGGGGCACGAAGCCGGCGAAGGAGATGGTCTCGTCCCCCAGCACCCGCTGGGCGCTGCCGTTGACGAACACCTGCACCCCGCGCGCCCACGGCGGCAGGAACGTCAGGGCCTGCTTGTAGCTGAAGTCGAGGCCCTCCGTGCGCACAACGCCGGGCACGTTGTACTGGGTCGCGACGTCGTACGGTCCGTACTCCGAGGGATCGAGGCCGTAGAGGGCGAGGAACTCGGGCGTCGGGGCGAAGACGGTCGCCCCGAAGAAATCATCGATTGTGCGGCGGAAGGCTCCGAGCGAGATCTGACCCACGCCCTCGAAGTAGCGCTCGAGGCGGACGTTCACGGTGCGCGCGTTCCACGCCTTGATCGCGGCGTTGTTGAGGGTGAGGCGGTTGCCGGCGGACGGCGGGTTGCTGGTGTCGGGCAGCGTGAAGCCGCCCGAGTACTGGATGAAATTGGGCCGGCCGACGGAGTGGTAGTACGAGGCGCGCGCGATCAGGTTCTCCTGGAGGTTGTAGCTCGCGTTGAGGCTCGGGAAGTAGCGCAGGTACTCCTTCTCCGCGCGGGCCCCGCGGTCGAGGTAGGTCAGCTGCGACACCCCGAGGGCGTTGCTCGTGGGCACGATCAGCAGCGGCGCCCCGTTGGCCCCGCGCAGGATCTGGCCCCGGCTGTCCTGTTGGTAATTGAGGGTCGGATCGCTGAGCGGGCCCTCGCCGGTCACGCTGGTCTGCTCCGCGCGGAGGCCGCCGACGAGCTTGAGCCGGTTCTCCAGCAGGCCGAGGTCGCCGCGAAGGTACAGGGAGGAGATGAGCTCCTCGGAACGCCGCGACGCTGCGACCTGGTTCCGGTAGACCGTGTTGGCGTTTTGGGTGTATTGGCCGGGGTTCGCGACCCAGTGCTCGTACACCTTGCGGTTGCTCGGCGTGTCGAGCCGCGGGAAGCCGTAGGGCAGAATGCGCTGCGAGTAGATCGGGTCGAAGAACGGCAGTGGGGAGTCGTCGCCGCCCGGGCCCGTGCTGCCGCGGCCGTCGCTGCCCACGTAATTGAAGGTCCCCGTGCCGCCCCGGAGGTCCCTCATACTCTGGCGCAGGTCGAAGCCCGCCTTCAGGACGAACGGCCGGCGCGTGGCGAAAACGCGGCGCAGGCTGCCGTAGGCCGAGCGCTGGCGGTCGATGGTCACGTCATCCTGCGTCGTGGTCGAGACGAGGGCGTAGGTGCCGAGCGCGTACGGGTCCACCGCCTGGCCTGTCGCGCCGTCCCGCACCGCGATCTCCCCCGGCCGCAGGTAGAAGATGCGGCTGAAGTCGATCGTCACGTTCGAGCGCTGCAGGGTCACGTTGCGGAAGTAGCCTTGGCGCAGGTCGGGATTGCCGTCGTCCTGCAGCGAGTAGCCGAACCCGAGGTCGCCCCGCCAGACCGGCCCGTCGTGGCGCCAGACGATCGTCGGCATCCGCGTCCGGTTGAACCGGTTCCGCTCCTGGTGCGCCGAGGTGAGCACGCCCGCCCCCGGCGTGCCGCGCACGGCGTCCAGGCTGAACGCCCCCGGGGCGACCGCACCCACGTTGAAGGTCACGTTCGAGACGATGTACTGCCCGTCGAATGAGGAGTACTGGAACCCGAGGGTGACGCGGTCGCGCGGGGTGAACTTGTAGTCGAGGCTGAGGCCGACGGAGCGGCGCGTGGTGACCTTGGGGGCGTCCTGGATCAGGTACTGCGAGAGGTAGGGGTTGCCCGGCGTGGTATGGGGGAAGTTGGTGCCGTTGGTGGCGGACTGGACGCCGCGCCAGGTCATCGTCGAGTTGTCCTGGGGCGAGTAGTTGGTCGAGGTGCCCGCGGAGAGGGTGTAGCCGAAGCGGGAATTGACGGGTGCGACGTACGAGAAATCGAAGCCCGGATGCACGTTGCGCGTCGGGCTCGGCTTCGGGCCGGGCACCTTGTGGAAGTCACGGGCATTGTCCCGCAGGATCACGTAGACGCTCGCGTTGAGCACCGGCCGGGCCCGCTCGAAGGCGCTGCGCGGCACCATATTCACCGAGCCGGCGAGCGCCGAGCCCTGGGACTCGGGGGTGGGGGAGTACGCGACCTCGATGCGGGAGAGGTTGTTGATCGAGATCATATCCGACTGCACGCTTCGCCCCGTGGCGGCCCCGGGCGCCGAGGCGATGCTGAAGCCGTCGAGCGTCACGGGCACGTTGTTCGCGGGCACGCCGTTGATCGAGATCTCGCGGGCGTTGCCGCCGGTGTAATCGATCGTCACGCCGGGCAGGAACTTCAGGAACTCGGCCACGTTGCCCTCGGCGACGTTCCCGAACTCCTCCGTCGAGAGCACGGTCTTGATGTTCGAGGCGAAGCGCTGCTCGTTGATGGCGAGCGCCGAGGCGTCCATCTCCCGGCTGGTTGCCACCCGGAACGCGTCCAGCTGCACCGCGCTGCCCCCGAGGGAGACGTCGAGCCGCGCCGGCTGGCCCGCGGTCACCTGCACCTGCAGGGTCACCGCCGGCAGGCCGGTGTAAAAGACCGAGACTTGGGCCGGCCCGGCCGGCACGGGCGCCAGCTGGTAGAAGCCGCCCGAATCGGAAAAGGCCTCCACGCCGGTTGGACCGAGCCGCACGCGCGCGCCGCCCAGAAATTCCCCGGTGCGGGCGTTCACGATGCGGCCCTCGATGGCCCCGGGCGCGACCTGCGCGAGCGCTCCCGCTGCCCCAATGAGGGTCAACAGCGTGCCGGCGACGCACGAGACCATTCGGCGTAGCGGGCAACGCTGGGTAATGCGTACGCGAAGGCAGGGCATGGTCTGGGGAGGGGTTACAGCTCGCTGGCTTCAGGCAAGGGCAGAACTTCTGGGTGGCTCAAGCCCATTTCCCGCGGCGTGACCGCGTTGACAAGTCGGTCGATGGCGGGCTTGGCTCCCGTTCCCGGCGGGGGCCCCGAGTCGCGTTCCACGTGCTCCCATCCGCCGGGGCCCTGACGATGGGAAATCGAGGCTAAGAACATCGGCGGCGCTGAGCTGACTGGCACCCAAGGTACCTTTTTTATTGGGGAATCGGCCGAGCATGTGGTGATCCGCGGACTCCGCCCCTCGCCCGCGGCCGGCCGCTTCACGGTCGCCGCGGGCGCCCTACACCTTCGGATCACGCGGAACCAGTATCGCTGCAAGGGGGATGGGTGATGCTCCCGCTCTGCGGCGCCGACGTCGAGGTGGATTACAACAAGTTCGCGGACAAGACCACTCCGGGGCAATGCTCGCGGTGGCGGGCAGCGGGCCCGCAGGTCGCGCGTCGCAATCCGTTTTCCGCCGGTTCAGCCCCGGTTGAGCCACCAAAGCGTCGCGTTCAGCACCGTGGCGAAGCTGACCCAGAGCAGGTAGGGGGCCCAAAGGGCTCCGGCGAGGCGGTCCTCCCGCCAGAGCAGGCGCTGGAAGGCGGCGAGGACGCCCCACAGCACGAGGACTTCAACCAGCGCGAGGGCGGGGCTGCGGAGGCCGAAGAACAGGACGGACCAGAGGGCGTTCAGCACCAGGTGACCGCCGTAGGCCAGCGCCAGCCGGAGCGCGGCGGCGCCCTCCCGCCGCCGCCAGGCGCGCCACACCGCGATGGACATCAGCACGTACAGAGAGGTCCAGACCGGCCCGAAGACCCACGCGGGGGGATTCCACGCGGGCTTCACGAGCGTCGGGTACCACGCGCGCACGTTCTCGAACGTGGCCCAAGAACCGATCCCGCTGGCGAGGAACGTCACAAGGAGGAAGAGCGGGAGCGCGAGAGCCGAGCGCAGGGTCATCCCGGCAGCGTGGGCGATCCCTTACCCGAGGTCAAAGCCGCCGCGTCAGGCCCGATTTCCCCGCGTCACCCCTTGGCCCACGGCTGGAGGCCCACTGGAGGCACGCCGCGGTGTGACTTCGGCAAAGAAAAAGGCGCCCCGGGGGGCGCCTTTGTGATCTGACCGCCCGGAGCGGGCGCGGGTCAGTTGGTGATGTCGAAGGTCGTGCTGCGCTCGCGGATGGGCAGGTAGGCCTTGTACCACTCCTTCTGGGCCTCGCTGTTGGCGTAGTCCTTCAGGGCCTGCTCACTGGCGAACTCCATCACGATGGCGTGGGTGCGCTCGCCCTGAGCCTTGATGGTCTTGGTCCAGACGCGCGTGATGCCCTTGTAGGCGGCGGGCAACTGGTGGGCGCCGTCGAGGGCATCCTTGATCTGTTCCGGGGTGGTGCCGGCCTTCCACGAAACCGTGACCACGTGGATCACGGAGGTGGGGGCGGTGGCCTTGGCCGCGGGGGCGGAGCCCTTCTTGGCGGCCTTCTTTTCAGGATCGGCGGCGAAGGCGGCCCCGTGGAGGAGCACGCCTGCGGCGAAGAGGAGGAGCAGTCTTTTCATGGTCGGGGGAGTCAGGTTCAGAAGCGGCCCTCGAGGCCGGCCGTGATGGTGGTGCCCTGCATCAGGAAGGTTTCCAGCTGGTCGGGGATGCCGCGGTAGTAGATCTGCGGCTCGTTGAATAGGTTCGCGACGCCGAAGGTCGCGGTGACGTTGGAGCGCAGCTGGTAGCGTAGGTTTAGGTTCACGAGCTCACGCGCGTTGAGGTATTGGTTGCGCGAGGGCTGCGCAACGTTGAACGCGTTGCGGATGCTCTTGCTGGTGTAGTTGTAGCTCACAGAAACGCCGAACTTACGGTAATCCCACGAGACCGAGACATTGCCGGTGCGCGGGATGAAGCCGTTGATCTGGCCGTTCGACAGGTAGGTGACGCCGCCAAAGTCGCCGTGAGCGTTGATCAGCGTCATATTCGCGTTCAGGCGCAGGGTACGGAGCAGGCCCGGCAGGAAGCGGAACTGCTGCTGGTAAGCGAATTCCCAGCCCTGCGCGATGGCGGTGCCGGCGTTGACCGACTGGAGGATCTTGTAGCCCTCGAACTGGCCCTCAAAGCCGTTGTCGTTGCCGACGCCGACCGTGCCGGTCTCGCGGGCGCCCACGATGAAGTCGCTGATGGTCTTGTGGAACCAGCCCACGGAGAAGCTGCCGGCCGGCTCGAAGTAGTACTCGAGGCTGAAGTCCCAGTTCTTTGCCTGCTGCGGGAGCAGGGCGGGGTTGCCGATGGACACCGTCTCGTTGGTGTCGTTGAACGAGAAGTTGGGCAGGGCGTTGGCGAGCGAGGGTCGGCCGAAGCCGGTGGTCCAGGCGCCACGCAGCTTCAGGTTGGCGGTGAGGTCGCGCCACAGGTGGATGCTGGGGAAGTTCTGGCCGTACTTGCCCTCGTTCAGGTAGGCATCCTTGTAGTCGCGCTGCGCGGAGCCGATCGGGTCGGCCGCCTGTTGGGCCGCCGTGCTGAGGACGCGGGCGCGGATGCGGGAGATGCCCTCGGTCTCGGTGACCTCGCGTCGGACGCCGGCGAGGAAGCCGGTGCGGCCGGCGCGGCCTTGGGTCATCAGGTAGTAGCCCGTGATGACCTCATTGACCTTGTTCGAGTTGGCGAGGCGGTTCTGCTCGCGGAAGTAAATGTCCTCGCGCCACAGGGCGGGGTTGGTCGGCTGGCCGTTCTGGATGAATGGGGCGGCGTCCCAGGTTGGAAGGTTCCGGCCCGTCTTCACCCTGTCCCACAGCAGGATCGATGGATCAGTGGGTAGCGCGGTGGTGCCGAGGTAGTTCCAGCGGCGGCCACGGCGTTCGAGCTCGACCGTGTGGTCGCGGACTTGGCCGCCGGACTTGAGGAAGGCAGAGAAGGCCTCGAAGGGCAGCTTGTACTTGAAGTGGGCGCGGGCCTCCTTGATCAAGTCGATGTCAAGGTTGCCGGAGTTCGAGCTCAGCCCGTTAACGGACGGTCGGTAATTGGCGGGATTGGTGAAGTCCAAGCCGCCGTTCTGGATGAAGCGCGGGTAGAGATCATTCTGAGTGCGATCGAGAATCCAGCCCACGCCGGTCTCGCCGTTTGGGCCTCGGATGTTATTCGTGGCGCTTCCGGGGCTGCCGTCGGGCCCGGTGAACGGCACGTTGCCGATGCGGTTCACCAGCCCGGCCTCGGCACCGAGGGTGCGGTAGCGGGTGCGGCTCCAGAGCGCGGCCCAATCGATGTCGAGGCGACCCAGGATGTGCTCACCCGCGAGGTCCAGATGCCGCAGGCGCTGGTCGCGGTTGATCAGGGTGGAGGTGATGTCGATAAGGGCCGGCGCGGTGGTGGAGGAAGTCGCGTTGGCCGCCGTGGGCACGGCGCGCACCGTCGTGATACGGTCCGTCCAGCCCGGGACCACGCCCGTGTTTGTGGCGTTGGCCACCGTAGTCTGGCTGCCGGCAAAGGCGCGCCGCTGGTACTGGCGGCGCATCGGCTCCGGCGCGTCGTTATAGATTAGATTCAGCTTGATCAGGTTATTTTGGTCGAAGCGATAGTCCCACTTCGTGTTCAGGCTGCGCTGCTTGCGGTTGTTATAATTGTCGGTCGTGCGGTAATCCCAGACGAAGGCTGGCTGGGCATTAGTCTGCTGATAATCGCGCTGGGAGCGGAAGAAGCCGAAGGCGTTCTCCGAATAGAAGGCATTGACCGACACGGCTAGGTTCTCGGATTTGCTGCCGAAGGCGGCAAATTTCTCGATGTAAGAAGCGTTCATCAGCGCGTGGGTGCGGCGCTGTTCACGGATCGGTACCTGCTCCGTGAACCACGGGGCCATCCGGGCGGTGAAGTTTAGGGTCACGCGGCGCTTCTCGCGCATCGAGAGGGGCGAGCGGGTCTTGAAGTTCACGCCGCCGCCCAGCGAGTCGACGGGCTTGTCGGGCGTCTGGCCTTTGACTACCTCGAGAGACTCGAACATCGCGCCGGTGAAGGCGGTCATCCGGGTGTTGCGGTTCTGAGCGCTGAAGGAGGACATCCCGCCTCCGTCGATGGTGATGGAGCTCATTCCGGCGCCCATCCCGCGCACGCTGATGACTTCGACCACCTCGTCGCCCGGATTGCCGAAGGCGACGCCAGGGAGGCGGATCGCCAGCTCGGTGGCGTTCATGTTGGGCAGATCGACCAACGCGTCCATCGACGCCACGTTTCTCAGGTTGTCCGCATTGCGCTGCTGGGTGAGCGCGGAGGACAGGCCGGCCTTGTCGGAGGTGACCTTGAAGGTGTCAAGCATCAGCACGGAGCTGGTCAGCTCGAAGTCCCGCACCGCCGTCTGGCCCGCGGTGACGGTCAGGGAGATCCGCTGGGTGTCGAGGCCGGTGTAGGAGACGACCAGCTCGTGGGTGCCGGCGGGCACGCCGCTAATCAGGTAGCGGCCGGTCTGGTCGACAAGAGCGGATAGGTTGAGGGCGGGGATCTCGGCGCGGGCGCCGATCAGGCCGTTGCCGGTGGCCTTGTTGGTGACGATGCCGCTCACAACGCCCGGGGTGGCCGCGCGTTCGGCGGCGAGGGCGGGGGCGGGCAGGGTGAGGCCGCTGCCTGCGGCGAGTGCAGTCAGCAGGCAGGCCAGTCTGACAATGCGGGCCGGTCGGATTCGGAGGGGCGGGATGCAAGGAATCATAGGTGGCTCGAGCAGGTGGTTGCGAATTTTGCCGCGGGCAGTCCCTCGCGGTGAGGTTGGTGGAGAGGGCCGTGGGACGCGGCCCAAGGCAAGCGCAAATCCGGGACCATCGCCCCTCGGGGTTCGGAGGCGGCGGGGTTGGGAAGGGGTTGTCCCCGGGAGTTTTAGCTCGACTTTTAGGCTTAAGCTGCTTTCCTCAATGTTTTCTGGTGTCGGCGGTCAGCCGCAGGCACGAGGTAGGCTCCGTCTTCCCCTCATGAGCAGCAAACGCAACATTCCCACCCGCCGCTTCATCAAGCCTTCCTTCAATTTCCTGATCGAGAAGAAACGCGACGGGGGCGAATTCTCGCAGGAGGAGATCCGCTACATCATCGACAGCACTCTCGATGGGGAGATGCCCCAGCATCAGTTGGCCGCGCTGGCGATGGCCATCTACTTCTCCGGGATGTCCGCTCAGGAGACGGCCGACCTGACCGAGGAGATGATGCTTTCGGGCGAGGTGATCGACCTTTCCCGCATCGCCAAGCCCAAGATCGACAAATACTCCACCGGCGGCGTGGGCGACAAGACCTCCCTCGTGCTGGTGCCCCTCGCCATGGCCTCCGGCGTCGTCGTCCCGATGATGTGCGGCGTAGAGCATGATTATGTGATTAACACGCTCGACAAGCTGGGCTCTATCCCTGGCTTCAAGGGCCAGCAGTCCGCCGAGCAGTTCGCCGCCCAGGTCGGCCGTATCGGCGGTGCCATCATCGCGCAGACCGCAGACCTCGCTCCGGCCGACGCCAAGTTTTACGAGCTGCGCAAGGAAACCGGCACTATCCCCAGCCTGCCCCTCATTACGGGCAGCGTCCTGTCTAAGAAGCTTGCCGAGGGCTCCGAAGGGCTCGTGATCGACGTGAAATGGGGCAATGGCTCTTTCATTAAGGACTTGGAGCAGGCCAAGCAGCTCGCCCGCTCGATGACCCGCGTCGGCCGCTCGATGAAGCGCCGGTGTGTCGCGCTGGTCACCGATATGAACCAGCCGCTCGGCGACACCGTCGGCACCTCACTGGAAGTCAAGGAGGCGATCCAGCTCCTCAAGGGTCAGGGGCCGGAGGACATGAAGGAGCTCGTGCTCAAGCTCGGGATGGAGATCGTGCGTCTCGCCGGCGTTGCCGGGTCTACGCTTTCGGCCAAGCAGACGGTACAGCGTCACCTGTCCGATGGCTCCGCCCTCGAGAAGCTCAAGGAGCTGGTCAAGGCGCAGGGGGGCGACACCGCCTTCATTGATCATCCGGAGAAGTTCCCGGCCGCGCGGCACATCCGGAAGCTCCCGGCGCCGAAGCGCGGCTATGTCCACACCATCAACGCGGCGATGATCGCCCGGGGCGTGCACCTGCTTGGTGCGGGCCGGGATGATCATCTCCCGAAGGTGGACCACTCGGTGGGCGTCTCGGAGGTCAGGAAGGTCGGCACGCAGGTCAAGCAGGGCGAGCCGCTGATGATGATCCATTACAACGACGAGTCGAAGCTCGAGCAGGCGCTGGAGTACTTCAAGAACGCCTACCGCCTTGCGCCCAAGCGGCCCACGCCGCCGCCCCTGATCGTCGAGCGCGTCGCCTGAGGCCTTTCCTGGCTCCGGGATTCCAGTCAAGCCGGGCCGCGAGGCCCGGCTTTTTGTTTGGCGCCCCGGGCTGCCGTGGCCCTCACTCGGCGGGTGGAAAAGCCGTCCGCCGACCCGCCGCCGCCCATCGATCGCTCGAGTTGGCCCCGTCCCTGGGCCCAATTGAAGTACTTCACGTTCCAGCCGGCGATCTTCCCGCGGTTGCTGGGCCAGGTTTCGCCGGACGCCCGGCCGGGGGATCTGGTCAACGTCTTCGACAAGCAGGGCCGGCCCGCCGGCGCCGGGCTCTATAACCCCCGCGCCAAGATCCCCCTGCGCGTGGTCTGCCATTCTCCGGAGCCGGTGAACGAGGCCTACTTCGAGGGCGCCCTTCGCCGTGCCGTGGAGCTGCGCCGCACCGTTTTCCGGCTCGATGAAACCACGGAGGCCTACCGCCTGATTAACTCGGACGGGGACGGGCTCAGCGGCCTCACGGTCGACCGCTATGGCGACACGCTGCTGTGCGAGGTCTATAGCCTAGGCATCGCGCAACGCCTGCCGGGCTGGCTGCCGCTTCTGCACGAGCTGGCCGGCACCCGCCACGCGCGCGTCCACGTGGACCACGACCTTGGCAGCCTCGAGGGGATCAAGCCCTCCCTGTTCAAAGAGACCAACGCCGCCGCCCCGGCCGCTGTCCGTATCCGCGAGCACGGCCTGCGTTACGAGGTGGACTTTGCCGGCGGGCACAAGACCGGGTTCTTCTGCGACCAGCGGGACAACCGGCGCGCCTTGGCTCGGTTTACCTCGGGTGCCAGGGTGCTCGACCTTTGCTGCTACACCGGCGGGTTCTCCCTCAGCGCCAAGCTGACCGGTGGCGCGGACGAGGTGACCAGCGTGGACCTCGATGAGGTGGCGATCGCCCAGGCGCGGCGCAATGCGAACCTCAACCAAGCCCGCCTCAAGCTCGTCCACGCTGACGCCTTCGCGTACGCCCGGCAGATGCAGGCCAACGGGGAGAAGTGGGACGTCGTGATGCTAGATCCGCCCAAGTTCATTTTCACCCGCGAGGACCACGGCAACTGGGAGGGACGGCAGAAGTACGAGGACCTGAACCTGCTCGCCCTGTCTTTAGTCCGCCCCGGCGGCATTTTTGTCACCTGCTCTTGCTCCGGGCTGCTTTCCCTCGAGGACTTTGAGGCGCACGTTATCAAGGCCTCTCACCGGCGGGACCGGCGCCTGCAGTTCCTAGACCGGACTGGCGCCGGGCCTGACCACCCGGTGTATTCCAATTGCCTGGAGAGCCGTTACCTAAAGGTGCTCTGGGCCCGGGCGGTCTGAGCCGCCGGGGCCCGGGCGCCACGGGCCGTCTCAGACGCGGCCGAGGTAGCTGCCGTCGACCGTGCTGACGCGAATCACTTCGCCTTCCTTGATGAAAAGGGGGACTTGAACGACCAGGCCCGTCTCCAACTTGGCCGGCTTCTGGACGTTGCTCGCGGTGTCCCCCTTCACGCCGTCCGCTGACTCGATCACCTTTAGGGCCACGGCGGCCGGGACGTCGACCGACAGCGGACGCTCGTCCACGAAGAGCACGTCCACTTTACCGCCCGCGGCGAGGTAGTTCTTCACGTCCCCAAGCTGGCTCTCCGTGAGCTCGATCTGCTCGAACGTGTCATTGTCCATGAACGCGTACGTGCCGCGGTCGGCGTAGCTAAATTCAAGCGACTTCCGGTCGGTGGGTAGCACCTCAATGGTGTCCGTCGAGGCGAAGCGCTGATCCAAAGCTTTGCCGTACCTGAGGTTCCGCATCTTGATCTGTACAAAAGCGCGCAGGTTGCCGGGGGTACGGTGCTGGGTCTCCATGACGAGGTGAGGCTCGCCGTTGAACTTGATGACTTGGCCTTTGCGGATGTCGTTAGCAGCGGGCATGACGGGAGGATCTCGCGGACGAGGAGAACGGGTTAAAGGGATTGAGGGTGGGGTCGGCCCTTCGCCGCTGTCAAGGCCGCGGGCGGCGCATCTCCGCGCTTGCGCTGCCCGGGCGGCTGACCGGAAGCTGACGTTTCAGCCATGAAGCAACGTACCCTCGCGCGGGAGGTCTCCATTCAAGGCAATGCGCTCCACACGGGTGAGAACGTCACTCTGACCTTCCGGCCGGCGCCGGTGGGTTCTGGCATCGTGTTTCGCCGGGTAGACCTCAGCGGCAACCCCGAGCTGCGGCCACGGGTCGATCTGATCACGGATCTCGTCCGCGCCACCACCATCCAGTCGGGCCACGCCAAGATCCACACCGTGGAGCACGTCCTCAGCGCGCTGGCGGGCTGCGGGATCGACAATGCGGTGGTCGAGATGAACGCCTCAGAGCCCCCCATCCTCGACGGCTCGGCGCGGCCCTTCGTGAACCTCATCCTTCAGGGCGAGCCGGTGGAGCAGGAGGCAGACCGCGAGTACTTCGAGCTCGACGCCCCGGTGTCGGTCACCCGCGGTAACTCCTCGGTGATCGCGCTACCCTGCGACCAGTTCAAGGTGTCCTGCACCTCCGCCGACGACCGCGGCATCCACACCCAGCACCTGTCCCTGACCGTCGACCCAGACGCCTACATGACCCAGGTGGCGGCCGCGCGCACCTTCACGGTCTACGAGGACATCGAGTCGCTGCTGAAGCTGGGCAAGATCAAGGGCGGCTCGCTCGACTGCGCGGTGGTGATCCGGGGCGACAAGATCATCTCGAAGGAGCCGCTGCGCTTCGCGGACGAGTTCGTGCGGCACAAGATCCTCGACATCATCGGGGACCTCTCGCTGCTCGGCCTGCCGCTGAAGGCGCACGTCGTCGCGACCCGACCGGGCCACGCGATCAACGCCGAGCTGACGAAGGCGCTCGCCGCGAAGCTGGAGGAGCGCCGCAAGGGCCCCAAGCGCAAGGCCCGGCCCGCGACCGTGCTGCCGACCGAGACCTCCCTCGATATCCGGCGCATCCTCGACACCATTCCACACCGCTACCCCTTCGTGATGATCGACCGGGTGCTGGAGTTCATTGGCAACGACGAGCTGGTCGCGATCAAGAACGTGACTATCAACGAGCCCTACTTCACCGGGCACTTCCCGGCAAACCCGGTGATGCCCGGGGTGCTGCAGCTCGAGGCGATGGCGCAGGCCGCCGGCATCGTGATGCTCCGGCGCACGGGCAATAGCGGGAAGACGGCGTTCTTCATGAGCGCGGACAAGGTGAAGTTTCGCCGCCCGGTACGCCCCGGGGACCAGATCATCATCAACGCCAAGATCACCAAGTGCCGGGGTGACAAGCTCGCCGCGGCCGAGTGCAACTGCACGGTCGGCGGCCAAGTGGTGTCCTCCGCGGAGCTGATGTTTGCGGTGGTCGAGGAGGGAGCGGAGTAGCATGGCGGGCCGAATTCATCCCACCGCCATCATCGAACCCGGTGCCCGCCTCGGCGCGGAGGTTGAAATCGGCGCTTACGCCTTCGTCGGACCCGAGGTGGTGCTCGGGGACCGCACCCGCCTGCACCATCATGCTTCGGTCGAGGGGGACACGTGGCTCGGTTCCGCGTGCGAGGTTTTCCCCTACGCCTGCCTCGGCGGGCGCACGCAGGACCTGAAATTTTCCGGCGGAAAGCCCGGGCTGCGCGTCGGGGACCGCAATGTTTTCCGGGAGTACGTGACGCTTCACGCCGCCACGCGCGACGGGGACCTGACTTGGGTGGGCTCGGACAATGTTCTGCTGGCCGCGTGCCACGTGGCGCACGACTGTGTGCTCGGGAACCACATCGTGATGAGCAACGGAGCGGTGCTCGCTGGACACGTGGTGGTCGAGGATCACGTGGTGGTGGGTGGCTACGGCGGGGTCCACCAGTTCTGCCGCCTCGGCGCCCACGCGATGCTCTCGGCCACGGCCAAGCTGGTCCACGACTTGCCGCCCTACTGCCTCGCGGACGGCACGCCGGCGGAGGTGCGGGCGGTAAACCGAGTGGGTCTGGAGCGGCGCGGCTTCTCGGCGGAGCAGCTGGAGCGCGTGAAGCGCATTCATCGGATGCTCTACCGCGAAGGCTTCAACCGCACCCAAGCGCTGGAGCGCCTGGCGGCCGATCCCGATGCCGGCTCGGAGGAGTTTCGGCGGATGCTGGATTTCGCCCGGGCCAGCGAGCGCGGGCTTGCGCGCGGCGCGCGGGGCTAGGCGGCGGACTCCCGCTCGACCGCGTCGAGCAGCGCCGCGAGGTCCGCGAGGGTCGTCAGGGGATTCATCAGCGCGGTGCGCAGCCAGCGGCGGCCACCGATCGTGGTCTCTACTAAATAGTGGCTCCCGTCCGCGAGGATTCGCGCGCGCGCGCGCGCGTTCAGGGCATCCACCGCCGCGGGTCCCGCGCCGGGGAGCGTGCGCCGGAAGCAGACGATATTGGACTCGGGTTCCACCGCGACCTCGAAGCCGGGCCGTTCCCGGATGAGGGCGGCGAAGTCGCGAGCGAGGCGGTGGGCCCGCCGCACGTGCTCCGCGAAGAGCTCGGAATTGCCGCCGCGCCAGAGCGCCGCGATGCGCAGGCTGAGGCTGAGCTTGGTGCACTCGAAGGTGCGACGCCCGCTGTCCCACCAGGGCTCTTCCGCGCTGGGGCCGAACAGGTACTGAGCCTCCTGGTTGAAAGCGGCCCACGCGTCGCCCGGCTGGCGGAACAGCACGGCGGTGGCGAGGGCGGGGTTGAGCAGCAGCTTGTGGAAGTCCACCACCGCGGAGTCGGCGCGCTCGATCCCCGCGAGGCGCCCGCGCAGCTCCGGGCAGAAGGCCGCGGCCGCCCCGTGGGCGCCGTCCACGTGCAGCCAGAGCCCGTGCCGCCCGCAGAAGTCGGCGATCGCCCCGATGTCGTCGTAGCTGCCGGTCGAGGTGGAGCAGGCGGAGGCCACCACCGCGAACGGGCGGCGGCCGCGCCGGTGCGCCTCGGCGAGGGCCGCGGGGAGCAGCTCTGGCCGGAGCTTGAAGCGCGCGTCGGTGGGCACGGTGACGAGCCCCCCACGCCCGCCGCCCATCACCTGCACGGCGCGGGCCGTGCAGTAATGGCTTTCCTCTGACGCGATCACGGCCCAGTCGGGGGCGGTCCCGCGCTCGAGGGCGTCGGGTCCGAGGCGCCGGTTGCGCGCCGCCAGCAGCGCGGTGAGGTTGGCGAGGGTTCCGCCCGAGGTGAGGAAGCCGGCGCCCGCGGGCCAGCCGAGGAGCCCGGCGGTGGCCTCGACCACCCAGCGTTCGAGGGCGTTGGCGGCGGGACCCATCTCGTAGACCCCCATCGCGTTGTTGAGGAGCTCGCTGGCGAGCCCGGCCAGCGCCGCCTCCGGGGCGGGCGCGCACACCTGGTGGCCCACGTAGCGCGGGTGGTGGAGCTGGATCGAGCGCGCGGCGAACTCCCGCAGGAAGTCCACCAGCGCGCCGGGCGGCTCGGCCATCTTGCGCCGCCAGTGCGCGAGTTCGCCGGCGGGATCCACTGGGGGCAGCACGGGCCCCCGCCGCGCCTGCGCGTCCGCGAGCAGGCCGGCCAGGAGGTCCACCACCGCGTGTCCCTCGCGCCGGAAGCGCTCCGGGTCGAACGCCGTTTCCAGCGGGCTCATCGCAGGTCAGGGACGCTTGTAGACGAGCGCCGGGTCGAAGAGGCGCTCCCCGGTGAACTCGAGCGCGGGCGCGCCCGCCGCCGCGGCGCCGAGGTCGGCGAGGCGGCGGTAGAAGCAGGAGCGGTAGCCGTTGTGACAGCTTGCGTTGGCGGGACCGCGCTGCTCGACTTTGAGCAGCAGCACGTCCTGGTCGCAGTCCGTGCGGAGCTCCCGCACTTCCTGCGTGTTGCCCGACTCCTCGCCCTTCATCCAGAGCTTCTGGCGGGAGCGGCTCCAGTAGGTCGCCTTCCGTGTTCGTAGCGTGTGGACGAGGGACTCCGCGTTCATGAAGGCGAACATCAGCACCTCGCCGCTGTGCGCGTCCTGCGTGATGCAAGGGATCAGGCCGTCGGGGCCGAACTTGGGCTGCAGGGTCCGGCCGAGCTCGATCTCGGCCGTCGTGGTGCGGGGAGGGAAGGCGTGCTGGCTCATCGGAGACAACGGAGCAAGCCGGGCGCGCGCGTCGGTGGCAACCCTTAGCTGGGCCCCGGGCCCCCGGGCGGCAGGTCACGCAGGTAGTCGTAGGTGTACAACCCGGTGCGGTGGCCGTCGCTGAACTCGAAGCGCAGCGCGTAATTGCCCACGCGTTCCCAGCCCGTGACCTTCACCCCGGGGAATTGCCGCGGCCCGTCCCCGCCGTACCGGTTGCCCAGAATGTCCCGTTCCCCCTGGTTGGCCGCGCTCGGGGAGGCCGCCCGCAGGCGCTCCGGCTGGAAGTAGGACTCACCGCCGTCGTCCCAGACGATCGCGACCTCGTCCCCGATGAGCTGGATGTTGACCGGCGTGCGCATCCGCCGACCGAAACGCCGCCGGCGCCCAAGGCAAACGGCAAACGTGCGAGAAACGCACCTCCACCCCGACAAAATGACCTCCGATACCTGCCTTCACCCAAACAGGCACGCCAGATTCACACCTGCAGTCTTGCGCTGGAAAGGAGCACCGTGCCGCGATGTTTGACCGTTCCTCAACTGCGGCGCGTCTGGCGCGCCCGGGAAATCTTTCGGCCGACCCGCAGCCTCGCTGGAGTTGAACAGGCTCCTGCTTGGGTCCTCTACCGTGGCCTGTCGTTCAAGGTTTCAATCACGGGAGCCCTGTCGCAATTCACTCAGTCCTTGGCGTCACGCTGTTCCGGGGCAGGCGTCAGTGACCACAAGAGCATCTTTTCCGGTGCCCGCGATTGCCTGAATTTCCCATTCAGCGTTCGCGCGTGAGTCGGACGGACTTCAGGTCCATCACGGCTTTGCCCGGCATGGTGAGCGACTCGACGCGGAGGGTAGTGGAGCCTGCCGGCAACGTGAGCGTGCCTAGGGATTGGTAAAGCCAAGTGCGGTCTGCAATTTCTTGTCTGTTGCGGTCGCGATTTGGCAGCGGAATTTGCCGACCTTAACCTACTGTCGGTGGTGGTCCCAACGCCGCGGAAATGTTCTGCGATTCGCACGCGCGGCGGGATTCTGACCTCCCGTCGCCCGAAGTCCCCTTGAAATCGCCGTCACACCTGATGTCAAAAGGGCGCCTGAACGCCGCTTCCGCATAAGTGTCGTAGATCGCACAAAGTTTGTCGTCACGCTCTGCGGCCAGCGGGTGTAGAGTCTTGCACGCTTTCCACTCCTCCAAACCTGCCTGGTGGCACCTCGTTTTTTTTGAGGCCGCCAGGCGGGAGCCGCGAATGGGTCACTCTCGTTTCGCGGCGGCTCTGCTAATGCCGATTTATTGGCCTCAACAATCATGAACAAAGTCCTCCCTCTCATCGCCCTTGTCACCGGAGCAAATGATCCCGCAGGGCTGGGCTTCGGCATTGCCGAGGCCTTGCTTGCTGACGGTGCGATTGTTTACTTCGGGTGCCGTCTGGAGCAGCAGGTCCGGGCGCTTGCCGAACCCTTGAAGCGGTTCGATTCGCGTGCCCGCGCCGTGCAACTGGACGTTTCCGATTCGGTTTCCATCGCCCGTGCGTTCGCAAAAGTCGGGTCGGAATCGTCCCGCCTCGACATTCTTGTGAACAATGCCGGTGACGGGGCGAATTGTGCGGCGTTGGACGAGACCGCGGAGCAGTGGGATCGAATCATGACCGCAAACGCGCGTGGTTCCTTTCTCTGTTCGCAAGCGGCTGCCCGGCTCATGCTGCCCCAGCGTTTTGGCCGGATCGTAAATATCAGTTCGCAGGCCGCCTCGGTCGCCATTGCCAACCATGTGGCGTACTCTTGTTCCAAGGCCGCGATCAACATGCTCACCAAGAGCATGGCGTTGGAGTGGGCGGCCCGTGGCATCACCGTCAATGCCGTCGCGCCCACCTGAGAGGGACGCCGGAACTGCTCCACCTTTGATGTCAGTCTGAGGCGTTGGTTGATATGGTGGGGTTGTCGGTCGTTGGCAATCTCAGGCGGAGGGACGGACCGGCTTGGCGGTCCGGCCCGGAGCCTGAGATTGGTAAGACGTTTTTGGCCGCGAAGCGTCGCGGCGATTCATAGCCAAGCGAGCTGTGCGGCC
>VHCI01000027.1 GCA_016871775.1 Verrucomicrobiota bacterium | reverse complement strand
AATCATCCTGACTTGGTAAGCCGGATGGCAGTGAGCCGTGAAGGGGGTTGGAATGAGGATTTGAGACTGCCTCGATTTGGTGGACAGAGAACCGAGTTATTCATGAATCTCGCGAAGCCCACCGCCCTGAGCCCAAAAGGGCGGCGGTGGGCGGTAGCGAGATTTGTGAATAACTCGGATGGGATGAGGGCCGCGGAAGGAACACCATGAAAGAAGCGAAGAACTAAGGCGGCTACAAGCCGCGCCGGCAGTACGAGGAGCACTTCAAGCGGCACGCCGTCGACTTGACGTTGCAGGGTGCGCGCTCGGTGCGGCAGGTGGCGGATGAACTCGGGGTGAACGAATCGATGCTCTACGATTGGCGGCGCAAATATGCGCCGCGGCCTGGGGCGAGCACCGGCGCGCCACAGAATCTGGACGAAGCGACCCGGGAGATTGAGCGCTTGCGTGCCGAGATGGTGTGCATGCAGGAACGGGAGATCGTCCTAAAAAAATCGTTGGGCATCCTCTCCGAAACGCCCGGGAGCGGTATGCCCAGGTCAAGGCGCTGATGGGCGTGCAACCCGTGGCTGTACTCTGCGAGATTTTGCAGGTGTCGCGCAGCGGCTACTATCGTTGGCTGGGGCAACGACCGACGAAGCGTCGACAGGAGGATGCCACTTTGGCCGAGCAGATTGCGCAGTCGCACGCGGGCAGCCGTCAGAACTACGGCGCTCCGCGTATTGTCGCTGACCTGAACGACCAGGGAGTGAAGATCAGCAAGCGGCGTTGTGCCCGGCTGATGAAAGAGAAGGGACTGCGCGGTCGCAAAAAGCACCGGCGCCGCCCTCGGACCACCGACAGCCGGCATCCGCATCCTCCGGCGCCAAACCTGCTCGCGCAACAGGCCAAGCCGACCGGGCCGAACCAGTCCTGGATGACCGACCTGACCTGCATCGAAACCGGCGAAGGCTGGTTGTACTTGGCGGCCATCCTCGACGTGTGGAGCCGATTGGTCGTTGGCTGGGCTTGCGGGCCCACACTCCATGCGAGTTTGGCGTTGGCGGCATTGGCACGGGCCAGGCGTCACCGTCAGCCGCCACCGGGACTGCTGCACCACTCCGACCGCGGGGTCCAATACGCCTGTGAAGACTACCGTCAGGCGCTCACAGAGGCGGGCATGGTCTGCAGCATGAGCCGAAAGGGAAACTGCTACGACAATGCGGCGATGGAATCGTTCTGGAGTACCCTCAAGACCGAGACCGGCCTTGACGCCGGTGTGCTCATCAGTCGTCGTGCCGCCGAACTCATCGTCTTCGACTATATCGAAGGCTTTTACAACCGCTCGAGGCGCCACAGCTCGCTCGGCTACCTTTCACCTGTGGCTTTCGAAAAACAACCAACCAAGAAGGACAGCAAAGCGGCCTGAATCACTGTCCACTTTTTCGAGGCAAGCCCAATTCGCGCGACTTTCCTTCGCGATGGGTACGTTGAGGGCTTCAAGGATGAAGCGGATTTCGTGGGGTTTTGGCGGTCACGGATAGGGCGGCGTGGATAGGCTGGCAGCTGTCTTGGAGGATAAGGTCGAGGTCGGGTTCATTGGGGGGGCGGCTGCATTGAGTTGGAGGAGGGTTCGGGCTGTTGCTGGGGGGATGGCATGGCATTGATGGCACGTGCCTGCTTGGGCGCAGGAAAGCAGTCGTCGTTCAGCTTGGCTGAACGGAGTCTGCGATTCCGTTTGCGCAGTCAGGGTGAAACTGGCCAGTGAGCAGTCGTGCCGGGTTTGACGGGAGCGGGAGCGCAGCTTCAAGCGAACGGCAAATTCGGCACGTCTGCGTGTTGTCCGCACGGCATGGGGCGGAATCGGCGTTGAGGGCTTCGACACCGACTGCTATGCTGCGTCCCGAAAGACGCGGCCCATGGACCCTGCCACCAGAGAAAGACCAACTGAACCAGCGTGCGAAGTGCCGGCCGCGGAGGCCCCAAAACCGGAGCGGCCGGCTTCGCCAAGGGTCGGCGCCACCCATGTTGCAGATTCGCGCCAGTTACTTGCTGTCCGGCATCACGAGCGGAACCGCCTGGTGGCGCAACCGCCGATAGTGCCGAAAATCATCGTCCAAAGTGATCAGGCGCGCTCGCGGGTAGATCTCAGACAGGGCGACGAGAGTGGCATCGCCCAAGTCCATTCGCGGATACTTCGACAGAAGTTCGCCGATGCGTCGCGGCTGGGTCGCGAGCACGGGTAAGAGAACCAATCGGCCCTCATCGATAAGTTGCGGTATCACCGCCAGCGCAGGACGCAAATGTCTCAATCGATGGCAAGCCTCCGCAGCGGCGGTTTCAGTGGTGGCAAGGGGGTCGTCAATAACGGCCAGAGTCTGAACGCTCCAGTCGTGCCACTGGTCGTCGCGATCGAGAAAGCCGATCAGTGGCCCCGCATCCACCAGATAGTTAACGGCTGAATCCTTCACGCACGGAAAGATTGCCGATACCAGATTGCACGATGCCAGCGTATTTCTTGACCGCAGCACCAAACGAGGGGCCTCTTCTCGCGACCCCATGCTTTGGATACATTCGTGCCTTGCGGGCTACAGCCTTTGCGGGAGCGGGCGGGGTCGGTTGCATGGAGGCGAGGATCATCCGAACAAGCACCGCGTCAAGCGAAGGTCCGCATGGTATCCAGGAGGAACAGCGAGAACTGGCGAGGGTCGTGCTACATTACCTTCCTGAGCGTCTGGAGTTGGATGCCTGTCACCGAGTGCGGCAGGAATAATAGCGCTTCCGAATTTCACGCGCAGAATTTTAACGGTCGCCAAAACAGTGACCATTCCCGGACGATTTTTCGCGATGGCCGGGGACCAAAACCGGAACTAATTCCTGGAGCGTTAAAGTCGCACTTTTGTTCCGCGGCGGCCCACAGCGACTTGCGCATTTTAATCCGACGGTCGCTCGGTTCGGAATAAGAGTAAACTGGCGGAGAGGGAGGGATTCGAACCCCCGGTGAGCTTTCGCCCACAGAAGTTTTCAAGACTTCCGCAATAGACCACTCTGCCACCTCTCCGGTCAGACCGTAGGATGCTCACGCATCCGCCTTCACGGGTCCAGCTTTCTCCGGCCGCATCCACCCGCGTTTCGGGGCCTCGCACGGCGTGCTACCGCCCCTGCCGACGCCAGCCTCCCACCCCGTGCACGCCATCGCTTCGCTCGCCGAATATCAGGGCCTCTACGGGGGCTTCCTTTTCCCGGAACGCCTCCTGCAGAAGATCTGGTGGCGCGGGGACTTCGAGCGCGCCGCGCTCGCCACCGCCGCGGGACGACCGGTCCGCGTCCTCGACCCGGGGCGCTGGAACCACCTTGCCGGCCCCGACTTCTTGGGTGCCCGCATCGCCTTCGGCGCGGATCCACCCGTCACCGGCGACATCGAGGTCCACCTCGACACGCGGGATTGGGACGCGCACGGCCACGCCCGCGATCCCGCCTACGCGGGCGTGCTCCTCCACGTCGTGCTGTTCCCACCGGCCGCAGGGCTGGTCACCCGGGGCTTGGCAGGGGTGGAAATCCCCGTCGCGGCTCTCCTACCGCTCCTCCATCGCGGACTGGAGGAGTTTGCCGCCGACGACGCGGTCGAGACGCTCGCTGGCGACATGTGGCTCGGCCTCGTGGAGGCCCTCGCCCCGCTACCGCTGGCGGAACTGCGGCGGGAACTCGCGGCGCAGGCGGCGCGGCGCTGGGCCCAGAAGGTGCGTTTTGCCGGCCTGTGCCTCCGGCGGCTGGGCTGGGACGCAGCCTGCCATCACGCCGCCCTCGAGGTGCTCGGGTACGGCGCGAACCGGGCGCCAATGCTGCGCGTCGCCGCCGCCTTCCCGCGCGAAGACTGGGTGCAGGGCCGGGTGGACCCGTCGGTAGCGTGGGAGTCGGAGGAGGGTGCCTGGCGGGTGCAGGGGGTGCGCCCCGCCAACCAGCCGTCACTCCGGTTGCGCACGTATGCCGCGTGGCAGCGGAACGGTCCGGACTGGCCCGGCTGGTTCCGAATTTGGGCGGAACGGAGGCCGCCCGCCGAGGAGGCGGGGGAAACCGGGATGGAGCGCCGCCGGCTCGCGCTGCGCCGGGTCCGGGCGGAGCTGGCGACCGGGCTGGGCATTCCGGGTCCGGCGGGCGGGCGGTTCGACAACCTGATCACGGACGCGCTGCTGCCGCTCGCGGCCGCGGAGGGTGGCGCGGGGCTCCGAGCGTGGTGGTTTCACTGGTTCCTCGGCGACACGCCCGCCGGGGTCCGGCTGGCCCTCCGCCGGCTGGGCGTCGCGGACGGCCGCGTGCAGCCGCAATGCCACGGCCTGGCGCAGGGCCTGCTCGGCTGGCTGCTTGAGCGTGAGACGGCCAAATGCTCCCTTGCCAGTCCCGGAGCGGCGCCCAAGGATGGCGAGTTGCCATGAGCTTCCCCCTAAAAATCTACGACACGACCCTCCGCGACGGCACGCAGGGGGAGGGGATTAGCTTCTCGGTCGCGGACAAGCTGCTCATCGCCGAGAAGCTGGACCAGTTCGGCGTCGACTACATCGAGGGCGGCTTCCCGGGCTCCAACCCGCGGGACATCACCTTCTTCCAGGAGGCCAAGCACCTGCGCCTGCGCCACGCGCGGCTCGCCGCCTTCGGCTCGACCCGCCGGGCGGGCGTCCGCCCGGGCGACGACGCTCAATTGAGGACGCTGTTGGACAGCGGGATGCCCGTCCTGACGATCGTGGGCAAGACGTGGAACCTGCACGTCACCGAGATCCTGCGCACGACCCTCGAGGAAAACCTCGCGATGATTGAGGATTCTGCCCGGCACTTGGTCGCGGCCGGCCGCGAGGTGATCCACGACGCGGAGCATTTCTTCGACGGGTACAAGGCGGATCCCGACTACGCCCTGCGGACCCTGGCGGCGGCGATCCGCGGCGGCGCAAGCAACCTCACCCTTTGCGACACCAACGGTGGCACGATGGTGGAGGAGTTCCGCGAGATTGTCGCGCGGGTCGTGCGCGAGTTCGGGGCGGAGCGGGTCGGCGTGCACTGCCACAACGACTGCGGGCTCGGGGTGGCGCTCTCCCTCGCGGGGGTGGCCGCCGGCGCCTCCCTCGTGCAGGGTACGATCAACGGCTACGGGGAGCGCGTCGGGAACGCGAACCTCACTACGATCCTGCCGAATCTGTTCCTGAAGCTGGATCGCAGGGCGCATTGCCGGCCCCAACTGGGCCAGTTGCGCGACCTCTCGCTTTTCTTTGATGACCTCGCGAACCTGCGGCCGGACCCGAAGGCTCCGTTTGTCGGCCTCTCCGCCTTCGCCCACAAGGGAGGCCTTCACGCCAACGCCGCCGGCAAGGTGGCCCGCAGCTACGAGCACATCGATCCGGCGCTGATCGGGAACCGCACGAGGGTCCTTGTCTCCGATATGGCGGGTCGGACCAGCCTCACGCTCAAGGCCCGCGAGCTCGGCATCGAGCTGGATGAACGGCGGCCTGAGATGAAGGGGATGATCGACGAGCTCAAGGCCCGCGAGTTCCGCGGCTACGAGTATGAGGCGGCGGACGCCTCCTTCCGGCTCCTCGTCGAGCGGCACCTTGGCTCCCAGCGCTCGTTCTTCGAGGTCGAGGGCTACCGCGTGATCATCGAGCAGCACCGGGGCGAGCTTGTGGCCGAGGCCACCGTGAAGCTTAAGGTCGACGACCGCACGGTCCATACCGTGGCTGAGGACGCCGGTCCCGTCGGCGCCTTGGACCGGGCGCTCCGCCTCGCCCTGGAGGGCACCTACCCGGTCCTGCGCGACGTCGTCCTGCGCGATTACAAGGTCCGGATCCTCGAGGGGACCCGCGGCGCCGGGGCCCGCACGCGCGTGCTGATCGAGAGCGGCGACGGCGCGCGCATCTGGGGCACGGTCGGGGTGAGCGACAACATCATCGACGCCAGCTGGGAAGCCTTGCGCGAGTCGGTGGAGTTCAAGCTCTCGACGGCCGCCGCCGGCAAGTCCTAACGATCGCGGCGGGCAAGGCTGGCGACCAGCGCACGCAGGAAGGCCGATTCCCCGGGGACGGCCGCCAGCTCGCGAAGCGCGGCCTCGGTCTGTTCGGACGCCAGCCGCCGCGCGGTTTCCAGCCCGTGCAATCTGACATAGGTCACCTTGCCGGCGCGGGCGTCCTTGCCGGGCGTCTTCCCCAGCGTGGCTGGGTTCGCGGTGGCATCGAGGATGTCGTCCACAATCTGGAAGCAGAGCCCGAGGTGGTTGCCGGCGCGGCGGAGCGCCGCCAGGGTTCCTTCCGGGGCGCCGGCGACAAGTCCGCCCATTACCAGGGAGGCCTCCAGCATCGCCGCGGTCTTGTTGCGATGGATGAACTCCAGATCCGCGGCGGAGACGTCCGGCCTTTTCTCGGCGAGCACGTCCTCCATTTGCCCGCCGATCAGGCGGCGACTGCCGGCGGCGTCCGCCAGTTCCCGGATCAGGGCGTGGGCGAGGGCGGGGCAGCCAGCGTGGACGGTGCTCAGCAGCACGAAGGCGTGGGTGAGCAGGGCGTCGCCGGCGAGCAGGGCGGTCGCCTCATCAAAGGCCCGGTGGAGAGCGGGGCGGCCGCGGCGAAGGTCATCGTTGTCCAGGCACGGCAGGTCGTCGTGGATCAGGGAGTAGGTGTGGACGCATTCGAGGGCCACGGCGGCGGGCAGCGCGTCTTCGGGCGAAGCCCCGCAGAGTTCCGCGGCGGCGAGGCAAAGCACGGGGCGGAGGCGCTTGCCGCCCGCCTCGAGGCTGTAGCGCATCGCTTGGTGGAGGCGGGCGGGGCGGGTGTCCGCCAGCGGTGTCAGGCGATCAAGGGCCGCCTCAAAGAGGGCGACTCGCCGGGCGAGCAACGGGGCGGGATCCATCGGTTCAGGGGGCCGGGGCGACGCCGGCGCGGTACGCGCGGCCGCGTTCGAGCAGCTCGGTCACCGCCGTGAGATCATCTCCGGCCAGCGCGGCGCGGGCGCCCTGCAGTTCCCTGAGGTAGAGGTCGAGGGCCGCGAGCACCTCGGCGCGGTTTTGCGCGAGGATGGTGCGCCAGAGTCCCGGATCGCTGCCGGCGATGCGGGTGGTGTCCCGCAGGCCCCCACCCGCGAACTCGCGCCAGCCGGGATCGCGTCCGGCAAGGGTAGCACAGAGGGCCGAGGCCGCGAGCTGTGGTAGGTGACTGATGTGGGCGACGATCCGGTCGTGCATGGCCGGCGAAACCGCAGATACCCGGCAACCGAGCGCGCGCCAGAAGGCCGCGACCGTTTCGACGGCCGCAGGGGGCGTCTCCGGCCGCGGCGTGATGAAGCAGGCGCGGCCTTGGAACAGGTCGGCCCGCGAATGCTCCCAGCCGGTCTTTTCCGAACCGGCCATGGGGTGCGCGCCGACGAACACCGCCCGGTCCCCGAGCGCGTCCGCGGCGGCGCGGCAAACCTCCGCCTTAACGCTTCCGACGTCCGTGACAAGTGCCCCGGCGGGCAGCGCCGGACGGACCCGTGCGGCGAGGGTCGCGATCTGGTCTACCGGGCTGGCGATCACCACGAGGCTGGCCCCTGTGGCCGCCTCTTCCAGCGTGTCGGGCGCGGCGTCGCACCAAGTTTGGCCGCGCAGCGCGGCGCGGGTTTCCGGGCGGCGGGCCCAGAGCACGATGCGCCGGGCGAGCCCGGCGTCGCGGGCGGCGCGGGCCACGGAGCCGCCGAGAAGTCCAGGGGCGAGCAGGGTGAGCTGGGCGAAGGCAGTCACGGGGGCAGTCACGCCCAAATGGTGTCCGGTGTCGAGCGGCGAGGCCCCGTTCAGCCAGCGCCGAGCCGCACGACACGAGCGTACTCCGCAGCGGTGAGGGGCTGGACCGACAGTCGCGAGAGCCGGAGCAGGGCCATTGCCTTCAGGGCGGGCTCAGCCTTGACCCGAGCGAGCGTGACCGGGGCCGTGAGAGGTTCTCCGGCCTCGAGTTGCACCGCGACCCAGTTCTCGCCGGGGGCGGTGGAATCGGGGAAGGCGGTCCGCACCACACGGGCGGTGCCGACCACCGCCTTGGTGGAGACGCTCTCGTAGAAGAGCACACGGTCGCCCTCGCGCATCGCGAGCAGGTTCAGCCGGGCGGAATAGTTGCGCACGCCGGTCCACGCGGTGGCGCGTTCGCGCTGGAAGTCGGCCCAGGAGTAGGTCTCGGGCTCGGACTTCACCAGCCAGTGCTGGGGCGGGGCGGTACGGGTAGGCATCCCTACCGCGTGCCACGGAGAGACGGGCGACGCCAGCGAAACCCTCCGGCGCGTTTCCGCCTTGAGGGTCGGTTGGGGGCCGGTTGCGTTGTCCCTCGATGGAGCCCACAGAGGAGGAACGGCAGGCGGCGGAGCGGGCGCGGTCGTGGCTGTTGCTGGCCACGGTCTTGCTGGTGCTGCTGCCGCTCGGGCTGCTCCTCGTGCGCCACGTGCTCGGCCGGTGAGCGCGGGCGAAAAATGGTGTTTACTTGCCGGACTGTTTTCTCCGAACCTTTTCCTTCACGCGGGCCAGTAGCTCAGTTGATAGAGCGCATCGTTCGCAACGATGAGGTCGTCGGTTTGATCCCGATCTGGTCCACCAGTTTCCCTGCGGTGCTGCGCGCCGCGTTTGGCTTGCGCCGGCGCCTGGAGACGGTTTCCTCCCTCGGTCGCGCCCCTTCCCCGCTCCGCGGACGAGTCCGTATCCGGCATGCGGTACCTTCCGGAGAGCGGGCGTAGCCGCCGGCTGGCTGACCGGGCCGCTCCACGGGTTGTATCCGGGCTGGGGGACGGTGTTGGCCGCGCTAGGCCTGGCGCTGCCCGGGCTGGGAAGCGCGCTCGGGCCGTTGCATTGGCGGCAGTCCTAGGGGAGTTCCTTGTCTTCCTCGCCGCGGCGGTGGCCGTGGGGCGGACGGGCGGCCCGCCGGAGCGATCAGGCCTCGAATCCGTAGGGGGCGCGCCAGCTGCCCTCGGCGAGACGGCGGGCCGCCGCGAGTTCGGCGACGCTGGCGCCCTCGACGGATGTGAGCACCCCGGTGTCCGGCGCCACCTCCAGCCAGGGGCCGACGCGGAAACGCGCCTGCCCGAGGTCGAGCTGGTTCGCCTTCAGGTGCCCCGCCAACTGGTCCACAACCTCCGCGGCGCCGGCGTGCGCGCGGACCGCCTCGCGGCAGGCCGCCAGGGAGTCCTCGCGTCCGAGCCGCCACGAAAGGTTGCCGAGGTGGCAGACCGCGGAGGAGGCGTGGCCTTCCGCGAGCGGCGCGTTCAGGTCCGCGCCGCGCCGGGTGCGAACCGCGTCGAGGAAGTTCGCCATATGCCGGCCGCCACCCTCGCCGGGAAATTGGCGGAGGCGTTTGCCCTCGCGATCGTAGATGGCGCCGCCGCCCTTCAGGCCCACGAAGGCGCCGCCTTCGCAGTCGAGCGCGAAGCCCTCGCGGATGCCGCGGAACGCGTCCATCGCCCGCTGGCCTGCTTTGGCCGGCAGGTTCCGGTTCTCTACCAGCATCGGGAGGCCCGGGTAGTCGACGAGCGTGAGCTGGGTGTTGGGCGTCTCCGCCGCGTCGTCGACCCCGAATCGGCCCCCGAGGCCGCGGACGCGTCGGGGGAGTCCGGTGAGTCCCGCCATATAGCGGCAGGCGTCGATCGGGTGCACACCGCTGTTGCCGAGGTCGCCGTCGCCGGTCGACCAGAACCAGTGCCAGTCGTAATGCAGCTTCGGGCGGGTGAGCGGGTCCGCGGGCGCGGGACCGCAGTAAAGGTCGTAGTCGAGGCCCGCGGGCAGGTGGGGGGCCGCGCGGCCGATCCCGGGGCGGTACTCGTACCAGGCGACGTGCGCGGAACGGGGCCGGCCGATGTGCCCCTCGCGGATCCACGCCGTCGCCGCCCGGATGCCCTCGTCGGAACGGTACTGCGTGCCCGACTGCACGATGCGCCCGTGGCGCGCCGCCGCGGCGAGCATCCGCGGGCCCTCGCCGAGGCTGTGTGAAACGGGTTTCTCGACGTACACATCCTTGCCCGCGCGGCAGGCCCAGGCGGTCAGCACGGCGTGCCAGTGGTTCGGGGTGGCGATGACCACCGCATCGACGTCCGCCCGCTCAAGGATGCGCCGCGGATCGGTGGCGGCGGCAACGGTGACGCCGGCCTCCTTGGCCGCCGCGACCTGTTCCGCGAGGCGCTGGGGATCGACGTCGCACAGCGCGGTAAGCCGCGCGCCGGGGAACTTGAGCAGCATCCGGGTGTGGCCGCGACCCTTGCCGCCGAGCCCGATCACCGCGACGCGGATGTCCTGGTTGGAACCCGCGGCGCCGAGGCGCAGGGCGGGGAAGGCGAGGGCGGCGCCGGCGGCCGCGCGGACAAAGTGACGTCGGGTGAGGGTATTCATCGGGATTTGGTTTTCCCGTCGGGGACGGGCCAGTGTGCGCTTTCGGTGCGGGCGGAGCGGAAAAGGTCCCGGGCGCGGGCGACGAACGCCGGCTGCGAGGCCGCGAAGTCGCGCGTCTCGGCGGGATCGGCGGCAAGATCGAAGACGAGGATGGGCGCCGACGGGTTCTCGCGCACGGCCTTGAGGCGTCCCTCGCGCACGGCCTGCGAGAAGGTCTTCTGGTGGTGCTCCCAGTAAAAGGGACCGGTGCGTTCCCTCACCTCGCCGCGCAATGCCGGCACGACGCTGATGCCGTCGACGCCGGGCGGCGGCGCCACGCCAGCGAGGGCGGCCGCCGTCGGCAGCACATCCCAGCCGCCCCAAGGGTAATCGCTGCGCTGCCCAGCGGGAACCTGCCCCGGCCAGCGCACGATCATCGGCGCGCGGATCCCACCCTCGAAAAGCGAGCCCTTGTTCCCGCGGAGGCCACCGGCGCTCCCGAAGAAATCCGCGATTCCCGCCCGCGCCGGGGCGCCGTTGTCCGAGCAGAAAAACACCACGGTGTTCCGCTCCAGACCGTGCCTTTGGAGGCGTTCCAGCACCCGGCCCACCTCGCGGTCGAGCCGCGTCACCATCGCGGCGAACGTGGCCCGCGGCTCCGGCACCTGGTTTTTCCCGCCGGTCCCGTCGGCCGCCGGCTCGGGAAACCTGCCGCGGTACTCGGCGAGCGAGTCTTCCGGGACCTCGAGCAGCGAGTGCGGGCTGGTGTAGGCGAGATAGAGGAAAAACGGCCGGTCGCGGTGGTCGTCGATGAACGCGATCGCCTCCTCCGTCATCAGATCGTTGGAGTACTGTCCGCGCTGGCCGCCCAGGTTGCCGGGCAGCGTGATCTCCTCCTCGTTGCGCCAGATTTTCTCCGGGTAGTAAAATTCGGCGAGGTCGTTGTTGAGGTAGCCGAACCAGCGGTCGAAACCCTGCCGGTTGGGGATCCCCTCCGTGCCGGGTTCGCCGAGCCCCCACTTTCCGGCGATCGCGGTGGCGTAGCCGGCCGACTTCACGACCTCCGCGACGGTCACGTCGGACGCGAGCAGCGGGACGCGCGCGAGGCCGGCCCGGCCGTGGTTGCCGCGGATGCGGGTGTGGCCCGTGTGCTGGCCGGTCATCAGCACGCTGCGGGTGGGGGAGCAGACGGAACCGCCGGCGTAGTAGTGGGTGAAGCAGGTGCCCTCCGCGGCGAGGCGATCGAGGTTCGGGGTGCGGATGCGTTGCTGGCCGAAAGGCCCGATGTCCCCGTAGCCGAGGTCATCGGCCATAATGAAGACAAAGTTGGGGCGCGGAGCCGGGCCGGCGGCGAACGCCGTCGCGGCCAGCAGCAGTTGCAGCAGCAGGATTCTGCTCATCGTGAAACGGCGGCGGAGGCGTACGCCTCGAACTCCTCGCGGATGCGCGCCGCCTTCTCGTCCCCGCGGTGGAAGATCAGGCGGTAACGCAGCGCCAGCTCGCCGCCCGCGGGGATCACGTGATCGCCGGCCTTCGACTGGTCCTTCAGCTTTTCGAAATCGTGGCGGCCGAACGGGTTCGCCGAGAGCAGGCCGTAGTCGCGCGCGTGCCACCAGGTCGGATGCCGGAAGTTGCCTGGGTGTTCCAGCAGCGCCACGCCGATCACCCTTCCGTCGGACAGGCCCCCGCTGTACGAGGCCCACGCCGCGCGCTTGCCCCACGCCGGAATGCCGGCGTCCCCGTTCGCGTTCACCAGCCGGCCCGTGCCAGGGCGCTTGGTGGCCCCCTTGCCGTGGGTCACGCGCAGGGCCTCGTTCACCCGCACCGCCATCGTGCCCTCCTCGGTGTCACCCAGGGTCACCGGCCCGTGGGTCGCGAACAGGCGCACCTCGTAGTCGAGGCGGGTCACCGCGCCCTCCCGCGCGATGCGCAGGGTGGTCTCGTCGGTCAGCAGCGGCTTCCCGTCCGCCGTCTCCCAGACGCTGCGGACACGCAGCCGCCCGTCCGGGCCGTCACGCGTCTCCACGATCCGCTCCAAGCGCACGCGGCCGGTCTTCCGGTCGGGCAGTTCCCGCCAGAGGTCGTGGCCGTTGACGGCCCCGTGCGCGAACCAGACCCCGCGGTGCCAGTCGTGATCGGGCACCTCAGCCGGGTTCTTCTTGAAGGGAAAGTCACGGGTGTAGGCGGTGCCGTCGGCGTCGAGAATCGGGTAGAGACAGGGTTTCGGCCAACCGGCGTGCAGGTAGTCGGAAAAGTGCCGTCCACCGATCTCGATCCGGACCCGGTCGGCGAAGCGCGTGAAGGTGACAGGCTCGCCGGCGGGGGCGGTGGTGGCTAGCGCGGCGAGGAGAGCGGGCAGGCGGAGGAGGGCTTTCATTTCGCGAGGGATTGGCGCTTGGTCTCGGGGGCGAGCCAGATGACGAGGATGCCCGCCGCGTAAATGAAGGAGGCGGCCGCGCCGACCCGGGCGTAACTGCCGCCGAGGGCGGTGAAGAGGGCGCCCGCGGCGAGCACCCCGATGGCGGTGGCGAAGCGGCCGACATTGTAGGAGATCCCGCTGCCCGTCGCGCGCACGGCGGTCGGGAAAAGTTCGGGCAGGTACAGGGGCAGCCAGCCGAAGAAGAGCGTCGCGACCAGACCCTGCGCGAAGACGATCGGCAGGAAGCTCGGCTGCAGCGGCGCGGTCAGCTGGAACATCGCCCACGTCAGCGCGAAAGCGCCCACGCTGATCAGGAAATAGGACACGCGGCGGCCGAGCAGGGCGGCGATCTGGGCGCCGATCAGGCTCCCGAGGATCGCGCCCTTCGCCCACCAGCCTTGCGTCATCGCCTTGTAGTTTGACTCGACGGCCCGGCCGATCTCGTCCGCCCACGGGATCATCCATTTGCTCGCGGCCCACGCCCCGACGAGCGGGATCGAGCCGAGCAAGATGCCAACCAGCGTGATCCGCAAAAGGGGCGGGCGGAAGAGCTCGCGCAAGGGTGCCTGCGGTTTCGGTTCCCCGGCCTTGGCGCGGGAAGCCAGCCAGGTCGGCGACTCCGGGAGAAACAGCATCACCGCGACGCCCAGCACGGCCGGAGCGCCGGCGAGGTAAAACAACCATCGCCACGAGTCCGGGGTCACCGGATGGAACTGCGCGACCTGCGACAGCAGCAAAATCCCCGAGTTGATCGCGGCGCCCATCAGGCCCGCCACGACGGGCCGCGATTTGTCGGGCCAGGACTCGGCCACCAGGGCGACCGCGTTGGGCCAGACGCCGCCCACGCCGAGGCCGACGAAGAAACGCAGGGCGAGCATCTGCTCCTGGGTCGTGACCCAGGCTCCCACCCCGGCGAACACCGAATAGAACAGGATGCTGATGCCCATCGCGCGCGTGCGCCCGATGCGGTCACCGAGCGCCCCGAGCAAAATGCCCCCGATCGCCGCTCCGCCCATCAGGGCCGCCGTGTACCGGGCGAACCAGTCGCCACCGAGCGTGGGCGTGTAGGCAGCGCCGACGAGGGATTTGGTAACCGAGAGCGAGACCAGCGGCATCAGGCCGAGCTCGAGGCCGTCGAACAGCAGGGCGCCAAAGGCGGCGGCGAGCACCGCGTAGCGGGCGCGGGGGGTAAGGGCCGTGGTGGTCATTGGGTTCCAGTGGCCCCCGCGCGCGCGGTGAGAACGCGGATGATAGCGCTGTTGTCCAAGGCCCCCAGCCCCGCCGCCTCGGCCTCCTCGAGGATCGCGCGGTGGGCGTGGCTGAGCGTCATCGGCAGGCCGGCGGCGTCACCCTGTTCCAGAATCAGCCGCACGTCCTTAAGGTGTTGGGACAGGCGGGCCTCGGGCACGAAGTTGCCGGACAGCATCCGTTCGCCCTTGCGGTCCATAATCCGGGAGTAGGCGGGGCCGCCCTGCATCACCGCCAAGGCTTGGCGGGCGTCGAGGCCCAGTCCCTGCGCGAGCGCGAGACCCTCGGCCAGCGCCGCCCGGTTCAGCCCGAGCACGACATTGGTGACCAGCTTCATCCGGGCACCGGCCCCTGCGCCGCCGCAATGGAAGGTCGCGTGGCCCAGCGGCGCGAGCAGGTCCCCGCAGGCCGCGAACGCCTCCGTCTCGCCGCCCACCATCAGCACCGCCGCGCCCTCCCGCAGCTGGGAACTGCTGCCGGACACGGTGGCGTCCAAGTACGATACGCCGCGCGCGGCGAGTTCGGCTGCGAGCGCGGCTGTGGCCTCCGGGTCACCGGTGGTCGTGTCGAGGATCACGTGGCCCGGCCGCGCCGCGGTGCCGGCGGCGGCCAGCACCGCCTTCACCTCTACGTGTGTCGGCAGGCTCAGCAGCACGCGGCGGCACCGCGCGAAGACGTCCGCGGCATCGCGCGCGACTTCGCCCCCGACCCGCACCAGCGCATTGTGACGCGCGGGATCGAGGTCGTGCCCCAGCACGGGCAGGCCGCCGCCGAGCAGGCGCTCGGCCAGGGCGCTGCCCAGCAGGCCGAGGCCGATGAGTCCGACCGGGGGTTGGGGGGAGGAAGGGGAAACCATGGGCGCGGGGAAACGGGGGCGCGGGGCGGGGCTTATCGGGGGTTCTGGCGCGGCGGGCGGTCGCCGGCGAGTTCGGAAAGGTAAACCTCCAGCGCCGGGTACAACGGGTCCAGGCGGAGGCTGTGGCGATCGGCGGCGACCACGAATGAATCGAGGCGGTAGACTTCGTAGGAAAGAGTGATGGTCGGCACCGGGTTCTCGCCAGCAGCCACGTTCACCCGCACGGTCTTCGGCGTTAGGCCGGGATAGCTGACGAGGAGCGAACGCTCACCGGCGGGGACGCGCAACAGCACGAAGCTGCCCTCCCGATCGGTGACGGTCGCGTCCGCCGTGCCGGCGAGGGCGACGGTGGCGCTGCCAAGGGTCTTGCCGGTGGCCTCGTTCACGATCTGGCCGGTGACGGTGCCGGTGGCTTGCGCGGCGAGGCGGGCCGGCACCACGAGGCACGCGAGGACGAGCAGCGCGCGCGTGAGCAGGGGACGGGGATTTCTCATGGGGGTGCGGTGACAGAGGCTGGCCTGGCCGCCCTGGGCAGGCCCGGAATTCCTGTCTCCCCGGGAGACAAGTGGCCGTCCGGTGCGCGGCGGCTCGCAGCTCAGGCGCCGCCCCCACGCCCGGATGGGGGCGCCAGCGAGCCTCCCGGGATGAAGCGGGGCTGGAGGAGATCGTGGGTGATCCTGAGCGACTCCCCGGCGGCGATCCGCCCCAGCAGCACCGCGAGCTTTCGTGCGATGGCCGCGGGATCGGTGCCATAGCGGGCCACCGAGGGGGCTAGGTAGTCGAGGAAAGGGTCGTCCTCCCGGCAGACCAGGGCGAGGTCACGGGGTACGGCGAGGCCGGCCGACGAAAGCAGGGTGTATGCGGCCGGGACCGCGAGGGTCTTGGTCACGAACAGCGCCGTCGGGCGCGGGCGCAGGGCGATCAGGCGCGCGACCCGGCGGGCGATGTTGGGCATCCCGGCCTCGTGCGCGAGCAGGACGGGCGCGGGGGCGCCTTCCCCGAGGCCGGCGGCGAAGGCGGCGCAGGTGGTGGCGTCGGCGGCGGATCCGGTGCGGCGCAGCAGAATCGCCGTGCGCTCGTGGCCGAGTGCCCGCAGGCGCGCGGCGGCGTGCCGCGCGATGGCCGCGTGGTCATACTCGATGGAGGCTAGTTCCAGCCCGGGAAAGACAGATCCCACAATGACCGCGGGATGGCTGCTCGCGTGCAGCCAGCGTTGCAGGGCCAGGGTGCCCGCAAACGCCACCCACGCGGACCGCGGATGCGTGTGGGCGAGGTGCGTCAGGGCCGATTCCGGGCGGGCGCCGTAGGCCCGGCCACCCTCCACCAGCTCCAGCCCGAGGCCCGCTTCCAGCAGGCGGGGCCGGAGTTCGCTCACCCAGCGGCCGACCGAAGGGCGGAGCCGCCATAGGGGCTCCGGCAACAGCAGCAGCACCCGACGCACTCCCCGGGCGGCCGTCGCGCGGCCTCGCGCGGGAGGCACCGCGGTGGGAAGCCCCTGCCGGAGGGTGACCAGTCCGCGGTGATGGAGGGCCTGCAGGGCCACGCGGATGGTCTTACGGCTGACGACCAACTGCCGGCACAGTTCGTGTTGCCCTGGCAACTCGCGCGTCCAGCGGCCTGACCGGATACCCGCCTCGATCACCCCCGCGGTCTGGACCGATAAAAGCTGGCGTCGCGGGAGGGTGGAAACCTCCGTGGCGGGCTGGAGCAGGGGCGCCCTCATTGCAGGCTTCGGCCCAGGTAAACCGCATCGGCTCCCCGGGCCAGCTCGCGGAAACCCAGCCGGGCGTAGAACCTCGCTGCCCGGTGATTGTCGGCCGCCATCGCGAGGTGCACGCCCGGCGATCCCCGTTCCGTCAGCCGCGCGAGCACTTCAGCCATCATCTCCCGCCCGAGGCCGCGCCCCTGCGCCCGCGCGAGCAGGTCGATGTGCAGGTGTGACGGGTGGTCCGCGTAAGGTTCCGGGATGAACAGCTCCGGATGATGGTAAAGGTTCCAGAGCTGCTCGTCGCGGCTCCACCGCTCCGCGGGACCGGACGGCGCGGGCCGGAGCGACCGCAGCGGCGGAAGCCACTCCCCAACGTAGCGGCGCTGGAACGCCCGGGTGTCGAGGGCGGCCAGCGCGTAGCCACAGACGCCCGCGGCATCCTCGAGGACGAGCGCCAGCTCCGGCTCGAAGGACAGGTAGGCCCCGACGTAAACGTGGCCCAGTGCCTCCGGATCCGCGTGGAGGTGCGTCGCGTCGCGGCCGCTGTCCCCGGTGCCGAGGCACACTGCGTAGCACGCCGCGCGGTCGCAGGGCTCCGCGAGCCGCAGGGTGAAAGCGTCCAGGTTACGGGGGGTCATTGCTGGGGTGCCGGGGTGAAGCTGCCGTCCGGTCGCATCGGCAGCAGGCGTTGCAGGTCCGCCACCAATCCGCCGCGGTAGGTGCGCGGCCGGTGCTCCGCGGAGTGGAATGCGGACCCCGGGGCCGCCCCCCGTGCGCGCCAATCAAGGTAGCCCGCGATCAGACCAGCCTCCTCCTTCAACTCCCACGCGAGGCGGTAGACGGTGTGCAGCAACTGGCGGTCCTCGAGGCGCGTGAGGTGCTCGAAGAGGCTCGCGAGCCGGACGCAGCCTCCCCGGGCCCGCGCGATCGCGGCTACGTCTCCCTGCAGGGCGGCCGCGACGTCGGCCCGCCACGCCTCGGCCCGGGAGCCGTGGGCGAAGGGCAGGTGCAGGCAGTCGCAAAGCAGCGCGAGCAGATCGGGGGGCAGGAGAGTGGAACCGCCGCCCGCTTCGAGGCAGCGCCAGTCCGCGTGCCAGACCTCCCGCGCCGCGGCGTGCGCCCGCCCCGGGTCGTAATCGTCACCGGCGACCCACGCGGCGAACGTCTCCAGCGCGGGACGGTGGGCGGCAAACTCGCAGTTCGGGTTGAGCAGCACGCCGCTGGTGGCTCCCCGCAGCGTCGCAGGCCGGCCCGCGTAGGGGCCGAGGTACAGACGCCGCAGGTCGTAGTCGTTCGCGAACAGGTTGTCCCAGATCAGGGGCCGGCGCCGCAGCACCGAGGTGAGCCCGACGAGATCCGCCGGGGTGATGGTCTCCGAGATGATCTCCGGCCCGGTCCACATCACGTCCACGGTGAGATCAAGGTGCGCGCCGAGGTGGCGCAGGTAGCCCGAGGCGGTGACCTCGCCGGCCATCCGCCCGCAGTAGGGCGTCGGGCAGAAGAGGAGCCGCGCGGCGGGATCCCGCCGGCGCTGCCACCGCCGCAGGTGGTGGGCGTAGGCGACCTGCGGCGCCGCGTCGTGCTCCGTCGCGCCGAGTTGGCCCGAGGCGGGGGCGGGGATGATGTCATCGAACAGCACCGCGAAGTGCCGCGCCCCCAAACCGGCGAGCTGCCCCGCCTTTGCCTCAAGCGCCGCCAGCCCGTCCGGCCGGGCGAAGGCCGGGTCCAGTCCCGGCGCGAGCGCGTAAATGAACTCCACCCCCGCCCGACCGCATGCCACGATCAGGTCCCGCAGGGCCTCCGCCTCCGCCGCCGGGTAAGCCTCGCGCCAGCGCGCCCGGTGGCGCAGGTCGTCCTTCGGCGCGTACAAGTAGGTGTTGAGGCCAAGGGCGCCGAGCCGCCCCACGAGCGCGTGACGCTGGGCGGGCGTCCACGGGCGCCCGTAGAAGCCCTCGACCACCCCGGCGAGGAACGGCGCGCGGCTCATCGGCGGGAATCTTCCGGGGCGGGCGCGGCCGCGCGGCGGCTCCGTTCCAGCGCGCGGGCGAAGGGCAGGTACACCAGCGTCGCCAGCGCGAGCGAGACGACGCCCCACACCGCGGCCCGCCAGTCGCCGCCCGTGATCAGGTAGTGGCCGATCACCGGCGGGGTCGTCCACGGGATGTTGAGGACGGGCCGTGACACCAGGTCCGCCGCCATCAGCGCGTAGGTGCCCGCCGTGAGGAGCAGCGCGTTGAGGATGTACGGGACCATCAGGAGCGGGTTCAGCACGATCGGCACGCCGAAGAAGATCGGCTCGTTGATCTGGAAGACCTGCGTGGGCAGCGAGAGCCGCGCCACCTGGCGCAGCCCCGGGTCCCGCGACCGCCAGAGCACCAGCGCGAGGCCCAGCGTCGCCCCGGTGCCGCCCACGTTGACGAACGTTGAGAAGAAGCCGTTGGCGGTGACGTGCGGCGGGGGCCGACCCTCCGCCAGCGCGGCCACGTTCGCGGCGAGTAACTGCAGGAACACGGGCGCGACCACCGCGTCGAGGGTGTTGTCGCCGTTGACCCCCACGGACCAGAGCAGCGTCACCAGGAGCGCGTAGACGAGGATGCCGGGCAGGGTGTCGAGGGCGAAGACGAGCGGCGCGAAGGCCGCCTGCACGGCCGCGTTGAGGTCCAGCCCCAGCAGGAAACGCAGCGCCCAGAAGCCGCCCGCCAGTGCGACCAGCGGGACGAGCGACAAAAAGGATTCCGCCACCACCGGGGGCACCTCCCCGGGGAGCCGGATCACAAGGCCGCGCGCGACGAACCACGCCTTCACCCGCACCGCCACCAGTGCCACCAGGATCGCCGTGAAGAGTCCCGCCGAACCGAGCGCGGCCGGGTCCAGGCCGGGCGCGCCCGGCTTCACCTGCAGCAGCAGGAAGCAGAGCGTGGCGAGGAGCGCCGAGCCGGCCGCGTCGAGCCCCAGCCGGCCCGCGAAGTCGTGCGCGATCGCGAAGCAGGCGAACACCGCGAGCAGGCCGAAGGTTGCGGTGACGGGGACCTCAAGGGCGGGCTTCCACGCCGCGGGCAGGGCCGCGCCGCCCGGCCACGGCAGGTGCGTGAGGACCAAGAAAAGGCCGCCGAGGATGGTCAACGGGACGAGGGCCACCATCCCCGCGCGAATCGCCGCCAGCGCCGGGTTGTCCCCCACGGCCTGCAGGCCGCGCAGCCAGCGGTCGCCGGCGTGGGGCAGGGGCGGGTTCATGGCTTCGCGACGTACCCGTGGTGCAGGCCCAAGTAGTAGGGGAGCAGGAACACCGTGCCCGCACCGAGGACATCCCCGCGGCCGCCGTAATCGAGCTGCCACGGGTCCGTGTTCCAGTGGTTGAAGTGCCGGTTTTCCACCGGCAGAACCCGCCCGTCGCGCCCGTGGCCCCGGCCCTCGTTCCCCGGCTCGTGCGGGTCCCTCGCCTGCACCGCAGGGAGCGGCACGACGTCTAGGCGGTGCGCGTTGCGGAGCGGCCAGTTGAGGCGATCCAGCGGGAATCCACGCAGGGTCGCGGCGGCGTCCTCCAGCCACCCTGCCGCGGGGGAGATCGGGAACTCGCCCCACAGGTTGCGCAGGGTCCGGCCTTCAGCGTGCGCGGCGTAGGCGAAGGCGAAAAACGGATTCCGCTCCGCGGCCTCGAGACCCCAGTACACGCACCATGCGGTCAGCGCCCTCTCCCGCAGGGCCGCGTCGCGGGTCGTGTTCAGCAGGGTGTAGAAACACATGAAGGCCATCTCGTCGTCCGACTGGTTGCCTGAGCCCGGGCCCGTCTGGAACTTGGGGTGGAATAGGTTCTGCGCGTAGCCGTGCCGCGCGGCCAACTCCGCCGCCACCGCGGTGTAGCGGCCATCCCCAGTCACGTGTGCCGCGGCACTCAGATAGGCGAGCAGGCTGAGGGAGTTCAGCCCGCGCTCGACGACCCAGTGCGGGTCCGCGTTCAGCCGCTCCGGAGCGTACATTCCCCAGCGGGTCGGGCGCCCGTCGTGGTCCCGCAGGGTGAAGCCGTGCGCGAGCAGGTGGTCGGTGAGGGCGCGGATCACCTCCTGCACCGCTGCCTTTTCTTGCGGAGTCCGCGCCACGAGGTCGTGGTAGAGCGGGTAAAAGAAATAATGCCCGTCCAACTCGTCGCTGCTGGTGTCCGCCTTCCAGTACCAGCGGCCGTCGGCGCTGCGCGGCCAGCGGGGCTCAAGGCGTTTCCAGAGCGCGTCCCGGCCCTGCATTGCGCGGTCACGCTCCGCCTGCCCGGCATTCGGGTCCGGGCCGTCGCCCGGTAAGACCGTGCGCGCCACGAAGCCCGGCGGCGGGGCCACCGGCCCGCCTTGGGTGACGGTCTGCAGGAATCGGAGCGCTGCGAACGCGGCGTCCGCGCGCGCCTTGGCCCGCGGATCCCCGGTGGCTGCATAGGCGAAGCATTCGGCCGCACCATACATCGCCGTCCACAGCCCATCGTTGTCGGAGTCGTGCCGCCCCGCGCTCGCGCGGTCGCCCGGAATCCGCAGGGTCGCCTCCGCCACGAAACCGAATGGGGTCCGTCGGATGTGCCGGTCGATCTCCCCCTCGTAAAACTCCGCCTTGGCCGCGAGCGTCAGCGGCCGCCGCGCGATGCCGCCCACGCCCGCCGCGGTCGCGAACCAGGCTGTGCCGTCCGGTCCCACCGCCAAGGCCCCGATGCGGTCCTCCGGGAGCCATCGCGGCCCCTGGCGATAGTGGAACTCGCGCCCGTCCCAGCGGATCGCGCCCCGGTCCGTCCCGAACCACACCTCGCCGCCCGGTCCGGCCGCCGCGCCGGTGAAGCCGTTCCACGGCAGACCATCCTTGCCCTCGAGGAACCGCCAGCCGCCCGGCGTCCGTACGCCCACGCCGGCGGCGACCCCGAACCAGGTTTGTCCAGCGGAGTCGACCGCCACCGCTCGCACTTCGCCGACCGCCCAGCGCCGGCCCGCCCCGTCCAGCACCAGTTCCTCCTCCCAACCGGCCGGGGTCCGCCGCCACAGGCCCGCGCGGGTCCCCGCCCACCACGTGCCATCAGGTCCTCGCGCCAGCTGCAAGGGCTCCCCTTGCGGCGGCAGGTCCGGCGGGGTCGCGCGGGCGGGAGGCGCCGCCAGCACCTCCCAGGCCCCGTTCCGGCGCGCGCTCCACGTGCGCCCGGTCCGGCAGAGCGGTTCGCCCTCCGGGCCGATGATCACTTCCTCCACCGCGCCCGAGGGCCGGCCCGGCTCCGCGACGTGGTGCAGGGCCGTCTCCTGCCGGAATTCCTGGGGGATCGGGCGCGCCCCCGCGGTCAGGGCGAGCAGGAGGGGCAGGAAGCGGCGGAGCTGTCGGGGAAGGGAGGGGCGCATTGGAGGTAAGGCTGGTGCGCCGAGCAGGCACCGCGCCCTAGCGGCTGGCAAGCTCGGCCCTCGTTCCGGCAGACGGGCTTGCCCCCGCGCCGCTTGCCGCCAGATGTAGTAGGTCCTGAAGCCGATGCGATCCGCCCGCCTGCTCCTGTTGCTGCTCCTTCCGCCCTTGCTCCGGGCCCAACCCGCCCCGGCGCCCCGCCCGCCCGCCCCCCCGGAGGGCGAGGCCGTGCAACTTGAAGCGTTCACCGTCACCGGCTCCAACATCCGCCGGCTGGACGAGGAGAAGATCCTTCCGGTCACGGTGATGAATCTCGAGGACCTCGACTTGCGGGGCGTTCCCACCGCGGCCGAGCTCTTCGACACCTTTTCGATCGGTGGCCCCATCACGCTTGACGAGGGTAACACCCTCGGGGCCGACGCCCGCGGCGACAATTCGACGATCAACCTCCGCGGGCTCGGTTCGGGCAACACTCTGGTGCTGCTCAACGGCCGACGCCTGCCCCCGCACCCGATCAGCATGGCCGAGAGCTCCGTTCCCTCGCTCTCCACCAATGTGAACAACCTCCCGATGGCCGCCATCTCCCGCGTGGAGGTGCTCCGCGACGGCGCTTCCGCCATCTACGGCACCGACGCCGCGGCCGGGGTGGTCAACTCCATCACCCGCACCCGCTTTGACGGCCTCTCAATGCGCGCCCGCGCGAGCGTCACGCAGCGCGGCGGCGGCAATGATTGGAACGTCGAGATCACCGATGGGCGGAACTTCAACCGCGGGCGCAGCAATCTGCTGGTGACCCTCGATTACTACCACCGCGACTTCCTCTGGCTCAACCAGCGCAAGTTCTCTCGCAACCAGGACCTCCGTGTCGTCCGCAACGTTCCGCCGCCGTGGGACGGCCTGCCGCTCCTCGACGCTACTGGCACGGTTATCCGGGACAACGACTTCGACAACCGCCTGAGCACCGATTCGAGCTACTACGGTGGCTTTGTACGCGGTAACTGGGGCCCCAACTTCAGCTTCGTCGGCGCTCGGCCCGAGGGGAATCGCGGGATCATCACAACCTCCGGCTCCACCAGCGCCACGACCGCGACGAATGGGACGTTTTACCTCATCCCGCTCGCCGACGGGGACGTCGGCTTCCGGCAGACGCTGCCCTCGCACAACATCGACGACTTCACGGTCAACTGGTACCAGAACCCCAACGACTTCAAACCGATCCTCCCGCGCACGGACCGCCTCAACCTCACCGCCGTGCTGCGCCATCAACTCGGCCGCGACCTCGAGGCCTTCGGCGAGGTGCTGACCTACCGGGCGAAGTCGATCACCGGCCGCCTGCCCTCCGCCTTCGACTCCAGCACCGACCACAACATCTACCTCAGCGCCGACCAACCGTTCAACCCCTTCGGCAGCCGGTTCTACGATCCGCAGGGCCGCCCCCATCCCGACGGCTCCCCGCGTCTCGCCGGCGCCCCCGCCGCGCTGCAGTTCCTCGGTGGCGTCGGCATCATCCCCCGCGACTTCCAGCCCCGCCGCATCACCGTCAACTCCACCGCCATCCGGCTTGTGGGCGGTCTCCGGGGCAAGTTTGCGGCCGGCTGGGAATGGGAGTCCGGCCTGATGTACGGCCGCAACTTCACCCGCGACGTGGAGAACTTCGCCGTCCGCGAAAGCCGCCTCCGCGCCGCCCTTACCACCTCCGATCCGGCCAAGGCATTCAATCCGTTCAGCTACACCTTCCGCCTCGTCCCGCAGGCCAGCACCGCGAATCCCTACCTGCTGGTCGTCGACCGCCCCTTCCGCAACCCCGAGGCGCTCACCAACTCTCTCTACGATGACTTTGTCCGCGAGGGTCGTACCCAGCTCGCCAGCTGGGACCTGAAGCTTAACGGCCGTGTGCTCGACGGCTTCTGGGGCGGCGCGATCGGCCTAGCCCTCGGCGCCGAGTTCCGCTGGGAGGACTACAAGGATTGGCGCCCGTCCTACGCCTCCTTCAACCCGGCCGAGGCCCCCTTTAACGGCAACGCCTCCGATCCCAACAATCTCTTCTTCGGGCCCAACGAGAACGACTTCATCGCCCTCAGCCCGAACCCCAACCTCTACAAGTCCCGCACCAACGCCTCCGTCTTCGCCGAGGCCCTGTTTCCGGTGATCGGCAAGATGAACCGCAGCCGCTTCGCCCGCTCCCTCGAGGTCTCCGTCGCCGGCCGCGCCGAACGCTTCTCCGACTTTGGGGACACGGTGAAACCCAAGATCGGGCTCAACTACCGGCCCAATCAGTGGCTGTTCGTCCGCTCCACCAGCGCCGCCTCCTTCCGTGCCCCGAACCTCGTTCAGTCCAACGTCACCCCGCTGCAGCGCTCCGGCTCCACCTTCAACGACGTCTACCGTGCCGAGGTAACCGGCCTCAATCGCGACTCCAACGCGGTCCCAGTGGTCTTCCGCCAAGGCAACGCCAACCTCCAGCCGGAGACCGCCCGCTCCCTCTCGCTCGGACTGGGGTTCACCCCGCCGTTCCTCAGGGCCCTCACCGTCACCGTCGACTACTGGCGGATCCGCCAGCGCGACGTGATCTCCTCGGTCAGCGGCACCTCGCAACTCCTGCTCGATGAGGAACTCTTGGACGGCGCCGTCCGCCGGGCCCTCGCCGCCGGCACGGCGATCGAGCGCGTTGACCTCGGTAGCGGCACCGCGGGCTATGTCGGCAACCCGAAGGTCGTGCGCGACCCGGTCGCCCCCGCAGACATCGAGGCCTTTGCCGCCTTCAACGCCACGCGGCCCCCGCAGGAGCGCCGCGCGCCCGTCGGCGGGATCCGCTCGGTGACCACGGACTACGTCAACCTCGCTGGCCGCGAGGCCGAGGGCCTCGATTTCGGCTTCGAATACCGCCTGCCCCGTACCCGCCTCGGACAGGGCACGGTGCGCGGGGACGCCTCCTACCTGCTCCAGTTCGACACCCAGTCGGAACCGGGCGCTCCGAGAGTCGGCAACATCAACCGCAACGGCCGCACCCGCTTCCGCGGCAACATCGGCCTCAACTGGCGCCACGAGGGCTGGAGCGCCGGCTGGTTTACCAACTACTACGGCCCGTACGTCGATACCGGCACCGCCACCACGGAGTCGGTCTATGCCGCTCTCGGCCGCCCGAATTACATTTCCAGTTACGTCGATTCGGGCGGCGTGCGCCGCTACCGCTACCTCGTCTCCAGCCACGTCCTGCACAACGCCTACGTGAACTACGCCTTCCCCTCCCGCCGCGGTTCCCTCTGGTCCAACCTCTCCGCGCGCCTCGGCGTGAACAATGTGCGCGACACGGACCCGCCGCTCGCCGACTCGGACACGGGTTACCAGCGCGGGGCCGGCACCAACCCGCGCGGCCGCGCCTACTACAGCCAGGTTTCCAAGCGCTTCTGACGGTAGGTTTAAATTCCTGTCATCCCCAGTCGCCGGAATTCATCTGCCTGCCGTGCCCGAGGAGGGTGAAACTGGCCTGCGGATGGCGGTTCGCGGGTCTGGCCGAGCCCGATGGATTCTCATTCATCGAGCTCGGCGCCTAGCGCGGCCACGAGACCGTCGCGTTACTCACCATGACCGCGCCCCCCCGCAGACTCCCTTTCTCACGGCCAATTTCTGCGGGGTGGTCGTGGAACGCGGGGGGTCAGGGGAATCCCCAGCCCCGCGCTGGTGGGCGGGGAGACGCGTGAGGGCCGTGGCGGCGCGGAGGCCTCCCATTTCTTCGACCGGGGCGGGCGGAACCCAGAGGGCCGGGATCCCCTCGCCGAGCGACAGCTTGGTTGGGACGCGACGATTCACGACTTGCTGCGGCGGCGGGGCGGGGGTGGCCTTCTTCCACAACTACGATATCCGAATGTCTATAGGTCGCGCGGCGGAATCTTTTTCCAACTGCTGCCGTAGCCTAGGCACCAGCCGTTTCGGCCAGACGCGCAGCGCCGCCGAGTACGGCGACAAATCCGGTGTTATCCAGGTTGCCGCGGGCATCCTGCGGATCTCGGTGGGCGTGGACTGGGCGGGGTCGAAGTTTGTCCGCTTCGTTCCTGATTTCGCGGAGAACGGCGCGCGGAGCAGCGGCTCCGTTTTACCCCGCTGGAAGCTGGCACCGCGGGGTGCGCGCTGAGGCTGGCCCGAGCCGCTGCGGCGCGGGCGGAAATCGCAGTTGACATCCCGAGCGCCTTGGGAGGTTTTCATCGTTTCCTAGCGCGGCTTCCTAGCTCAATGGTAGAGCAGCTGACTCTTAATCAGTAGGTTCGGGGTTCGAGTCCCCGGGGAGCCACCAAGGGCTGTCGGTTTTGGTCGCGTTTTTTCCCACTTTTCCTCGGATCTGGGTTGGGGTTGCCGGCGTAGCTCAACGGTAGAGCACCTGTTTTGTAAACAGGCGGTTGCGGGTTCGAATCCCATCGCCGGCTCCACTGGCCCGTTCCGCGCCGCGCTTTCCCCTCCGCTTTCCTGCCCGATGGTGTAATGGTAGCACAAACGACTCTGACTCGTTTTGTCTAGGTTCGAGTCCTAGTCGGGCAGCCAAGCTTTGCCTCCCGCGCCGCGCTTAGCGTTGGAAGAAAAGGCGCCATTTTCTTTTCACCGAAGTCCCCGACAAAGTAAGTTGACACCTAAGTTTCCCTTTTCCCTAGTCCGGACTTTCATGCTGCTGGCTTTCGAACGCTCCAACCGCCGTCCCAAGCGCTTCTTGGGCTGGATTTGCTCCCGACCCCGCGCCTGAAGCGCCGCTTCCCCTCGCTTTCCCCGAACGATCATCCCCTTCATTCCTAGTCCTATCAACTCCCAGTCATGATTATGCAAAGCCTCCCCCTCGCGTTTCTCCTCGGCGACGCCACTCCGATGGAACTGTTCATCAAGGGCGAATGGATCATGTGGCCGATGATCTTAGTGTCCTTCGTGATGATCACGGTCACCGTGGAGCGCCTCATCTTTATCTTCCGAGAGAAGTCCTCCCGGAAGCCCGAACTGGTGAAGAAGATGTTGGAGGCCGTGGAGCGCGGCGACGCCGATGCCGCAATCGCGATGGGCAAAGGCAGCTCTGACTTTCTCGCCCAGATCATCACAGAAAGCCTCAAGCACCGGGAACAGTCCCTGACCAACGCTTTCACTCGGGCAGCCGGCCAGCAGCTCTCTCGCTACCAGCAGGGTCTGGCCACGCTCGACACCTGCATCACCGCCGCCCCGCTCCTCGGACTCCTTGGCACGGTGACGGGGATGATGCGCACCTTCGGCGCCCTCGGGGGCGGTGACATCGGCGCCGCCGCCGGCGCGATCACGGGTGGTGTGGCCGAGGCGCTCATCGCCACGGCCGCCGGTCTTGCCGTCGCCGTACTCGGCCTGTTCCCCTACAACTACCTCAACGCGATGGACAGCCAGGCCAAACTCGAAGTCTCCGACGTGTCCCATTCCCTCGAGCTCCTGACGAAGAAGTCAGAGGGCTCCTCGGCCCGGCATTGATTCCGCGCCCCGAGTTTCAGGCTCCGGTTTAAACCTCCCCCTCTCGCCATGGCCGGCTCCTCTGGTGGTACGACTTCGGACGGGAAGAAAAAGGCGCGCATTGAGATCATCCCTCTCATCGACGTCATCTTCTTCCTGCTGGCGACCTTCGTGCTTTTCACGCTCTCCCTGAATAAATCGAACGGGGTGGCAGGCATCAACCTCCCGTCCGCAGAATCGGGGGAGGCTCGAGATCCAGCGGGCACAGTCACGATCTCCGTAACCGAGGCCGGCACGATCGCTTGGAACAAGGATTACATCAGCCTCGCCGAGTTCATCGACCGCCTCCGTACGTTCAAGTCGGCCGAGCCCGAGGGTCGGATTCTGATCAACGGCGACGAGGGGGCTTTGTTCAATGCCGCCCTGTACGTCTTCGACGAGGCCCGCAAGACGGGCTTCCAGAAGATCTTCATCGAGACCAAGGTCCGCCAAACCGGCCGCTGAGTTAGATCCCCTCTCCTTCCCCGCCCCATGGCTGGTTCCTCTCCTCAACCCGGTGACGATAAGAAGAAGGCTCGTATTGAGATCATCCCTCTCATCGACGTCATCTTCTTCTTGTTGGCCACGTTCGTGCTGTTCACTCTTTCGCTGAGTCGGATCGTTTCGCTCCCGGTCACCCTGCCGGTGGCGCAGCCGCAGAACGTCCAGTCCAACCCGAACGATACGACGATCTACCTCCAAGTCTCCGAGGACGGCGCCTACTACTGGAAGCAAGGTCAAGGTACGGCGGAGCCGATTTCCAGCGCCGAGATCGCTCCCCGCCTGCAGGATTACCGCCGCAGCGAGAACAATCCCCGGATCCTGATTCGGGGCGACACCCGCGCCCGCTTCGGCGCCGCCGTCTTCGCTCTCGACGAGGTGCGCAAGGCCGGCATCGAGCAGGTTTCCGTCGAGACGGTTTCGAGCCCCACCGGCAAATAATTCGGACCAGCGCCGCCATGACCCGCGACATCATCATCGGAGTCCTCCTTTCCGCCTCGTTTCACCTCGCGATCCTTTTCGGCGACAAGCTGATTCCGGAGAAGAAGGTGGCTAAGAAGATCGAGGAGCCGCCGCCCAAGCTGGAGCTTATCGCGATGCCTAAGGTCGAGGAGGAACCGGAAATCATCGAGAACAATGATCCGGACGTGAAACCCCTGGATCTGGCCCCGCCGATGCAGCAGGACGTCCCCCAGCTGGTGCAGCCGGATTCGTTCGTGCAGAAGATCCAGCCGCCTCCGCCGGAGGGCGTAACCATCTCTTCCAGCATGAATATCGTCCCGGACGTCCGCGATCCGAATATGTTCCGCGGGATGAAGGTGTTCGACATCTCGATGCTCGATCAGACGCCGGTGCCGAAGTTCCAGGCGCGTCCCCAGTATCCCTTTGAAATGCGCCGCGCGGGCATTGCCGGTGAGGTCGTCGTTGACTTCATCGTCGATACCAACGGCGACGTCCAGAATGCCTACGCGCTCCGCTCCTCGCAGCGCGAATTCGAGGCGGCCGCGGTAGCCGCGGTGAGCAAGTGGAAATTCAAGCCGGGCCGCAAGGGCGGCCGCGATGTGCCGACACACATGCAGGTTCCGATTGTCTTCACCCTCAACGAGGAATAAGTCACCGTGTCCCTGTTGCTCCCCTCCCTGCCGGCCGGCGGTCGCTCGATTCGCCTGTTCCTCCTCAGCTCCGCCTTCGCGGGCCTCGTGCTCCCTCTCGGCGCTGCTTCCGCGCCCCCGCCCGCCCAAAAGAAGGGCCCCCCGAGCATCGGGGAGAAGACCAGCGAAGCCTTCCAGAAGCTGCGTCCGCTCCAAGAGAAGCAGGATTTTAACGGGATGCTTGTTGTGCTCGAGGCGGTCCCCGTGCAGGCCAACAGCTACGACGAGGCGCTGATCCTCGACATGAAGGCCAAGATCTTCGCGATGACTAACCAGCTCTCCAAGGCGATCGCGCCGTGGGAGAAGGCCATCGAGCTCTCGGACAGGTTCGAATATTTCCCGGAGAAGCAGACCCTCGAGACGGTGGTGCTCCTCGCCCAGCTGTACGGTCAGGAAGGTTCCAGTTCCAAGGACCCCAAGGTCCAGCAGCAGTCTTTCGCCAAGGCGATCACCTACTTCAAACGCTACCTCGACAAGACGAAGAAGCCGACGCCGGAGACGCTGATGGCTTATGCCTCGATTCTCTACTACCGTTCGGTAGCGGATCCTAACAATATCGACCGCGACGGGCTCGCCGAGACGCAGAAGGTCGTGGAGCGCGGGCTGATGGACTCGATCCGCCCCCGTGAAGGCTTTTACCAGCTCCTGCTCACCCTGCTGCAGCAGCAGAATGACCTCCGCGGTTCCGCTGAGTACATCGAGTTGCTGCTCGCCCAGAACGCCGACAAGAAGGATTTCTGGCAGTTGCTAATGGCGTCTTACCTGCAGCTCTCGGAGAAGGCGTCCAAGGAGGATCCGAACCTTTCCCGGGAATATCTCATCCGGGCCATCGTCACCTGCGAGCGTGCCCAAGCCAAGGGCCACATGAAGACGCCCAAGGACAGCATGAACCTCGTTTCCCTCTACCTGATGGCCGGCCAGTTCAGCCGGGGCACCGAGATCCTTTACCAGGGGATGAAGAAGGGTGAGATCGAGAACGAGCCGAACAATTGGCGCGTGCTCGGCCGCTACTACCTCGAGGCCAATATGAACGAGCAGGCGATCAAGGTCCTCAAGGAGGCCGCCGGCCTGTTCCCGACCAAGGGGGAGATCGAGATGCAGATCGCCCAGATCTACACCCAGATGGAGAACAACCGGGATTCGCTGAAGCACGCCAAGCTCGCGGTCCAGAAGGGTAATTTCGAAGGTACCAAGCCGTTTTCGGCCCACTACCTGATCGCCTACACCGCCTACGACCTCGGCGAGATCGATGAGGCCAAGGCCGCGATTGAGAAGGCCTCCTCGTTCGAGGAGTCCAAGAAGGATGCCCAATTCCCCCGCCTGAAATCGGTCATCGAAGAGGCCATCGCCGAACGCGAGTCCAAGAAGACTGAGAAGGCCCCCAAGGCCAAGAGCTGATCCCATCCCTATCCCAATGAAGAAGAGCTACATTTATTTCGTGGTGCCGATGGTCGCGCTGGCCGCCTTTTTCTTCGGCCTCTACTGGAACGCGCACGCCCAGTACCAGGCGCGCGAACAGGGCAAGGTGAAGGCCGCCCGTGAGGCCCGCCAAGCCAAACTCGAGAAGGAGGCGAAGGACCGCGAAAAAGCCGTCGCCGCCGCCCTCGAGGCCCAGGAAAAGCGCAAGGCCGAGAAGAAAGTCCGCGACGAGCGCGAGGCGATCGCCAAGGAACAGCGCGAGCAGGCCCGCCAAGCTCGCGACAAGGCCGGCCGCGATGCCGACAAGCTGGAAGCCCAGACCCGACGCCTCCAGAAGGAGATCGAGGCCGAGAAGAAGGAACTCGCCGAGGTCGTCGCCGCCCGGAAGATCGTCGTCGATGAGGAGAAGTTCCTCAATGAGTACGTCAAGAAGGCCAAGGCCAACGCCAACAGCCTCAAGGGGGTCCTGGAGCGCATCCAGGCCGCCGACAAGGCCGCCGAGGACGCGGCGAAAGCCGCCGCCGCCGCTGCCGCCGCCGCCGCCAAGAAATAACCTTCCTACCCTTACCCGATGAAAAAGTGGATGTATGTCCTCGCCCCGACGGTGATGCTGTTGGGCTTCGTCTTTGTCTTCCGCGCCCACGTTGAGGAGGCGAAGATCAAGGAGCGGGCCACCGCCGCCCGGATCGAGAAGGAGCGCGCCGACGCCGAGGCCAAGAAGAAGGCCGCCGAGGCCAAGGCCCGCGAGGACGCCAAGAAGCGTCAGGACGAGCGTGACGCCGAGGAGCGCAAGAAGGAGGCCGAGAAGGTGGCCAAGCAGGCTGCCGACGACAAGAAGGTCAAGGACCAGACCGCGGAGTACACCGCCAAGGGCGCCGCCGCCCAGAAGCAGGTGGACGCCCTCGAGGCCGAACTCGCCAAGCTGCGCAAGGATAAGGACGCCACCAGCCGGGAAGCCTTCGAGCTGGCCAAAAAGGTTGAACTCGCGCGCGTCGCCCGCCGGAACGCTGAGCTCGAGATCCAGCGGATGACCGAGATGGTTTCCCGCCGCGCTGCGGACAGTTCGCTGACCCGACCGCCGGTGATCCCCGCCCCGCCGCCGGCGAAGAAGTGATTTCGCCCTGTGCGAACCCGGTGCCGCAAGCACCGGGTTTTTTTCTGCGCGAATTCCGGAAAGAACCGCTTTTCTGCTTGCTCCCCGGGCTCTCCTCCGGCTCCGTCCCTCTCCCTCGCTTCGGCGAGCCGGATGTCGGGGCGTAGCTTAGCCTGGTAGAGCGCTACGTTCGGGACGTAGAGGTCGTGAGTTCGAATCTCACCGCCCCGACCATCCAATGAAAAAGGCCCCTCCGCGAGGGGCCTTTTCGCTTTCCGGACCGGTTCCCGCCGGGCTTAGCCGGCCTTCACGTCGTAGCAGACGATGACGTCCTGATCCCGCAGGTAGAGCCGCCCATTGCTGATCACGGGGTGCGTCCAGATCTTGCCCCGCTCGCTGCGGATCTTGGTCTGCGGCTCGATCCGGAAGCGCCCGTGCTCCTTCCAACCCTGCGTGGAAGCCTCGATCAGGGCGACCGTCCCATCCCTCTCGTCCAGGCAGTACAGACGCCCGTCCGCGTACGCGACGGCGCCCTTGCCGAGGTTCTTCACCTTCCAGGCCTCCTCGCCCGTCTTGAAGTTCTGGCAGGCCCA
>VHCI01000026.1 GCA_016871775.1 Verrucomicrobiota bacterium | reverse complement strand
GAGGCCCAGAAGTCTACCAGCACGATCCGGCCCGCCGGCTCCGGCAGCGCCTCGCCCGCCAGGCGCGGCAGGTCGTCCCCCGTCAGCGTGGGAAAACGGTCGCCGGGCTGGATCGCCCCGCGCAGGGTGGCAACCGCCACCACCGCGGCCGCCAACAGGCTTAGTTCACGTCGCCGCATAATTAAAGAACCCCCGTGTCTGCGCCCGGGTCTGTTCGCCCACGAGCAGGCCCTCCGCGCCGGGGAACGATTGGATGAACTCCACGCCCCGGGGAATGCCGAGGACAAACGCGGTCGTCGACAGCACGCCCGCCTGCAGGCAGGAGCCGGCCACAACCGTGGCCTGCCGGCAGCCGTGAGCCACCGGACGTCCCGAGCGGGGATCGACGATGTGCCCGTAGCGGCGCCCCGCGATCTCCACGTGCCGTAGGTAGTCGCCGGAGGAGGCGACGGCCCGGTCCATAGCGGCGACGCTCCCCGCCGTGCTACCGGGCCGCGACGGGTCCTCCAGCCCGATATGCCACGCCGGCCGGTCCGGGGGGCGCCCGAGCGCCCGCAGGTCGTGGCCGAAATCCACCAGCGCGTGGGCCACGCCGTGGGCGCGCGCGATCTCGATCGCGCGGTCCACCGCGTACTCCTTGCCGAACCCGCCGAAGTCGAGGGCCATCCCGGGTTCCGGGAGGAATACGCGCCCAGGTGCCCGGGCCACCTTCTTCCAGCCGACCAGAGCGCGGGCGCGTTCGATTTCCAGGTCGGTCGGCAGGCGCGGCACCGGGGCCTGGTAATCCCACAGGCGCTGCAGGGGCAGGCTGGTCGGATCCAGCACGCCCTGGGTCATAAAGTGCAGCTGGTCGCAGACCTTCAGCATCACCTCCATCTCGGCATCGATCCCTACCCACTCGCGGCCAGCCGCGGCGTTGATGCGGCCGATCAGGCTGTCGGGCCGGAAGCGCGTGTAACGGGCCTCGAAGGCCTGTACCCACGCGAGCAGTTCCTGTTCGAACGCCTGGCCCGGCCGCGGGTCCGTGCCGCCCAAGTAGTACTGGACCTCGCAGCGGGTGCCCAGCGCGTGAAAACCCAGCCGCCGCAACGGTCCGGCCGCGGCTGGACCAGCCGGGACCGCAGGCGTGGAGCGATGAGCTTGGGCCAGCTGTGCCATCAGCGACTCCTCACCAGCCGAAGCGGGCGCCAACCGTCAGGATGTCCGCCCGGCAATAGGCGCTCGCCGGCGTGACGCCGTCCCGGCCGTGCATCGAATATCTTTCGTAGGCCGCATCGAGCTGCACCGCGGTCGTGACGTCCCAGATCACCTTGAACCCGTAGGTATGCGTTTGGAGGGCGGAGAGCCGGTAATCCGAGGAATAGAACGGGCCCTGTGGCCGCGGCGGGCCCTCAGAGGGCAGCACGGAGGTGCCGTCGAACCGGTAGCGGTAGAAACGCGCGGCGGACTGGCCGTGGAAGCGGTAGCCCGGCCGGAAGAGGACCTGGTCGCCCCATTGCTGGAACCAGGCGAGGTCCACGGTGTGGGCGCGCACCCCGTAGGAGTCGCGGTGGTGCCGGTAGCTGGCGTCCAGAGCGCCGCGCAGCGCCGGGAAGGCGCGGTTCAGGGCGGCGAGGGCGAGGCGCTTGTCGCGCACGTCCGGCCGGTTCTCGCTGAAGGTGAGCGGCAGCGACAGGCCCGGGATGATCTCCACCGTGCGGGCGACCAGCTTGTAAGGATCGGCCAGAAAGCCGCGCTGGCGGCCCCAGGTGAGGTTCAGGGTGACGGAGGTGCGCGGGTCTAGCAGTTGGGTCACTCCGAGGATGGCGTCGCGCGTGCGTTTGTCCGCCCAGGGCTTTTGGAAGAACACGCGGACCTCGTCGGCGGTGCCGGCGAGGCCGGCGAGCACGGTGGTGTTCTTCTGGTTGAACTCGGCGAGGCCGTTTACGGACCAGCCGACCGAATCGTAATCGCTCTCGAGGCTGCGGCCGGCGCCGAGCGTCAGGGAGCCCACGCTGAACTGCCGGGCAACGGTGGCGTTCCATGCGCGGCGGCGCTCGGTGAGCTTCGCGAGCGGCACCTGGTCGCTGCCTTCCGGGGCCGGTTCGCCCGTGGGGGTGGCGCCCGCGATTGCGTCCACCACGCCCTCGACCTTCAGCCGGGTGTCGGTGCCGAGGTTCTTCTCCACCGTCGCTCCGTGGACCTCGACAGCGATGCGTCCGGCGGCCTCGCGGTAGTCCTGGTACTTGTAGCGGACAGCCTCCTCAGCGCGGAGGGAGCGGGGGGAGACGCAGAGGAGGGCGGCCGCGAGCAGGGTGGCGCGGCCCGGATGCGGGACGAAGGGAGCCATAGGCGGCGGGTGAAGGGAAGCGCGCGCGGCCCGGGAGGCAAGTCGCAGCTCAGGCCCGCGTCGCGAGGAGGCTCGGGCGACCGGCGCGCCAGGCGGCCAGTTCTAGGGTCAGCGCGAAGAGGCCGGTGAAGAGGAGGTCGCTCGCCACGGTGTTGCGGAAGAAAATCCACGTGGGCGGGAATTCCGGGCGGCCGACGGTCAGCGCCTGCAGCCAGCCGGCGAGGCTTGCGGGATAATAGGGGTCGCGCAGCCAAGCGTCCGTGTTGGTCAGCATGTAGAAAATCAGGGAGGCCGTGAGGGCGCCCGCGCCGAGGGTGACCCACGATTTGCGCGCGGCGACGGCGTGGCCGAGCGGCAGGGCCGCCGCGAAGCAGACGAGGCGGAGGACGACGCTGGGCCAGGTCCAGCTCTCCCCGAAGGTGGCCGAGTAATAGTGGTCCAGATACAGATCGGAGGCGGCGAGGGCGACGAGGGGCACGGCCCAGAGGCGGCGGTTCGGCAGGTAGACTGCCCCGCAGAAGGCGAGGGCCATCAGGGGGGCGAAGTTGGCCAGTGCGGGCGTGTGGGCGCCGACGACGCGCCAAGCGGCGGTAAGGACGATCAGGGCGACGGCAAGGAACATTGGGGAGATTTTGGAGCGGCGGCGCCCGGGACACAAGCACCGCCGCGCGCCGGCCGGGACGCGGCCGCGGAGTGGCGAAGCTAAGGTGGTGGCGCTCCTCCTCCGGCTTCAGGTTGAGAGAACTGCAGATTCGCTTCGCGACGAACGACCGGGCGGCCATCTTCGTGATCCGGTCGAACTCCCCCTAGGGCCGGGCGGCGCTTCGGGGGAGACGGTGTGGGAGCGGAGGGAGACGAAAGCGGTCTGTCCGCGGGCGGGGTCGCTCTTGGGCATTTTGAAATGGCGGAGGGATTTTTCGCCGGAGTAGCCGGTGAGGAGTCTGGCTGATGGGCCTTAATTGCGGTGTGGGGCGTTGGCCGCGTCGGGATTGAACTTGGCGGGGGCTCGTGTGTGCTGGTCGGGTGTTTTCCACTTTGCGTCGCGCCGAGTACGCCGAACTGATCGGGCTCTTCCTCCTGATCGGGGCGGCGCTGGCGATGTGGTTCGTGCCGCTGAGCGCGGTGCTGGAGGCGCACGGATTGGGGCACATCCGGCCGGTGGCGTTCGCCTCGTCGGGGGTCGCGGCCTTCATCTCGCCACTGCTTTTCGGGGCGATGGCCGATCGCCACGCTTCACCGGCAAAGGTCCTACGGGGCCTCGCCTTAGCTACCGCGATGACCGTCACCCTGGCAACGACGGCCATCCGGGAAGGGTGGGGGCCGTTGCCGGTGCTGGCGTTGATCCAGCTGCACTCGCTGTGTTCGGCCCCGACTTGGAGTATCGCCTCGACCATTATTTTGGCGCGGCTGCGGGATGCGCCGCGGGAGTTCGGCCCGGTGCGGGCGATGGCGACCTTCGGTTGGATGGGGGGCTGCCTGTGGGTGAGCCTGATCGGGGCGGACCGTTCGACGGCCTCGGGCTACAGTGGGGCGGCCCTCTGGCTCGTGGTGGTGGCGTTCACCTTCCTGTTGCCGGCGGTGGAGAGCCCGCTGGCGGAGGGAGCGCGGAGCTGGGTGCAGCGCCTAGGCCTTGATGCGCTGACCCTGTTGAAGATCCGGGATCACCGCGTGGTGTTCCTGACCACGACCTTGTTCACGATCCCCTTGGCCGGCTTTTACCCGTTCGCGCCGCCGCACCTCCAGGAGCTGGGATTAGAGCGGATGACCGCATGGATGAGTCTTGGGCAGATCACGGAAGTAATCGCGATGTTCGCGTTGGGCGGGCTGATCCTGCGGTGGCGACTTAAGTGGATCATCGGGGCGGGGCTGGGGTTTGGCGTGCTTCGGTTTGTAGTGAGCGCGCTCGACACGCCGGCCGGGTTGATCGCGGGCATCGTGTTGCACGGGTGCTCATTTACCTTGGTGAGCATCACGGCGCAGATTTACCTGGATCAGCGCGTAGAGCCGTCGTGGCGGGGGCGGGCGCAAGCGTTGCTGTCGCTGATGAACGGGGGCTTCGGCAACCTGTTTGGGTATCTTGGCACCGGGGCGTGGTTCGCCGCGTGCACGACGGCGGGCAAGACGCAGTGGAGCTCATTCTGGCTGGGGTTGGCGTTGAGTGTGGCCGGGGTGTTAGTTGTGTTCCTGATGGCGTACCGAGGGAGGTCCTCGGGCCTAGCCCCGCCGCCATCTGCGCGGAGCGGGTGACGGAAAGCGGAGGGAGAGAGCGATGGCGGCGGCTTCGTGCAGCTGGCTCTGACTACACCAGACGACCCCCGAATTCCTCGCTCCCCGCTTCTTGTCCTCCCTATTTCCCTCTCACTCAAGCTCCCAGCCGCGGCGGTACGCGCGGCGCACCAAAGGCGCGGCCTCCGGAACGTTCGTCACCCGCAGTGACTTCGCGTCCCACAGGATCTTCCGCCCCGCCCGCAACGCCACGTTGCCCAGCAGTACCATCTCGGTGAACGGACCCGATTGGCCGAACTCCGACAACGCCGGCCCCTTTCCCCGGATCGCTTCGATCCATTCCCGGTAAGGACCACCGCCCTGATCCATCGCCCCTTCCGCGGATTCCCCGCTCCCCGCCACCCGCGGCAAGGTCTTCGGGGTTTGCGTGAAACCTGCCGTGAGGCCCTCGGGCTTGAAAACCCAGTCCTGCCGCGAGCGGCCGAAGAACATCCGCCCCCTCTCGCCCACCACCAGCAGGTCGAAGCGCCGGAACACGTGGTCCGCCGTCGGGAAGTCCGCCTCCCATAGCCGCTCCGGCGGCGGGTTCCGGTAAAGCCCTTCCCTTGGCGACACCCCGTCATACCAGACCACCGTCACCGGCCCGCCGAGGTGACTCGTCGGGAACTGGTAGGTTACCTTGGACCAGTTCGGCGCGGCGATCTCCGTGGAGCCCTCAGACACCGCCTCGACGCTCGTCGGCGCGCCGAGCCCCAGCGCCCAGTAGGGCATATCGAAGATATGGCAGCCCATATCGCCGAGCGCGCCCGCCCCGAAATCCCAGTACCCGCGCCAATTGAAGGGCGCGAGGGCGCTGCTGTAGTCGCGGAAGGGGGCAGGGCCGATCCATTGGTCCCAATTGAGGCCCGCTGGCACGGGCTCCGGCGCGGGCCACGCCTTCATCCCCTGGGGCCAGATCGGGCGGTTGGTCCACGCGTGGACCTCCGTCACTCGCCCCAGCACGCCCGCGCGCAGCAATTCCACGGCGCGGCGGATCGGTTCGCCGGCGTGGGCCTGGTTGCCCATCTGCGTCTGCACGCGCGTCTGCGTCGCAACCTCGGCAAGCCGCCGCGCCTCCCAGACCGAGTGCGCGATCGGCTTCTGGCAGTACACATGCTTCCCGCCGCGCATTGCCAGCAGCGAGGCGTGGAAGTGGTGATGATCGGGCGTTGAGACCACCACCGCGTCGATCCCAGGGTGTGTGACGAGCATCTCCCGGTAATCCCCGAAGAATTTCGCAGCGGGGAAGCGGTCAAGGATCGTGTCGCCGGCGCCGGCGGCTTTTCCCTTCTTCCTGCGGGTGAGCTCGGGGCGTCGGGGGTTCACCACGTCGCAGAGCGCCACCATCTCTCCGCCGGCAGCGGCGGTCGCCAGGGTATCGGTGTGGCCCTTGCCGGTGATGCCAATGCATGCGACCTGGATGCGGCTGTTGGCCCCGCGGGCGGCGGCGGGCAAAATGCTGAAGGCGACGGCGGCGCCGGCGCTGCGGCGGAGGAATTCGCGGCGGGGCAGGGACATTCGGAGAGGGGGTGCACGGGAAGCTGCGGGCGGCGCGGCGGGCCGGCAAGGGCGCAAAAAAGGCGAGGGACCGCACCTCCCCGCCGGGGAAGGAGAAGGCGGCGCCAGTCCTCGGGTTTGCGCGGCGCGGATCCGCGGCGTTGCCGGCGTTTCCCCGTTGGACGCGGCCCGCCTTGGCCCGCCGGTGCCAGCATCGTGCCCGATCAGCAGCTGCTGGGCGCCGTGGGGCGACGGGCGGTTGACGCCGGCCGGGCCGCCGCTTCAGCCTCGGACAAGCATGGCCTCTTCCCCTGTCGTTTCTCGTCGGGTTGTGATCACTGGTCTCGGGGCGGTCACGCCCTGCGGCACGACTGCGGCAGATACTTGGGCGGCCTTGGTGGCGGGGCGGAGCGGCATCGGGCCGATCACGCGTTTTGACGCCGCGGGTTGCACGGCGCGGATTGCCGGGGAAGTGCGGGACTACGACCCCTGCCGTCCGCTGGCGGCGCCCTTGCTCCCGCGGGGTGCGGCGGGCGAGGCGGTCCTGCAGGCGCTCACGCCAAAGGACTTGAAGAAGTTCGGCCGGTTCACGCACCTCGGGGTGGGGGCAGCGGTCGAAGCCTACGCCGACTCCGGCCTCGATGCCCACCGGGCGACCCTCGCCCCCGAGCGCTTTGGCGTTAGCCTAGGCGTTGGCTTGGGCGGATTGCCTGAGATGGAGGCCATGCACGACGTCTGGAAGGCCGGTGGCTTTCGTAAGATCTCCCCGTTCTTCATCATCCAAATTGCGCCCAACCTGCTGGCCGGCCAAGTCAGCCTGCTGCTGGACTGCCGCGGCCCTAATATGAGTGTCGCTTCGGCCTGCGCGACTAGCGGGCACGCGCTCGGGGAGGCAGCCGCGGCCATCGCCCGGGGCGATGCGGACGTGATGCTGGCGGGCGGTGCCGAGTCCACGGTGACGCCCCTCGCGGTGGGCGCCTTCGCCCAGATGCGGGCCCTGTCCACCCGCAACGACGACCCCGCGCGCGCCTCGCGCCCCTATGACCGGGACCGAGATGGCTTTGTACTGGCGGAGGGCGCGGTGGTTTGCGTGCTGGAGGAGCGCGAGCAAGCGCTGCGGCGTGGCGCCCGGATCTACGCGGAATTGCGGGGCTACGGGGCCACGGCCGACGCCTACCACCTTTCCTCGCTGGCTCCGGGTGCGGAAGGTTCGGCGCGGGCGATGCGCTTGGCGCTGAGCCGGGCCGAGCTGGCGCCGGGGGACATCGACTATGTCTCCGCCCACGCGACCTCGACGCCCGGCGGCGACGGCGAGGAGGCGGCAGCTATCGCAGACGTCTTCGGGGCGCACTGCGAGTCGCTGCACGTGAGCGGGGTCAAGTCGATGACCGGCCACTTGCTGGGTAGTGCCGGGGCGATGGGGGTATTCACGGCTACCCTGGCCGTGCAGCAGGGGATCGTGCCCCCGACCTTGAATCTGGACCAAGTGGACCCGGGCTGCGCCGCCCTGGGGCTTAACTACACCGCGCGCGAGGCGGTGCGGAAACCGGTGCGGGCGGCCGTGGCGAACAGCTTCGGATTCGGCGGGACCAACGCCTCCCTTGTCGTCGCGCGGTCGTAGCCGGCGGCGCGGCGCGGGTCAGCGGTTAGTCGATCGTGTAGGGCTCCTGCAAGTCCTCGGCTTCGGCTGGAGTGGTGAGCGTGACTAGGCTGCGCAGCGAGTTGAAGTGCTGGCTGAGATCGAAGTCGCCCCCGAGGCCACCGATCAGCTTTTCGAATAGGTCGCGCTTCGAGGCCTTCAGCTCCTGGATGCGCTCCTCGATGGTGCCGGCGGTGACCATCCGGTACACGAATACGGTGTTCGTTTGCCCGATCCGGTGGACGCGGTCAACCGCCTGGGCCTCGACGGCGGGGTTCCACCAAGGGTCCAGCAGAAAGACGTAATCCGCGGCGTGGAGGGTAATGCCGGTACCGGCGGCCTTAAGCGAAACGAGCATCACAGCGGCCCCGGAGGCGGTCTGGAAGGCCTGTACTGGCTTCTGGCGGTCAAGCGTCATCCCGGTCAGCTCGTAGCGGGCGAGATCCGGGAATTGGGCCGCGAGGGCCTCGCGGACGCGGTCCAGCAGCATGACAAACTGGGAGAAGATGACGGCCTTGTGGCCGCTGCCGATGACCTCGGTGAGCTTCTGCAGGAGGAGGTTGATCTTGCCCGAGTCGCTGAGGGGCGCTTTGCGCCAAGGCAGCATATCCGGGTCGCAGCAAGTCTGGCGGAGGCGGGTGAGGAGGGCGAGGAAGCCGAAGGACTTCTCCCGCATCGCGGCGCCGACGTCGTCGCCCAAGCGATCGAGGCCCTCGCTGCAGATCCGGGCGTACTCGGCCCGCTGGACGTCGGTGAGCGGGCAGATGAGCTCCATCTCGACCTTAGGGGGGAGTTCTTGGGCGACCTCGCGCTTGGTGCGGCGGAGGATGAAGGGGGCGAGTTGGGTCCGGAGGCGGCCGAGGGTGCCCTCGCGGTCGCCGGCGAGGGCGGCCTCGAAGGCGGCCCGGGAACCGAGGAGGCCGGGGAGCAGGAAGCGAAAGATGCTCCAGAGGTCGAGTTGGCGGTTCTCAAGTGGGGTGCCGGTGAGGACGATCCGGTGGTCAGCCCGCAGGGCGAAGCAGGTCCGGGTGACCTTTGCGTCGGGATTCTTGATGAATTGGCCCTCGTCAAGGACGGCGTAGCCGAAATCGATCCCGTCGAGCAGGGCGCGGTGCTTGCGAAGCTGGGTGTAGCTGGCGATCCAAAGGATCGCGCCGGGTCGGTGCTGAAAAGAATGGCCGGCTTTGAGGATCTCGCAGGTCAGCCCAGGGAAGAAGCGGGCCATCTCCTCGCGCCAGACGGGGACGACGCTGGCTGGGCAGACGATCAGGGAGGGTTTGCCAAACACTGGCCGGGCGGAGAGCAGGGCGAGGATCTGGAGGGTCTTGCCGAGGCCCATCTCGTCGGCGAGGAGGCCGTGGCACCCCACGTGGCCGAGGTGGAGCATCCATTCGACGCCGCGGCGCTGGTAGGGGCGGAGGAGGGGCGCCAGGTCCGGGGGCTTCGCGGGCGGGCCGAGGACTCGTTCCCGCCACGCGGCGATCTCCGGGGAGAGGGAGAGCTTCAGGCGATCGTCGTTGAAGAGCGAGAAGATCAGGTACGGTGAGAGCGGCGCGTGGTCGTCCTCGCCGGAGGCCTCGCCTAGGCTGCGCTGCCAAGTGGCAAAGGTGGCCCATTTCTCGGCCGGGACGGCGACGATCCCGAGGTTGGGTAGAATGACGGGCTGGCCCTCCTTGCGGAGGAGCGCGGCGACCTCGGAGTCGGTCAGCATCCGCTCGCCCGCGCGGAAGATCCACCGTAGATTGAGGCCCATGCCGTCGCCGTTCGCGCCGCCTGCGCGGGGCACCGATTCTGCCACGACCTCGATCTCGACGGCCCGCGTGCCCTTGAGGAGGTGGGCGGCCCGGTCATCCAGCTCGACCGTGAAGAGGCGCTTCCAGGTCGGAAGGACGGAGCGGAGGAAGTTGGGGATCTCAATTAGCGACTCCAGCAGATAAAGGCCGGAATCCTGCTGGTAGTGAAAGTGGGCCTTGCGGGCGTAGGCGGCGAGGCCGATGAGTTTCGCGCGTTCAGCGGAAGTGGGGTGGGGGTGATCGGGCGCCTGCGCCTCGGGTCCGAGCGCAGGTCGCCGTTTGCCGCCAGGCCCCTCGTTCCAGACAGCCTGAAAAGTTAGCCCGGCCGTCTTTGTCTTAAAGGTCAGCACCAGCGTGCGGCTCGGGGCGCCGACCGCCAAGCTCGCCGCTGCGGGCGCGGTCTGTGCAGCAAGGGTGGGGCGTGACTCCGAACCGTTGGATCCGACGGTCCGCCCCGGTGCCGGATCCGCGCGGCAAGGGGGGCGCGCATCTACTGGCAACGGAGAAATTTCATCCGCCACCAATTCCTCAATCTCGTGGAGCCCCGCAACGGCAAGCGCCTGCGCGACCTCAGGATCCGTGGAGGAAGAACGCACACTGATACCCTGCTCGTTCCATTCGATCACCGCATACTCATCGCGCTTCTCTACCCGCCGGTGGACAATGGCGTCGTGATCCGTCAGCTCCAATTCGCGGATCTGGCCCTCGACGTAAATTTGCCGACCGCGCTCCAGCTGATCGGCCGAGAACGTCGGCGCCCAATCTCCCTCGAGCTTGTCGAACCAGAACTCTAGAGACCCCGGGGTGTAGACGCGCTTAGGACCGTGCGATTGCATCGATCAAAACGGCGACCGTGAAGGAGGAGGCAAGTCCGGTGCAATCCTGAAGTTGGTGTGCGTCAGCAACCCGACCGCACGGGCGCGGCGGCGGCTAGAAACGGCTGGAGCGCGGCTAGGGTGCGATCGGCCGCACCGCGGTTGCGGGCGTGCCACGCCCCGGCGGCCTGGCCGCGGGCGGCGCAAGTGGCGGGATCGGCTAGCAGCTGGGTCGCGGCGGCGGCGAGCGCGGCCGGCGAGGCGACCGTCTCGGCGGCGCCGGCGGCGAGGAGTTCGCCGGCGACGGTGCGGAAGTTGCTCATCCCGGGACCGAGTAGGAGGGTTTTGCCGAGCGCCGCGGCTTCCACCGGGCTCTGGCCCTCCGTGTGCGGCGGCAAACTCTTACCCACGAAGACTACGTCTGCGAGGTGAGTCAACCGGGCCAGTTCGCCCGTGGTGTCGGCGACCGCCACCTCGACCGGGCCCGGGGCGGGGCCGTGAGTGCGGAAGTGCCCGCGCACGCCTGCGGAGTCGAGAGCCCGCTGCACCTCCGCTCGGCGCTCGGCGTGGCGGGGCACCAGCAGCAATTGGGCCTCTATGCCCTTAGCACGGGCTTGGCGCCAAGCCGCGAGCAGCGCCGCCTCCTCCCCGGCCCAAGTCGAGGCACCGAGCAGCAGCGGTCCCGCTCCCAAGCCCAGTTCCCGGCGCAAACGCACCTGCTCCGCGGGCGGGCACGTGCCGGGCGTCACGTCCAGCTTGAGGTTGCCGGTGATGCTGACCCGTTCCTCGCTGACACCGAGACGAATGAGGCGGTTGGCGTCGAGGGCCGAGGCGGCGAGGAAGCGGGTGCGGCGGCCAAGGACCAGCGGCGCCAGCCCGGGCACGCGGCTGAGCCAGCGGAAGGAACGGTCACTGAGGCGCGCGTTAACAAAAACCACGGGCACGCCGCGGTGTTCGGCCTGATGCAAGTGTTCCGGCCACCTCTCGCCCTCGGCAAGCACCACCAACTGGGGTCGCAGCGCGCGCCACGCGGCGGCCGAGCAGGGCCAGGCGTCCAAGGGAAAGTAGGCGAGGGTGGAAGCGAGCGAGCCGTAGCGTTCCGCGGCGAGGCGCCAGCCGGTGCTGGTGGTCGTCGTGAGCAAGATCTCGGCGCCGGCTGCGTGCAGGCCCCGGAGTACCGGTCCAAGCGCGAGCAGTTCGCCGACGCTGACCGCCTGGACCCAGACGCGGGTGCGGCCGGGCGTGGGCGCGGGAAGCGGGGCGAGCCAGCCGAGGCGCTGGGAGAATCCGGGGCCGTAACCGCCGCGACGGATCATCCGGAGGCCGTACCGGGGGGCCAGCGCGACGAGCGCCGGTGTGAACAGGATCCGGTAGAGCCAGAGCAGTGGGAACGTCACGGGGTCGGGGCGGCCGGGGGCGGGCGCCCCGCGGGTAGTAGCCGTAGGTTTAGCAGCGGGAGGAGCCCGGGCAGGCCAAGGACGGTGCCTCCAAGGCCCGCGTAGCGCGCCACATCGCGTACCGTACCCTCGATCGCGGCGTGGCCGCAGGCCCACGCACGGAGCAATGAGCTGTGGGCGCGGCTTGTCGCAAACGCCAGCAGCAGGGCGGCGACGACCAGTGCAACCATCTTCGACGTCTGCCGCACGAATAACGCCGAGAGGAACGACCCGGCGCAGAGACAGGCGGTGAGGGAACGGATGCCGGAGCATGCGCCCTCCACTCCGACTCGGTTGGTTTGACCGCTGACCGGCGGGAGGGCGAGCACGTTGCCGCACGGCTCGATCGGCAGGCCGAGCGCGTCGAAAGCGAACGCCATCACGGCCACCGCGCGCCGAAGGAGAACTAGGGTAAGCTGAGACTCCGCGGCCGAGAACATGGGGGCGGAGACGAGCCAGATCAGCGCGGGGAACAGGCCGAAGTGGGCGAGGCGCAGGCGAGAATCCGCGGTCAGACCGTCCGGGGTGGTGGAGGGGCTCGGCCGAGCGTTCAGCTCCAGCAGCGCTGGAGTAATCCCGGCTATGCCCAGCGTGATGGCGAGCGTGCCGGTCGGAAAGGTGCTGGCTCCGGCGCGAGAGCAGGAGTCGAGCAGGAAAAACGCCGCGCCCAGCAGCAGCAGCGTGGAGCCGGTTAGGGTGGCGAGAAGCCGGCCCTGCCACTCGGCGGCGCGGGGGCGGTTCGGCAGGGCGCAGGCCGCTGCGGCCGCGCGGGTGTTGGCCCAACGGTCGAGCACCACGAACGCGACCGACAGTGTTGCGAGCCAAACGAAGGCTTCGTCCTGCTCCACGCGGCACCACGGGGACTGGTCCCAAGAGGTAAAGAGCGCAAAGCCGCCGGCAAGCAGCAGCGCGAGCCCCGGAGAGCCCGGGAGGTCGGAGCGGATTTTCATCCAGCCGGCGCGCATTCGGGCGGAGGGAAACCGGCTTCCTTGGGGAAGCGAGCGCGATTTTGCGCTTGTCCGCCGCGACGCGGGCCGATTCGTTGGCGGGTTCTGCCGTCCGACCTCCGACGACGTTTCCCGCAGTTTGATCGAGATTGTGCTTGCCCGTGGTTGAGCCGCCGGTAGCGTTATCCTCTTTTCGCCCTATTTCCCTCGCAAGAATTACCGCCGCGTATGCCGACCATCAATCAACTCGTGCGCAAAGGCCGCCGCCAGGTGACCGCCAAGTCGAAGTCCCCGGCCCTGGCGGGCAACCCCTTTCGCCGCGGCGTTTGCGTCCAAGTGATGACCCGCACTCCGAAGAAGCCGAATTCAGCCATCCGCAAGGTCGCCAAGGTCCGACTCACGAACGGCAACGAGGTTATCTCCTATATACCGGACGAGGGCCACAATCTGCAGGAGCACTCGATCGTGCTCGTCCGCGGCGGCCGCGTGAAGGATCTCCCCGGTGTTCGTTACCACATTGTCCGCGGCACCCTGGACGCCACCGGCGTCGAAAAGCGCCGGCGTTCCCGTTCCAAGTACGGCGTTAAGCGCCCGAAGGCCGCCAAGTAATCCCTTCCGCCCCCGCCACTCCGACCATGTCCCGTCGTCACCGCGCAGAGAAGCGTCAGGTTCAGCCCGATCTCCGCTACCAGAGCCCGCTAGTCGCGCATCTGGTCAACGTGATCATGAAGGGGGGGAAGAAGAACCTTGCCCAGCGGATCGTGTACGGGGCCTTCGAGAAGGCCTCGGAGAAGCTACAGAAGGGCGATCCGGTCGACCTCCTGCTGGGCGCGCTCGAAAACGCTCGGCCTCGCCTTGAGGTGAAGAGCCGCCGCGTCGGCGGCGCGACCTACCAGGTGCCGGTCGAGATTTCGTTTGAGCGCCAAGAGTCGCTTGCCCTCCGTTGGATTGTCGCCGCGGCCGGCGCCCGCAAGGGCATCCCGATGCGCGACGCCCTCGCCGCGGAGATCGTCGACGCTTATAACAACACGGGCTCCGTGGTGAAGAAGAAGGAAGACACGCACAAGATGGCTCAGGCCAATCGCGCCTTTGCCCACCTGCGCTGGTAACCGCCCGCTGCCCCCGCCCATGGCTTCTGCCGCCCCTGCCATCTCCATCGTCACCGACAAGGCGAAGATCTCGCTGGTCAACGCCAAAGACCGGCCGTTCCCGCTGGAGTGGACCCGCAACATCGGCATCGCGGCCCATATCGACGCCGGCAAGACCACGACTACCGAGCGGATTCTCTTCTACTCGGGCGCCGTCCACAAGATGGGCGAAGTGCACGAGGGATCGACAGTAACTGACTGGATGGAGCAGGAGCGCGAGCGCGGCATCACGATCACGGCGGCCGCCATCTCCTGCGCTTGGAACGCTTCCTGCGGCCCGTGGAAGGGCATCAAGCAGCGGATCAACATCATCGACACCCCAGGACACGTGGACTTCACCGCCGAGGTGGAGCGCTCCCTCCGCGTGCTCGATGGTGCCGTCGCTGTCTTCTGCGCCGTCGCGGGAGTCCAGCCCCAGTCCGAGACCGTCTGGCGGCAGGCCAATAAATACCGCGTGCCCCGCATTGCGTTCATCAATAAGATGGACCGTACCGGCGCCGACTTCTTCCGCGCGGTCAGCGAGATGCGCGAAAAGCTGAAGGCGAACGCGCACCCGCTGTTTATCCCCATCGGCAAGGAGGAGAATTTTTCCGGCCTCGTCGATCTGGTCCAAAACATAGCCTACGTCTTCGACGACACCACCGATCCGCTCGGGATGAACCCGATCACCTCGGAGGTCCCGGAGGGCTACCGCGCCCAAACCAAGGAATACCGCGACAAGCTCATCGAGGCGGTTTCCGATTTCGACGACGTGATCGCCGAGAAGTATCTCGGGGGTGAGGAAGTGACTGCCGACGAACTGATGCTCGGCATCCGCAAGGCGACCATCTCGCTCCAGTTCACCGGCGTGGTACCTGGCTCCGCCTTCAAAAAGAAGGGCGTGCAGCGCCTCCTCGATTGCGTGGTCAATTACCTGCCCAGCCCGATCGACGTTCCCCCGATGAAGGGCGTGAACACGGACGGAGGCGAGGTGGAGGCCTTGGTAAACGACAAAGGCAAAATGGCCGGCTTGGCGTTTAAGCTCTGGACCGACCCGTTCGTCGGCAAGCTCGTGTTTTTCCGGGTCTACACGGGCCAGCTCCGCAAGGGGATGACCGTGTACAATCCTCGCACCCGCCGCTCCGAGCGCGTGTCCCGCCTTGTGCTGATGCGGGCCATCGAACGCGAAGAAATCGACGTCGCCTATGCCGGAGACATCTGCGCGGTGGTCGGCGTGAAAGATGTCATCACCGGTGATACCTTTGCGGACGAAGATCTCGACATCCGCCTAGAGCCGCCATCCTTCCCGGAGCCCGTGATCTCGATGTCTATCGAGCCGAACTCGAAGGGCGACCAAGAGAAGATGGGCACGGCCCTCCAGCGCTTGGTGGCCGAGGATCCTACCCTTCGCGTGAAGACCGACCCGGACACGGGTCAGACCATCCTCGCGGGGATGGGCGAGCTCCATCTCGACATCATCCGCGACCGGATGAAGCGTGAATTCAAGGTGGAGGCCACTGCCGGCAAGCCGCAAATCGCGTACCGCGAGACCGTGGTCCGTCCTGCGGACGGCGAAGGCAAGTTCATCCGGCAGTCGGGTGGCAAGGGCCAGTACGGACACGTGATCGTGAAGCTCGAGCCCAATCAGAAGGGCAAGGGCGTGGAGGTCGTCAATGAGGTCGTCGGCGGCACCATTCCCAAGGAGTTCATTAAGCCGGCGACGGACGGCATCCTTGAGGGGGCGAACAATGGCGTGGTTGCCGGTTATCCCGTGGTCGACATCATTGTCCGCATTACGGACGGTACTTTCCACGAGGTCGATTCCTCCGAACTCGCGTTCAAAATGGCGGGTATTTTCGCGCTTAAGGACGCGATGAAGAAAGCAAACCCGATCCTGCTCGAGCCGATCATGGGCGTCGAGGTGACCACTCCCGAGGAGTACCAGGGGGATCTGATGGGGGACATCAATCGCCGCCGTGGTCAGATTCAGGGGATGGAGAACAAGGCGGGCGCGTGTATCATCAACGCGCACGTCCCGCTGGAGACCCTCTTCGGCTACGTCACCGACATTCGCTCGCTCTCCAAGGGCCGCGCCTCGGCGTCCATCACTCCGTCGCACTTCGAGCAGGTGCCTGGTTCTCTCCTTACCAAGATCGTCGAGTCGTCCGTCCGGGCTCCCGCCCGCACGTAACCCCCCCCCAGTCCCTCCTCTGCCATGAAAGGCCAGCGCATCCGCATCAAACTCCAGGGCTTCGACTATCGCGTCATCGACCAGTCGGCCCAAGATATCGTCGAGACGGCCAAGCGGTCGGGCGCCCGGGTTTCCGGCCCGATCCCGCTGCCTACGCGCATCGAGAAGCTCTCGGTCAACCGGTCCCCGCACGTCGACAAGAAGTCGATGGAGCAGTTCGAGACGCGCACTCACAAGCGTCTGATCGACATTATCGAGCCGACCGCGCAGACGGTGGACGAGCTCAAGAAGCCTCAACCTGCCGTCCGGTGTGGACATCAGCATCAACGTCTGAGCCGCCCGGTCTTCACCCTCCGCCCTGCTTTTCCCCCGCCCGGATTCGTTTCTCTACAGTTAGCAGACGCCGATGTCCCCCCCCGGGGAACCTCCCGGCCCCGCTAAAGTAGGTCCGTCCAACGGAACCTAATCCACCTACCACTTAGCCCAATGATCTCCGAAATTCTAGGTAAGAAACTCGGGATGACCCAGGTCTACGACGCACAAAATGTGCTCGTGCCAGTCACCGTGGTTGAGGCCGGCCCCTGCGCCGTGGTCCAAGTTAAGACCGCCGCCCGCGATGGCTACCACGCCGTGCAGCTCGGGTTTGCCCGCCTGAAGGCAAAGAACAGCTCTGCCGGTGAGCTTGGTCACGCGAAGAAGGCCGGTCTCGATGCCGCCCCGCGGGTGCTCGCCGAGGTCCGACTCGACGCGGAGGCCAAGTTGAAGGTGGGTGACGTAGTCACCGCCGCGGCGTTCATCGAGGGCCAGCTGGTCGACGTGATCGGCGTGACCAAAGGCAAGGGCTTCCAGGGCGTGGTCAAGCGCTGGCGAGTGGCCGGTGGTCCGGCGTCCCACGGTTCGATGTTCCACCGCCGCATCGGCTCGATCGGCATGCGCCAGACGCCCGGTCGTTCGTGGAAGAACCAGTCGATGCCGGGGCACATGGGCTCGGAGCGCCGCACGGTGCAGAACCTGCGCGTGGTACGGGTCATTGCGGAACGCAACCTCATCCTCGTAAAGGGCGCCATTCCCGGCGCGAACGGCGATGACGTCCTGGTGCGCTCGGCCATCAAGGGCCAGCGTGCGGTGGTCGTGCCGGCGGCCGCCCCGGCTCCCGCGAAGGAAGCGAAGCCGGCCAAGGAAGCCAAGGCCGCAGCCAAGAAGTAAAGGAGAACCTTGAGATGAAACTCGTAGTCTTCAGTTCCGACGGCAAGACCAGCAACGAGCGCGATTTCGCGAACGTGCCGACCTTCGAGGGCGACAAGGGCCTTCAGGCGGTCAAGGAGGTCATCGTTGCGATCAACGCGAACAACCGCCAAGGCACGCACGCCACCAAAACGCGCGGCGAGGTCCGGGGCGGCGGCAAGAAGCCGTGGCGCCAGAAGGGCACCGGCCGCGCCCGCGCCGGCTCCATCCGCTCCCCCCTGTGGGTCGGCGGGGGCGTCGTCTTCGGCCCCAAGCCCCGCGACTACTCCAAGAAGGTGAATGCGCGCGTTCGCCGCCTCGCCTTCAGCCGCGCCCTCTTCGACCGCTGCACCGCAGGCGAGCTCGCGGTGATCGAGGCCTTCCAGGCCGGCGTCGCCAAGACCAAGGCGATGAATGAGGTCGTCTCCCGCATCGCCCCCAAGGGAAGGGTTCTGCTGGTGGACGCCGGCTTCGACGCGGTGACGTCCCGCTCGTCGCGTAATCTGGAGCGCGTGTCGCTCCAAGACGCGGCTCAGCTCAACACCCTGGACCTTGCGCAGTACGCGAAGATCATCGTCAGCACGAAGGCGCTTCAGGCGATCTTGGCCCGCGCCAACGGAGGGAAGAATTAATGCAAGCCGACAAGATCCTCAAACTCGTCCGCCTCACGGAGAAGGCGAATCAGCTCTCCTCAAAACTCGGCCAGTATACTTTCGAGGTTTACGGCCACGCCACCAAGGACCAGATCGCGGTCGCGGTGGAGGAGACCTTTAAAGTTACCGTGCGCCGGGTGAACACCCAGAACTACCGCGGCAAGAATAAGCGTAGCCGTCAAGGCCGGCCCAGCGTCGGGTCCGACTACAAGAAGGCGATCGTGACCCTCAAGGCCGGCGACAAGATCGAATTGGTCTAAGCCCGCGCCCTCCTCAGGAGATCCCCCCATGCCTATCCATTCCTTTCGTCCGCTGACGCCCGCGGGCCGCTTCACGGCCCTGAATAAGACCTCGGGCCAGCTCTCTCGCAAGCGCCCCGAGCGCGGTCTCACCGAGTCGAAGAACAAGTCCGGCGGCCGCAATGTTTATGGCCGCGTGACCTCCCGCCACCGCGGCGGCGGCCACAAGCAGCTCTACCGAATCGTGGACTTCAAACGGTCCCGGCTCGATCTGCCGGCCCGCGTGCAGACCCTCGAGTACGATCCAAACCGCTCGGCCAACCTCGCCCTGATCGCCTACAATGACGGCGTGAAGGCCTATATCCTCGCCCCGAAGGGCTTGAAGGTAGGGGATACAATTGTGACCTCCAATAAGGCCACGATCAACGACTACACGGTTGGCAATAACTTCCCCCTAGCGATCATCCCGCCGTCGACGCGCCTGCATTGCGTCGAGCTCGTGCCGGGTCGCGGCGCGCAGATCGCGCGCAGCGCCGGTGCCAGCCTCGAGCTGGTGGCGGTCGAGGAGGGGCAGGCGACGCTCAAAATGCCTTCGGGCGAGCTGCGCTACGTCAACGCGAAGTGCCGCGCCACGATTGGCGAGGTGGGCAACGGCGACCACAACCAGCAGTCCCTCGGCAAGGCCGGCCGCTCTCGCTGGCTCGGCATCCGCCCGACGGTCCGCGGTATGGCGATGAACCCGGTCGATCACCCGAACGGTGGCGGTCAGGGCAAGTCCAAGGGTGGTGGCGGCCGCCAGCAGCTGGTGTCCCCTTGGGGCCAGCTGGCGAAGGGGTTCCCGACCCGGCGCCGCTCCAAGCCGTCGAACGCCCAGATCATCGTCCACCACAACGGCCGCAAGCCGCGCGGTCAGAAGTAATCCAGCCCCCTCCGTACCATGGCACGTTCCATTAAGAAGGGCTTCTTTGTCGACTACCACCTGCTCGAGAAGATCGAGAAGGCGGTCAAGGCCGGCACGAAGAAGCCGATCCAGACCTGGTCCCGCCGGTCGACCATCACCCCCGACTTTGTCGGCCACACGTTCAGCGTGCATAACGGCAAGGCGTTCTTCGCGGTGTATGTCACCGAGAACATGGTCGGGCACAAGCTCGGGGAGTTCGCCCCGACCCGCGTGTTCAAGGCGCACGGCGGCATGACCCGCAAGGAAGTCTGATTTACCCGATGCGTCGTCTCCTTTCCCTCTTGCTGGCGGGCGTCTTCCCGGTCGCGGCCTCCGCGGCCACGGCGGCGACCCGCGCCGGCACCGTGCTGGCGGTGGAAGCGGGAAGCGTCGCGGATCTCGTGGTCCTCGATGCCGGTTTCGACGGGGGCTTGCGGCAGGGCATGCTCTGCCGGCTGGTCCGCGACGGTCGCGAGATGGGCGAGGTCATCCTCGTCGCAGTCCGGCCGGCGGTCAGCGCCGCCCTCATCACCCGCTTGGCGGCGGACCAAACGGTCCGTTCTGGAGACGTCGCCCTCCTGAAGCTCCTCAAACCCTAACCCAGATCGATCAACCAAAGGGTAAGGCGCCCCGCGCCGTTATCGCCGGCCTTTCCCGCCGGAATCCACAAGCCACCATGGAAGTCCAAGCCCTCACTCGCTACGCGCGCATGTCGCCCAAGAAGATGCGCGAGGTTGCCCGCACCATCCAAGGCCGTCCGGCCGCGGAGGCGGTCGAGTTCCTGAGCCTCGTGCCGCGCAAGTCTGCGCGCCTGATCGCCAAGACGCTCAAGAGCGCGATCGCGAACGCCGAGAACAACCGCAACCTCTCGGCCGACTCCCTGACCGTGCGCAGCGCGGTGATCGAGAACGGCCCCGTGCTGAAGCGCTTCAAGGCGGGCGCCCGCGGCACCGCGATGCCTCGGCGCAAGAAGATGTCCCACATCCGCATCATCCTCTCGGACGGCACCGACAACCCGTAATCCCCTTTTCCCATGGGCCAAAAGACAAATCCCGTTGGTTTCCGCCTCGCCGTCCGCCGCGATTGGCAGTCCCGCTGGTACGCGGCCAAGAAGGAATTCGGCCGTTTGCTCGCCGAGGACCAGCTGATCCGCACCAAGCTGATGGAGAAGCTGAAACAGGCCTCTGTACCGCGCATCTTTATCGAACGCGCTTCGAACCGGGTGCGGGTCAAGATCTACACCGCCCGGCCCGGCATCGTCATCGGCCGCAAGGGCCAGGAGATCGAGAAGATCAAGGAGGAACTGGCGAAGCTGACGGGTAAAGAGATCCTGCTGGACATCCAAGAGGTCAAGAAGCCCGAGATCGAGGCCGCGCTGGTGGCCGAGAACGTGGCCCTCCAGCTGGAGCGCCGCATCGCCTTCCGCCGCGCGATGAAGAAGGCCGTCGAGATGGCGATGGCCCTGGGCGCCGAGGGTATCAGAATCCAGTGCTCGGGCCGCCTCGGTGGCGCCGACATCGCCCGCCGCGAGTGGCAGCGCAAGGGTCGTGTGCCGCTGCACACCCTTCGCGAGAACATCGATTACGGGTTCGCCGAGGCCCTCACCGTCTATGGCAAGATCGGCGTCAAGTGCTGGATCTGCAAGCAGGAGTCCGACAACTCCTGAGGCGCCCGCTCAACCACTTAACCGGAGAATTCTCCTATGGCTCTCGCCCCCGCCCGCACCAAATACCGCAAGTCGCAGAAGGGATCCCGCGCCGGCAACGCCAAGCGCGGCAACACCCTCGCCTTCGGTGAGTTCGGTCTCCAGTCCCTCACCCGCGGTCCGATGACCGGGCAGCAGATCGAGGCCGCCCGAGTCGCGATCTCGCGCCACCTGAAGCGCAAGGGTAAGCTCTGGATCCGCGTCTTCCCGCACAAGCCGGTGACCAAGAAGCCCGCCGAGGTTCGCATGGGGCAAGGCAAGGGCCCGGTCGAGTATTACGTCGCGGTGATCAAGCCCGGCGCGGTGCTCTTTGAGCTCGCCGGTGTGCCTCTTACGGTCGCCCGCGATGCGTTCCGCCTCGCGGACGCGAAGCTGCCCTTTCACTGCCGTTTTATCTCGCGCGAGGCCGCTCAGGCCTAAGCCCACAACCCGTTATGCCGCTATGACTCCCAAGGAAATCCGCGAGCTCGCGCCCGCCGAGATCTCGACCAAGCTCCGCGACATTCGCGGCCAGCTGCTCCAGCTCCGCCTGCGCAAGCAGACCGGCCAAGTCGAAAAGACCCACGAGCTGCGTGCCCTCCGCAAGGACCTCGCCCGCCTCGAGACCATCCTCAACCAGAAGAAGGCCCAGGCGCCGAAGGCCGCCTGAGACGCCGACACGTCCCCCCGCCATGTCCTCTCCCGCTCCCGCCACGCGCAGCACGCGCAAGACCCAGATCGGCTTCGTTTCGAGCCGCTCGGGCGACAAATCCATCAAAGTCACCGTCGCCTACAAGACCCCCCATCCCTTTTACCACAAGGTCGTCAACCGCCAGACCGTCCTCCACGTCCACGATGAGGCGAACGAGACGCGCGTGGGCGACAAGGTCGAGGTGATGGAGACCCGTCCTCTCAGCCGGCTGAAGCGCTGGCGCGTGGTTGCCGTGCTCCAAAGGGCCGTCGCGGCCGAGGGCGCCGCGATCAGCGAGGCGGATGTTGCCGCCGCCGTGCCTACTAAGACCGCCAAGACCACCAAGAACGCCGAGGCCGCCCCCGCCGCCCCGACGAAGGGCTGAACCCGCCCCGTCCCAAAGGAAGAGCCATGATCCAACTGCGTTCCATTCTCGAGGTCGCCGACAATACCGGCGCCCGCAAGGCCGCCCTCATCCAACGGATGGGGCAGAACACCCCCTATGCCCACGTCGGCGACGTTGTCACCGTGCACATTAAGGAGAGTACGACCGATGCCACGGTGAAGAAGGGTGAGGTGGCGAAAGCCGTCGTGGTCCGCACCAAGGCCCCGATCCGCCGCGCAGACGGCAGCTACCTGCGGTTCGACAGCAACGCGATCGTCATCATCGACGCGACCAACAACCCCAAGGGCACCCGCATCTTCGGCCCCGTCGCCCGCGAGCTCCGGGCGCGGAACTTCATGAAGATCATTTCGCTCGCCCCGGAGGTCCTCTAACATGCAGAAGTTCCACGTTAAACGCGGCGACCAAGTCGTCGTCATCGCTGGTTCCCAGAAGGGCAAGTCCGGCAAGGTGCTCGAGATCCTCGCCGCCAAGGAGCGCGCGCGGGTCGAGGGCTTGGCAATGATCAAACGCCACCTCAAGAAGTCCCAGGAGCATCCGCAGGGTTCCATCGCGGAACGCGAAGGCTCGATCCATATCAGCAACCTGATGCTGCAGAAAGACTTTGATGCCAGTCGCCGCCGCAAGCCGGCCGCTGCCACCGCCTGATCGCCGAGACGGCGCTTGCCATCCGCAGTTCTTTCCCGCGATTCTTCACCCTTTTCCCTCCTCCCTTCGCAATCCTTTCGTCCGGGGTCGGTAATCCCGGACACCTCCAATGAGTTACGTTCCCAGTCTGAAGAAGCTTTACGTCCAGCAGGTGATCCCCGAGCTCGCCCGCAGCCGGGGCTACAAGAACCGTCACCAAGTACCGCGTTTAGTGAAGATCGCGATCAACACCGGCATCGATGCCGATGCCGACAAGAACCAGATCGCGGACATCCAGCGCGACATCGCCCAGATCGCTGGCCAGAAGCCCGTGCTCGCCCGCTCCCGCAAGGCGATCGCCAACTTCAAGCTGAAGCAGGGTCAGGTCGTGGGCTGCCACGTGACGCTGCGCGGTGATGCGATGTGGGAATTCCTCTGCCGCCTGCTGGCGGTGGCGCTGCCGACGATCCGCGACTTCCGCGGCGTCCCGAGCAAGTTCGACGGCCAGGGTAACTACAATCTCGGCATCACGGATCACTCGATCTTCCCGGAGATCACGGTGGAGAACGTCAAGAAGCACATCGGTCTCGACCTCACCCTGGTGACCACGGCCCAGACTGACGACGAGGGGCGCGAGCTCCTGCGCTTGCTCGGGATGCCGTTCCGCCGCGTGGAATCCGCCGCCAAGGCCGCCTAACCCGACCCCTTTCGTCATGCCGAAGACCTCCGCCCTCGAGCGCAACCAGAAGCGCATCCGCCTCGTCGCTAAGTTCGCCGCGAAGCGTGCCCAACTGAAGGCCACCCTGATCAATCCCGCCACGACCGACGAGGAGTTCTTCGCGGCGCAGAAGAAGCTGCAGAAGCTGCCCCGCAACTCTTCCCCCGTGCGGGTCCGCAACCGCTGCTCCCTCAGCGGGCGTCCGCGTGCCTACAACCGCAAATTCGGCGTATCCCGTATCCAGTTCCGCGAACTCGCCCTCGCCGGCAAGATCCCCGGCGTGACCAAGTCCTCCTGGTGATTTCCCTCTTCGCCGGCGGGGGTGGGGGCCTTCGGGTCTCCCGGATATGACCCGCCGACCGCCTCCCCACCTCCATCCCACATGACCGATCCGATTAGCGACTTCCTCACCCGGCTCCGGAACGCCTCCAAGGCGCGTCTGGAGGACTGCGTGATCCCGCACTCCAAGCTCAAGGAAAGCATTTTGAGCATTCTCAAGGCCGAGGGCTACGTGGCCGACTTTAGCAAGAGCACGGACGCCCAGGGCCACTCGACGCTGGTAGCGAGGATGAAGTACGTGGCCGGCGCCCCCGCCATCACCGGCCTGACCCGCGTCTCCACGCCGGGTCGCCGCCTCTATTACGCCTACACCGACGTGCCTCGAGTCCTGAACGGCCTCGGGATCGCGATCGTGTCCACCTCCAAGGGCGTGTTGAAGGACGCCGACTGCCGCCGCCAGAAGGCCGGCGGGGAGCTACTCTGCAACGTCTGGTAAGCCGCTGCTGAACTAATCCCATCTATGAGCCGCATCGGCAAACAACCCGTTTCCATCCCCGACAAGGTCAAGGTCTCCGTTACCGGCGGGACCGTGTTGGTCGAGGGTCCCAAGGGCAAGGTGCAGAAGGCCTTCGCCCCCGCCGTCAAGGTGACGGTGGCCGACAAGAATGTCACCTTTGCTCCGACCGAGGAGACCCGTTTCGCCCGGGCGATGTATGGCACTGCGCGTTCCGTGGTCGCCGGCATGGTCAAGGGCGTCACCGAGGGCTACGCGAAGGAGCTGGAGATCCAGGGGGTCGGCTTCAAGGCCAACCTGAAGGGCAACCAGCTGGATCTCGCGCTGGGCTACTCGCATCCGATCCTGATGACGATCCCGGACGGGATCAAGGTGACCGTTACCGACCAGACGAAGCTCAAAGTCGAGGGCGCGGACAAGCAACTGGTGGGGGCGGTGACCGCGGAGATCCGCAGTTACTACCCGCCGGAGCCCTATAAGGGCAAGGGGGTCCGTATCTTCGGTGAGCGCGTCCGGCGCAAGGAAGGCAAGACCGTGGCCTAAGGCCGGGAGAATCCAGAATGAAAACCATCAACAAAGCCCGCCTGCTGCAGAACCGTCGCTGGCGCATCCGCAAGAAGGTGCACGGGACGGCCGCCCGTCCGCGTCTCGCGGTCCGTTTCACTTCCAAGCACGTCTACGCCCAAGTGATCAACGATGAGGTCGGCGCTACGCTGGTCTTCCTCTCCAGCCTCGATTCCGCCCTGCGCGAGCAGAAGCTGAAGGCCAATCTGGCGGGCGCGAAGGCGCTGGGCCAGGCCTTCGCCGCGAAGGCCAAGGCGGCGGGCATCACCGCGGTGGTCTTCGACCGCAGCGGCGCCCCTTATCACGGTAAGGTCAAGACGTTCGCCGACGCTGCGCGCGAGGGCGGGCTCCAATTCTAAACACCGCATGAGCACCGAAAATTCTTCCGAGACTGTTGTGACCCCGGTGGAAGCCGCCCCGGACGCCACGCCCGAGCGCACCGCGCGCGAGGGTCGTGGGGGTGGCGGTGGCATCCGTGGGCCCGGTGGCGGGCGCGGCCCCCGCCGCGATGGTGGCCGCCGTGACTCGCGGGACAAGCCCCAGGAGGGCGACGGTCCCTCGATGATCGAGAAGGTTGTCTTCATCAACCGCTGCGCCAAGGTCGTAAAGGGCGGTCGCCGCTTCTCCTTCGCGGCGCTCGCTGTGGTCGGCGACGGCAAGGGCCGCGTCGGCATCGGCTACGGCAAAGCCAACGAGGTTCCTGACGCCATTAAGAAGGGCACCGCCAACGCCCATAAGCACCTCGTGAACGTGAAGCTCAAGGGCGACACGATCCCGCATGATGTATTCGGCCAGTACGACGGCGGCAAGGTCCTCCTGCGCCCGGCCTCGCCCGGTACCGGTCTGATCGCCGGCGGCGGTGTCCGCGCTGTCCTCGAGGCAGCGGGGGTGAAGAACATACTCACCAAGTCGATGGGTTCCTCTAACCACATCGCCGTGGTCCACGCCACCCTCGACGGCCTGCGCAAGCTCCGTCTCGCCGCGGACGTCGCCCAGGTCCGCCAGACCGCCTGAGCCCGCTCCCACCTGTCCCATGCAACATCCGAGTCGCCCCGGCCAACCAGCGCCCAGGCGGCGCCCTGAGGAAATCCAATGAAGCTCCACGAACTTAAGAACGTCCCTGGTGCGGTGCACCGCAAGAAGCGCGTCGGCTGCGGCGAGGGCGGCGGTCACGGCAAGACCAGCACCAAGGGCGGCAAGGGCCAGACGGCCCGCTCCGGCGGCAGCATCCGCCCCGGCTTTGAAGGCGGTCAAATGCCCCTTTACCGGAAGCTCCCGCACCGCGGGTTCAACAACTACAACCACCGGCTCGACATCGCCGTGGTAAACATCGGGGCCCTCGCGGGCCTCGATGCCGCGGTGACCGAGGTCGACGCCGGCGTGCTCGCGACCCACGGCCTGATCCGGGCGGGCGAGACCTCCGTCAAGATCCTCGGCGACGGTGAGCTCGGCCGGGCCCTGAAGGTCACAGCGGCCCGGTTCTCCGGATCAGCCAAGGCCAAGATTGAAAAGGCCGGTGGCCAGGCCATTGTGGCCTGAACCCGCGTCCCAACCCCCTCCCGTTCCCCTCGTCCCGGTCCCCGTGGCCGCGGCGGGTAGGGGCGGCTCCCGGCGCCCTCCCTCGCAAACCTCCCTCCTGTGTTTTCCGCCTTCACGAATTCCCTGAAGATCCCGGAGCTGCGCTCGCGCATCTTCTACACCCTTGCGCTGCTCTTCGTCTCGCGGGTCGCGTCGATCATCCCGCTGCCGGGGATCGATCCGGCGCCCTTGCAGAAGTTCTTCTCCGAGCAAGCGGCCACGGGCGCGGGCAACCTTATCGGATTGTACAATATGTTCACCGGCGGCGCTCTGACCAAGGGCGCGATCGCCGCGCTGGGCATTATGCCGTACATTAGCGCCTCGATCATCTTCCAGCTGATGACCGCGGTGGTTCCGGCGCTCAGCCGTCTCCAGCAGGAGGGTGATGTCGGCCGGCAGAAGCTGACCCAGTACACCCGCTACGCGACGGTGCTTATCTGCCTCATTCAGGGCACCCTGCTGATCCTGGCGCTGAACAACCCTGGCCAGCTCTTCCCCGGGTACGACGTCTCCACCTACGGGCCGATCGTGATCATCAGCAAATGGAGCTTCATCCTGACCTCCGTCATCTTCATGACTGCGGGCACGATGCTCCTGATGTGGCTGGGCGAGCAGATCACCCAGCGAGGCATCGGCAACGGCGTCTCCCTGCTCATCACGGTGGGTATTTTGGCGGACATCCCCGGCGCCGCCCAGCAGACCTACAGCCTCTTCTTCAAGCCCGTTGGCACCGGCACGAGCCTGGGCGTGCCGCAGGCCGTGGTGATGCTGACCCTCTTCATCGTGGTCACGATGGGCATCATCGCGGTGGTTCAGGCCCAGCGGAAGATCCCGGTGCAGTACGCGAAGCGCGTGGTCGGCAACAAGGTGATGGGCGGCCAGAGCTCGTTCCTCCCCCTTAAGGTGAATTACTCGGGCGTGATGCCCGTTATCTTCGCCAGCGCCATCCTGCTCTTTCCGCAGCAGATTTTCTCGTGGATTGGCGCGACCTACAACCTCAAGTTCCTCACCGAATTCTCGCAAAATCTGCTGCGCGGCCACTGGACCTACTACGCGCTCTACACGACCCTGATCCTGTTCTTCAGCTACTTCTGGGTGTCGGTGATGTTCAAGCCGATCCAGATCGCGGACGACCTGAAGAAGTACGGCGGCTACGTCCCTGGCGTGCGGCCGGGTGAGCCGACGGCGCAATTCCTCGACTTTATCATGACGCGTCTGACCCTCGCCGGCGCGATTTTCCTGACCGTGATCGCGATCATGCCGGACGTATTGCTCTTCGAGCTGAACGTGCCGACGCGCATCGCGTATTTCTTCGGCGGCACGGGGATGCTGATCACGGTCGGCGTGATCCTCGACACGATGCGCCAGATCGAGACCTTCCTTCTGCAGCGTCACTACGACGGCTTCCTTAAGAAGGGCCGGATCCGGGCGCGCAGCGCGGGCCCGCAGCAGGCTTCGGCTGGCGAGGCCCTGAGCCAAGAGGCGGTGATGAAGCTCGCGCTCCCTATGCTCGGCCTGCTGCTCCTCGGCACCGCGATCTGGGCTTACAAGGTCTTTTTGAAATAACGCCTTTACTTCCTTGGCCGAGGGTGGCATTTTCAGAAGTTTCGATGAGTCTAGGCCCGCCGCGCAGTTTAAGGTCGTCCTCCTCGGATCGCTTGGGGCGGATGAATTTTCCGATTTTCGTTCTTTGAATCTTGAGCACGTCTCTTCCGCTCTCCTGAAGGGGCGGGAGATTTCGCCCCTTCCGGCCTCTCCTGGCCGGAAGGATGAAGTTGCCCTGCTGGCGCTGATGCGCCGGTGGTTCTTCGCGCGCAAACCCGATGCGGGCTTTGTCCTCACGGACTTCCCGGCTACGCTGCTCCAAGCCAAGGTGTTCGACGAATGGTTGGAAACTCGCGGGGAGGTGCTGAGCTCCGTCCTCGCTGGCCGAGGCGCCCCTGCGGCGCTGGTCGAACACTACGGGACGCTCGGTCTCCTCCAAAGGCCGGCCATCCCCGCGCAACCGTGACGATCCCGCTCAAGAACGCCGAGGGGATCGCCCGAATGCGCGCCGCGTGCGCCATCGCCGCCACCGTGCTTGAGGAACTCAAGCCGCTGGTCCGGCCCGGCGTCGCGACCCAAGACTTGGAAGAAGCGGGCCGGGCGGCGATCGCCCGCCTAGGCGCCCGCAGCGCCTGCTACGGCTACCAGCACGGTTCCCGGCGTTTTCCGGCGCACACCTGCATCTCGGTCAACGAAGAGGTGGTGCACGGCATCCCGTCCCTAAAAAGGGTGTTGCGCGACGGGGATATCGTTTCGCTGGACATCGTGGTCTGGCACGAGGGCTACGTCGGGGACAATGCCTGCACCGTCCCGGTGGGGCTGATCTCCCCGGAACGCGCCCGATTGCTGCTCGTGAGCCGTGAGGCCCTTGACCGCGGTATCCAGCAGGCGAGAGTAGGTCAGCGCGTTGGCGACATTTCAGCGGCGATCCAGCAGCACGTCGAGGCCGCGGGCTTCAACGTGGTGCGAGAAATGGTCGGGCACGGGGTAGGCGTGCGGATGCACGAGCCTCCGGAAATCCCGAACTTCGGCCGCCGGGGCACCGGAGACCGCATTCGCGCCGGGATGACTCTGGCGATCGAACCGATGGTCAACGCCGGCGGGTACCGCACCAGAATCCTCGCGGACGGTTGGACGGTCGTCACCGCCGACGGTTCGGCTTCTGCCCACTTCGAGCATACCGTGCTGACGACGGACGCGGGTCCCGAGATCCTGACCGTCCCGCGCCAGCCCGGCGTCTAATCCGAATCCAAGATTTACCTCCCTTTCCCCCTTCCACTCTTTCCACCTAACCCATCCGTTCGTCATCATGCCTCGTCTCCTTGGCGTTGAAATTCCCGCGAAAAAGAAAGTCGCGTTCTCCCTGCGTTACATCAACGGGATCGGGCCCACGCGGGCCGATCTGCTCGTCAAGGAAGCGGGCCTGAATCCCGATATGCGGGCGCAGGACCTAACCGAGGAGCAGCTGAACAAGATCCTGCACCTAATCACCGACCACAAGTGGGTGCTGGAGGGCGACCTTCGCCGCGAGATCGCCGCGAACCTGAAGCGCCTGCAGGCGATCAACTGCTACCGGGGCATCCGCCACCGCCGCAGCCTCCCGGTGCGCGGTCAGCGCACCAGTACTAATGCCCGTACCCGCAAGGGCCCGCGCAAGACCGTAGGCGTCACGAAAGCCAAGGAAGCCTAATCCCTTATCGTCATGGCCGAAGAAAAGTCCGCCCCCAAGAAAGAGAAGCCTGCCAAGCCCGCTGCTGAAGGCGCGCCGGCGGCCGCCCCTGCCGAGAAGAAGGCGAAGGCCCCAAAGGCCGCCGCTGATAAGGCGGTGAAGCCCGGTGCCGAGGGAGCCGCCCCGGTCGAGGCTGCTATGCCCGCCGAGGCCGGCGCCCCCGCCAAGCCCGTGGAGATGGTTCATGGCGTGGCCCGCCAGCCCACTGCCGAGGAACTCCTCAAGGAGGAGCTGGGCGCGATCAAAGTTCGCAAGGCCAAGGGCTCGAAGAACGTCGTCTCCGGCGTCGCGAACGTCCTCGCCTCCTTCAACAACACGATCGTCTCGATCACCGACCAGAAGGGCGCGGTGATCGCATGGTCCTCCGCCGGCAAGTGCAACTTCCGCGGCTCCCGCAAATCGACCGCGTACGCTGCCCAGGTGGTGGCGCAGGACGCCGCGCGCAATGCGATGTCCCACGGCCTAAAGGATGTCGTGATCCGCGTGTCCGGTCCCGGCCTCGGCCGCGACTCGGCCATCCGCGCCCTCCAGGCCATCGGCCTAGAGATCACCTCCATCGTCGATGTGACGCCCATCCCGCACAACGGCTGCCGTCCCCGCAAGCGGCGCCGCGTCTAAGCCCGCGCGCCCCCCTACAAACCTTCGCACCAGAATTTATCATGGCTCGTTACACCGGCCCCACCACCCGCATCAGCCGCCGCTTCGGCCAGCACCTGCTCGGCTCCGGCAAGGCGCTCGAGCGCCGCGGCTATCCGCCCGGCCAGCACGGTCCGAAGCTTCGCCGGAAGGTCTCCGAGTACGCCGTCGGCCTCAATGAGAAGCAGAAGCTCCGTTACATCTATGGCCTGCTCGAGCGCCAGTTCCGCCGGGTCTTCGAAATCGCCAAGCGCGAGCGCGGCGTCACCGGCGAGCGCTTTCTGCAGCTCCTCGAGACCCGCCTCGACAGCACCGTTTACCTTCTCGGCCTGACCAAGAGCCGCGCCGCGGCCCGCCAGTTCGTCAACCACGGGCACATCCGCGTGAACGGCCACAAGGTCGATATCGCGAGCTACAACGTGCAGGCCGGCGATGAGATCGAGGTGAAGAACACCCCGGCCTCCCGCCAGCTGGCTACCCGCTGCCTCGAGGAGAACCGCATCCGGAACGTCCCGGGCTGGCTCACGATGAATCCTGAGGCCTTCAAGGCCACCGTGGTCCGCCTCCCCACGCGCGAGGAGATGACTCAGGAGGTCAACGAGCAGCTGATCGTCGAGTTCTACTCGCGGTTCTAAGCGCGGCCTACGGTCCCACCCACGTATCTTCACCTGCAGAACTCCCCCGCCATGCCAAAACGCCTCGGAAAGTTCGAACTCCCTAGCAAGCTCACCAAGGTCGAGGAGGGCGCAACGCCCACCTACGCGAAATTCATCGCGGAGCCCTTCGAAGCCGGCTTCGGCCACACCATCGGCAACTCCCTTCGGAGAGTGCTGCTCAGCTCCATCGAGGGTGCCGCCATCTCCTCCATCAAGATCGACGGTGTGAATCACGAGTTCCAATCCATCGACGGTGTCGTCGAGGACGTCACCGACATCGTCCTCAACCTTAAGAAGATCCTCATCGTCTCGCAGAAGCGCGAGCCGATCTCTCTGCTCATCCGCGCCACCAAGGCCGGGGCGGTCACCGCGGCGGACATCCAGTCCGACGCCAACATCAAGGTGATGAATCCGGAGCAGGTGATCTGCACGCTCGACCACAAGCGGACCTTCGAGGCCGAGATCGAAATCAAGACCGGCCGCGGTTACTTCCCCGGCGAGGCCAACAAGAAGGAGGACCAGCCCATCGGCGTCATCCCGATCGACTCGCTGTTCTCTCCGGTGCGACTGGTCAAGTACGCCGTCGACGCGACCCGCGTCGGCCAGATCACGGATTACGACAAGCTGATCCTTGAGGTCTGGACGGACGGCCGCATTACGCCAGACGACGCCCTCAAGCAGTCGGCCTCGATCCTGAAGCATCACTTGGACGTTTTCGACCGGGTGAGCGAGGAGCAGTACGAGTTTGAGAACCAGCACTCCGAGGTCAGCGAGGAGCAGAACAAGCTCCGCAAGCTGCTCAATATGTCGGTGAACGAGATCGAGCTCTCGGTCCGCGCTGCCAACTGTCTGAACAACGCGAACATCACCACGGTCGGCGAGCTTGCGATGAAGACGGAGCAGGAGATGCTCAAATACCGCAACTTCGGCAAGAAGTCGCTCAACGAGATCAAGGAGAAGCTCGAGGCCCTCGGGCTCTCGCTCGGGATGAAGTTCGACGAGCGCCTCCTTGAGGCGAAGAAGGAAGTTTGATCCCTCCCGCTGCGCGGGCCATGAATGTCCCGGCCCGCGCGGCGCCCTTTCCCCGCCTGCGCGCCGTCCGTCGCCGCCCCACGCTGCGGCCGGATTGCCGATCGGAGGTGGGCTAAACCCAAACCATCATGCGTCACAACAAGCACCACGCCTCTCTGGGCGTCACCCGCGCGCACCGCCGGGCGATGCTCTCCAACCTCGCTGCCTCGCTCATCGAGCACGGGCGGATCGAGACCACCCTGACCAAGGCCAAGGCCCTGCGTCCCTTCATCGAGAAGGCCGTCACCAAGGCCAAGCACGCTGCCGCCAAGGCCGAGAAGAAGGACGCGGTCCACCTCCGCCGACTGGTCCTCGCGGACATCCGCAACGAGGACGCGGTGACCAAGCTCTTCAACGAGCTGCATCAGCAGTTCGCGCAGCGCGCCGGCGGCTACACCCGGATCTATAAGCTAGGCGCCCGTCGCAGTAGCGACGCTGCGGAAATGGCGCTGATCGAGTTCGTGAAGGCGGACGATACGGGCTACAAGAAGTCCTCCGGCCGCCCCGCCGCGAAGGGCAAGGGCAGGGCGAGCCCGCCAGCCGAGACGGCTGCCCCCGCCGCGGAAGCCCCGGCTCCGGCGGCCGGTGAGACGAAGGCCTGAGCCTCGTCCAAGTTCGTTTCACGGGTGCCGGACCGTTTGGTCCGGTGCCTTTTTTTGTTCGCGCGGGCGCAAGGGCACCGGTAGCGCTGGCGGATGTTTCCGCTCTCCACTGGAATGGCCGTGCTCGCGGGCCTGAGCCTCGGCGTCCTCGGGATGCTGTGGGCGTTCTACGAGCGCCGGGAGCGGCGGGGCGGGGCCGCGGCGCGGCCCTCCGCGCACCACTGCGTGCGATGCGATGCAGTGTACGGGGCTCCCCGGGCCGGGGCGGACACACCTTGCCCGCGCTGCGGGCATCTGAACCGGGCGCTGCGGTTTTGAAGCGCGGCGGCGCTCGGTGTTTCGGCTGGCGGTGGCGCGACCAGCGCGCGGCGCTCCGCGACCCCTGAGAGGGCGTGGCGAAGTGGTAAGGCCGAGGTCTGCAAATTCGTTTCGGCGGTTTTTCTCAAGTAGTCCCAAGGTTTCTGATACGTTTTTTCAGAGGTAAAACCTTCTGAACGCCATTTCCGGCGATTTCCCGGGAATGCCCGTTTTTGCACGTTTTTCGGGGAAAAGTGTAGAAAGGGAGTGTAGAAAAAGTTTGGGCGCGTCTCCGGTGGATTTTCGACCGGATCAGCGAGGGTCTGCAGTCTGCCGGGCTTCGCTTCTCGAAGCCGCTTGCCATGGGTTTCCGCCAATTCCGCGATCGCTGATTCCTCGCTGATCAAGGGCTCGATGACTAACACGGCTTCGCCAGTGGCGACCTTCAGCCTTGGACACGGGATTGCTCTTCTGACGCGTTTACGGGTTTTAGGTCCCTCATACCGCCTTCTCGATCGAGGCGAA
>VHCI01000025.1 GCA_016871775.1 Verrucomicrobiota bacterium | reverse complement strand
TGGATGCCCGTCGTCACATTCCCCGGCGACCCGATCATCAGCGCCCAGATAATCATCCCAGGGTGATGCGTTTCGCGGCGATCTTCACCCCATCATCGTGCTCCTGCAGTCCCCGGTGGGGCTGGTAGATCGCAAGGCTGTCGTGCTCCAGCCGCCGCCGCCGGCGGCGCAGTTTGAACGGTATCTCCCCGAGGCCTAGAACGTTGGGCAAAAGCATCTTCCGGGATCGGCGGACCGCACCCCTGAACTCGCTCGCTCGCGGCGCAACTCCCGCAGCACTGGCGTCGGCGCCGCTCGGAAATCAAACTCCGAATCCAGCACCCGCCCCACCTGATCCGGTTCGGCAGCGTTACGTTATCCGCCGCCTGCACGGTGGCCGCGGCCTAGTGGAGAGAGGCGACGCGGGCCGCAAGGGCATACAAGCGCTGCTGCGCGCGGGTCGATGCTGATTCGATTACAACCGCAAGACCTTGGCCGGGCGGGCGGAGGGGGGGCAGTCGCGGAGCGGGGGAAGCAGGGGCACCGCGCCCGACGACTGACGCTCTTGTTAAAAGGACAGGGGTTGCAAAATTACGGGGATTTGTCTTCGAAAGCCCGTTTGTTGCCTCGCGCAAAGAGCCCCTCCAAGCAAAAGCACCAAACCAGCATATGAGCAAACTGCAGCACCTCGCCGTCGCCTCTCTGGGGCGATTCGGCCTTACCACCTCCGTCGTCGCGGGCGTCGCCTTCGCCGCCCAGCCCACGGTCTCGACCAACGAAGTCCAGACGATGGAGAAATTCGTCGTGACCGGGTCCCTGATCCCGATCGCGGCCGGCTCCCCCGCGATTCCCGTGACCGTCCTCGGCGCGCCGGAAATTGAGAAGACCGGCGTCAGCACCGACCTCCTCAACGTCTTGAAGAAGGCCCAGCCGGCGTTCTTCGGCTCAAACAACATCGGTTCCGAGAACGGCAACATCTCCTCGGGCTCGACGAACGGAGGCTCGCAGGTCTCGCTGCGCAACCGCGCGACGCTGGTGCTGATCAACGGCCGCCGGGCGAACATCTCGCCGGTGCTGGCCAGCGGTGGCGCGAGCTTCGTCGACGTAAGCGTGATCCCGATCTCGGCCGTCGAGCGCATCGAGGTCCTGTCGGACGGCGCCTCAGCGACCTACGGTTCGGACGCGGTCTCGGGCGTGGTGAACGTCATCCTCAAGACCAACTACGCTGGTGCGGAGATTGGCGGCACCTACGGCTGGAGCCCGAATGACGGCAAGTGGGCGACCCGCAGCTACTTTGGTGTGGCCGGCGCAAGCTTCGGCCCGACCAGCCTGACCATCACGACCGAGTGGAAGCGCAGCGACCCGCTCATCCAGCGGGAGCGCGACTTCGCCAAGGGCCAGTTCCGCACCCCTTCCTTCGCGGGATCGATCAACCTCGCCGGCACCACGGACTTTTACTTCCTGGCCGGCAACCGGAACGCTCCCCCGCAGAACCTTGACCTGACGCCGGCGCAGGCCGTCGCGCAGGGCATCTACCAGGGCCCGCTGACGCAGGACCAGGTGGCGCAGTTCTTCGATTTGGCCAACTACCCGACGATGCTGCTCCGCGCCCAGCGCCGCAGCTTCACCGCGGCCCTCGAGCATAAGCTCAACGACGCGACCTCCATCTTCGGCGACTTCATCTACTCGCTGAACGAGACCGAGTCCGTCCTCAACGCCCAGCCGGTTTCCGGCAACGTGGTCGGCACCAATCCGAACAATCCGCTCAACGTGACGGTCACGGCCCGCAACCGGTTCGTGAACTTCCCCCGCATCTATGCCAACCAGTCCACGAGCATCCGCGGTGTGGCGGGCATCAAGGGCAAGATCACCAACAACTGGAGCTATGAGCTGGCTGGCAACTTCAACCGCACCGATCACGCCTACCGCAACCGGAACCTGATCGACGGCGTGAAGTACACCGAGCTGGTAAACTCCGGCGCCTACAACCCGTTCGCGATCCGGCAGAACCCAGGCGTGATCGAGAGTATGCTGGGCATCCAGTTCCGCAATTACGACAGCCAGCTGAACAGCTTCGACTTCCGCCTCAACGGCAGCGTCTTCCGGCTGCCCGCCGGCGACGTCCAGATCGGCATCGGCGCCGAGACCCGCTGGGAATCCCTCAGCTTCGTAAATGACCGCTTCGACCAGACTGGCCAGTGGCTGCAGGCGACCCCGCGCCAGCCGTTCTCGGCCCGTTCGACCACCGACGGCTTCTTCACCGAGGTCCGCGTGCCGGTCTTCGGCAGCGGCAACTCGATGCCTGGCTTCCACGTGCTGGAGCTGTCCGCGGCCGTCCGCCACGACATCTACAGCAAGACCTCCGACCCGACGGTCCCGAAGTACTCGCTGCGCTGGCTGCCCTTCAACGACGAGTTCGCGATTCGCGGCTCGTACTCGGAGTCCTTCAGCGCACCAACCCTGTTTGACCTGTTCGGGCCGGTTTCCGTGGGCTTCACGGGCTCGATCAACACCACCCGCTACAACACCGGCGGCACCTCCCTCGGCGTGGCCTCCGGCTCCCGTCAGTACCGCTCGCAGTCCGGCTCGAACCCGGGTCTGAACCCCTCGGAGTCCCGCAACTGGTCCGCCGGTGTGGTCTGGTCCCCGAAGGCCATCAAGGGCCTCTCGGTTTCGGCTGACTGGTTCAACATCGACGAGCGCGACCTGATCTCCTCGATCAGCTCGAGCCTGATCGTGTCCGACGTCGAGCAGAAGGGTCCGGCCTCGCCGTACGCCAGCTTGGTCCGCCTCGGCACCAGCCTCGCGGGTGAGACGTACTTCGGCTCGGGCGCGGCGATCACCTCGCCCGGCCAGATGACCAACCGGCCCTCCGACGAGATCTGGATCTCCAACTCGATCGTCAATGTCGCCGGCTACTGGCAGGACGGCATGGACCTCGCGGCGAGCTACAAGTGGACCCAGCAGGGCCTGGGCAACTTCAACGCCTCGCTGGCCGGCACCTACATCCGCGAGTACGCGGTGCAGAGCCTCCCGAACGGCGCCGTCGCCCGCTATCAGGACGGCTTCTCCGGCTCGGCGGTTTATCCCCGCTACCGGACCCGCTCGAACCTCGACTGGGTTTCCGCAAACAACCGCTGGAATGCCACCATCGGCCACACCTGGGTGCCCGACTTGGACGACCTGGCCTGGTCGACCGAGTACCGCGTGAAGAGCTACCACACGTTTGACCTGCGCGTGGGCCACTCCTTCTCCGCTTCCTCGAACCGCTGGCTGAAGGGCCTGAAGGCGACGATCGGCGTGAACAACGTGTTCAACAAGTTCCCGCCGCTCATCCGCTCCGAGGGCAACCAGTCCCACGACATCAGCAGCTACGACCCGATCGGCCGCTACATCTACGGCTCGATCAAGTACAAGTTCTGATCTTGCGGGCGCAGCCGACGGCCAGCGCCCACCGTTCTGAGCCGGGCCTGCAGGCCCGGCTCTTTTTTTCCCCGGACCCGGGCCTCCGGGGTGCCTCCGCCGGGGATTAGGCGTGCCATCGCGGGCGTTCGACGTTTGAAGGGCGCGATGGATCTGACCCCGCACCGGGCCCTATTGCGCGAATTGGCCGCCACCAGCGGGGAGTTCCTGCGCGGCCCTTGGGGCCAGCCGGGGCTTGCGGTGGAGACCAAGGCGGACGCCTCCCCCGTGACCGCAGCCGACCGCGGGGCGGAACAGCTGATGCGCGCACGGATCGCACAGGTGTTTCCCGGACACGGCATCCTTGGGGAGGAATTCGGAGCGGAAAACGCCGGGGCGGACTTCACCTGGGTGCTCGATCCGATCGACGGCACCAAGTCTTTCATCACCGGTGTCCCGCTCTGGGGCACGCTGATTGCCCTGCTCCACGAGGGCCGACCGGTGCTCGGGTGCATCCACCAGCCGATCCTCGGCCAACTGATGCTGGGGGACGGGCACACCACGACGCTGAATGATCGTCCCGTGCGCTGCCGGGCGGTGGCGGGGCTGGAGGCGGCGACGGTGCTGACCAGCGACCCGCTCAATCCGGAGCGTTACCAGCCGGGTTCCGGCTTTGAGCCGCTGATCCGCCAGGCGCGGCTGGTTCGCACTTGGGGCGACTGTTACGGCTACCTGCTGGTGGCCGGGGGCTGGGCGGACGTGATGCTCGATCCGGTGATGAACCCCTGGGACATCGCGGCGCTGGTGCCGATCCTGCGGGGCGCGGGCGGGGTGATCACGGACTGGCAGGGGGGACCGGCCTATCCGGCCAGTTCCACCGTGGCCGCGGCCACCCCGGCGCTGCACGCGGCGGTGCTGGCGGCGCTGCGGGGCGGAAGCCCGGGCGCCGGCGCCACCTGATCCAACGCGGCCCGCCGGCGGGCGCGATTCAGACCTGCTCCGGGATAGCGTAGGGAGGACGCTGCGTCTCCTTGAGCAGGAAGCGGGCGTACTCGAGCGCGCCTTCCTGCTGGCCAGAGACCGCCGTGATGCCGTCGCCGACCGCATCGAGCGACAGCCAGGGGCCGAGCCGGAAGGGCTGGCGGGCGAGATCGATCCCGTGCACCTGCAGGTGCGTCTGCAGCTCCCGGTGGATCGCCCCGGCGGCGGGGAAGTCCCCGAGCGTGGCGTCGATCGCGGCCGTCGGGGTGGCCTCGCCGGTCCGATAGGAGATGTTGCCGAAATGGCAGAGCGAGGCTGACAGGTGGCCCGTCTCAACCGGGGCGGCGAGGTCCTGGGTCCGCCGGGAGCGCACGGCATCGAAGAAGTTCTGGACGTGGGTGGCTCCGCCGTCGCCCGCGAACTTGCGGATCTGCTTGCCCGCCTTGTCGAAGGCGGTGGCGCCCACCAACCCGGCGACCGTCCCGCCCTCGCAGGTGGCGATGACTCCGGTGCGGAGGCCGCCGACTTGGTCGAGGTAATTCACCCCCGGCTTGGCCGGCAGCGCCCGGTGCTCGAAGATCAGCGGGATCTGGGCGTAGTCATAGACCGCGACGTGCGTGTTCGGGGTCTCGGCCGCGTCCTGGATCGAGTAGCGGTTGCCGAAGCTGACGATGCGGCGGGGCGGGCCATTGTGGCGGGCGATGCGGAGGGCGATGTCGAGGACGTGGACCCCGTTGTTGCCGAGCTCGCCGTTGCCGGTGTCCCAGGACCAGTGCCAGTCGTAGTGCAGCTTGCCGCGGGTGAGCGGCACCATCGGGGTGGGCCCGCAGAAGAGGTCATAATTGACCCCCTCGGGGTACCAAGGGAGGCGTTTGCCGATCGACTGGCGGAGATTGTAGACGATGGCGCGGATGTGCTGCACCTTGCCCAGCTCGCCCGAATGCAGGTACTGGATCGCCTGGGCGAGGCCGGTCTCGGAACGGTAATGGGTGCCGACCTGGACGATGCGGCCGTACTTGGCGGTAGCCTCGATCATCTTGCGGCCTTCCCAGACCGTGCGGGACATCGGTTTCTCAACGTAAACATCCTTGCCTGCCTGGCAGGCCCAGACCGTGAGCAGGGCATGCCAGTGATTGCTGGTGACGATCATCACCGCATCGATGTCCGCCCGGCCGATCAGCTCGCGGGCGTCGGTCGTCTGGAAGGGGGCGGGCGTGCCCTCGGGCAGGTTGCGGGCGACGCGGGCGAGCACCTGGGGATCGACGTCGCAGAGCCCGGCGATGCGCACCCCGGGCATCTTGACGAGGTTCTTGAGGTGGGCAGAGCCCTTGCCGTTGAGGCCGATCATGCCGAGGCGGATGGCGGCGTTGGCGCCGGGCGCGGCGGCGTAGACGGAGGGGCGGAGGCCGGAGGTGAGGGCGGCCCCGGCGGCTAGGGCGGACTGCCGGAGGAAGGAGCGGCGCGAGAGGGAGGGCATAGGCACGGGGGTAAAGACGGGCGGGGCGCAGGGGGAACCCGCCCACGGCGGGAACTGTACGCCCGGCGCCGGCGGGGACAAGCCGGGAGGCAGCCCTGGCGCACGCATCGGGGCGGGCGCACGCATTTGCGTTCGCCAGCAGGGAGCGGCGGACTTTCCTCGCGGAATGAACATCGATACCGAGGACCTGCTGGCACGTTTCTGTCGCTACGTCCGGTTCGACACCCGCAGTGATCCCCACGCGGGGATAACCCCGAGTTCACAGGGCCAGTGGGACCTCCTGCGCTTGCTGGAGGCGGAGCTACGGGCGCTGGACGTACCAGAGATTGAGCTTACGCGGGGTGGCTACCTGCTCGCGACCATCCCGGCCACGACCCGCCGGGCGGACGTGCCCACCCTGGCGTGGCTGGCGCACGTCGACACCGCGACGGAACTTCCCGGCGGGGCGACGCCGATCGTGCACCGCGCGTACGATGGGCGGCCGATCGTATTGCCGGACGATCCCACGCAGGTGCTGACCGTGGAGACCATCCCGCACCTGCGGGAATCGATCGGCGAGGACATCATCACCGCCAGCGGCAAGACCCTGCTCGGGGCGGACGACAAAGCGGGGGTAACGGCGATCATGGGCGCGGCGCGGTACCTCGTGCAGCACCCGGGGATCCCTCACGGGCGGATCCGGATCTGCTTTAATCCCGACGAGGAGATCGGTCACGGCCTGCGCACCTTGGATTTGGCGCAGCTGGATGCGAACTTCGCGTATACCTTGGACAGCGAGGCGCGGGGGCAGTTGGACGACGAGACCTTCTCGGCGGACGCGGCGGTCGTGGAAATCCGCGGCGTAGCGGCGCATCCAGGCTGGGCGAAGGATGTGATGGTGAACGCGCTGCGGCTGGCGGCGCGCTTCACCGCGGCGCTGCCTCTCTCCCGTTCCCCAGAGCGGACCGCGGACCGGGAAGGGTTCATTCATCCGACCGAGATCCGCGGCAACAGCGAGCGAGCGACCGTGCGCCTGATCCTGCGCGACTTTGAACTGGCGGGGCTGGCCGAGCTGCGGCGCCTGGTGGAGCAGGCGGGGGCGGCGGTACAGGCGGCGGAACCTGGCGCCAGCGTCGAGGTGGCGTTCCACGAGCAGTACCGCAATATGCGTTACTCGCTGGACCGCGATCCGCGGCCAGTGGACTACGCGCTGGAGGCGATCCGCCGGGCGGGCCTCACGCCGTTCCGCCATCGTATCCGCGGCGGCACCGATGGCTCGCAGCTGACCGCCCGCGGCCTGCTGACCCCGAATCTGTTTTGCGGGATGCACCAGGTGCATAGCCAGCGAGAGTGGGTTTCCCTGCAGGATATGAGCCGCGCCACCCAGATGCTCATCCAGCTCGCCCGCGTCTGGGAAGAGCGGCCCCCCGCGCCCCCAGTGGCCTAAGCCAAGTCAGCCAGAATCAGGTTGGTTTTCGGCGGGGCGCGGGCCAACCTCGCCCCCCCTTTTTACTTTCCTCGCCATGGCCAAGACACCCTCGGACATCGGACTCATCGGCCTCGCCGTGATGGGTCAGAACCTTGCCCTCAACATCGCCGATCACGGCTTCCGAATCTCGGTTTACAATCGGACCACCGAGAAGACGGAGAAGTTCGTCGCCGAGAACCCGGCCACGCCGGGCGGCCTGCACGGGGCCGAGACCCTTGGAGAGTTCGTCCAGTCCCTCTCGCGCCCGCGCAAAATCGTGATCCTCGTCCAAGCCGGCAAGGGCACGGATGCCGTGATCGACAGCTTAGTGCCGTTGCTGGACAAAAACGATATCGTGATCGACGGAGGAAACGCGCTGTGGACGGACACCATCCGGCGCGAGCAGGCCCTGCGTGCGAAGGGGTTGCGGTTCATCGGTTCGGGCGTTTCCGGCGGCGAGGAGGGCGCGCGGTTCGGTCCGGCGCTGATGCCGGGCGGTGATCCGGCGGCCTACAAGGAATTGGAGCCCATCTGGAACGCGATCGCAGCCAAGGTGGACGCGAAGACGGGCCGGCCTCTGACGGGGGCGGCGCCAGGCCAGCCGATCCAGGGGGGGGTGCCGTGCGCGGCTTACATCGGTGAGAATGGCGCGGGCCATTACGTGAAGATGGTCCACAACGGCATTGAGTACGGCGATATGCAGATGATCTGCGAGGCCTACGCCGTGATGAAGGGCCTGCTGGGGATGAAGGCCCCCGAGATGGGCGAGATCTTCGCCGCATGGAACCGCGGGATGCTGGGCAGCTTTCTGATCGAGATCACCGCGGACATCCTGAAGCAGAAGGATCCGGTGACCCGGAAGCCGATCGTGGACGTGATTTTGGACACGGCGGGCCAGAAGGGCACGGGCAAGTGGACGTCGGTGAACGCGCTCGATATGGGGGTACCGGCGCCGACGATCGCGGAGTCGGTCTTCGCGCGGTGCCTGAGCGCGATTAAGGAGGAGCGGGTGGCGGCGGCGAAGATGCTGAAGGGGCCGTCCCGCAAGTACAAAGGTTCGCGCAAGGCGCTGGTGGCGGCGATCCACGATGCGCTGTACTGCTCGAAGATCTGTTCGTACGCGCAGGGCTTCCAGCTGATGCGGGAGGCGCAGAAGGAGTACAAATGGAAGCTCAACTTCGGCGAGATCGCGCAGATGTGGCGGGGCGGGTGCATCATCCGCGCCGTGTTCCTGCAGAAGATCACCGAGGCCTACGCAGGAAAGCCGGACCTGGCGAACCTGCTGCTCGACCCGTATTTCAACAAGACCGTGCGGCAGGCGCAGGAGAACTGGCGGAAGGTCGTGGCGCTGGCGGTGGAGTGCGGCGTGCCCGTGCCGACCTTCAGCTCGGCGCTGTCGTACTACGACGGTTACCGCTCGGCCCGCCTGCCCGCGAACCTGCTGCAGGCGCAGCGCGACTACTTCGGGGCGCACACCTACGAGCGGACGGACCGCCCCCGCGGCGAGTTCTTCCACATCGACTGGCCGGAGGCCGGCCGGCCCCAGCTGGCGATCAAGTGACCGGGGCAGCGCCCTGAGTGGGGCGCCTCCTACCTTTACTCCCTCGATTACCAGGCCCGCACCCTCCGCGACCGCTTCCGCGCCGAATTCCACGGCGCGAAGTTCACGGCCACCACCCGGGAGGGGGGTCGATGAACTTAACCCCGCCGCGCCGCCAGGTCCCGCTCCAGTGGGGCAAGACCCATTTTCATAGGCCCTCCCCAGAACGACACCCCGAGCCAATGCGGTGACTCCCGCCCCCGTAGGGCTGTTATTATCCCTCGGGGCGCCAGCTTGGCGACGCCTTTAAGCCGGGACGCTTCAGCGGACCCAGCGGCGCGACTCGGCCTTAGGGGCGGGCTCCTCCAGCGACTGGGCGAAAAACTCCTGCGCAGCCGAAACCAGCCGCGCGTAGCGGGTGTAGTCGCCCGCCCAGGAATTCGGGACGGACAGCCGCCGCAGCACCCCGCGCCCCCGCCGGTCGGGAGCTGCATCGTCCGGGCTCAGCTCTAGGCTAAACTGCGGATCGTGGGCGTGGACGACATAATGGCGGACCCCGCCGGGGGCTTCCCGCTCGATCCGGACAAAGGCTGAGGAGTCCATGGAGCGGAGCGTGGCCTTGGCCAGGGCCGAGGCAAACGCCGTTTTGCCCTTGAGCCGGGGGAAACGCGGGCGCAAACCCTCCCCACCCGCCGGCGAGGCGCCCCCGGTTTCACCGCGAGCAAACCGGATGACGCCGCCCCGGGCCCTCCCATGAAGTCTTCTCCGTCCCCCGGCCTGCCCACCTGGCTCTTCATCCTCACCGACCTGGCGTTGCTCGGCACCGCGGCAATTGTGGCGTGGACGAGCCCCCTGCCGTTGTCCACCGGCGCGGTGGTAGCGATCGTCGCCTGCGTGCTGCTGGGCGTCTTGGTGGGCCTGGTGCCGCTAGTGGCGCGGCTGGAGCGGCAGAAGAACGAGGCGCTCGACCAGCGGCAGCGGGCCCTCGAGGCCTTGGCCGAGACCGTGCGGGAATCCGCGCAACAAGTGAGCATCGCCACGGGCAGTCTGAACGGGATCGCGGAAATAGCGCGCCGCACGCTGCGCGAGGCAGAGGAGTTACCGGAAAAACTGCAGCAACGGGTGTCGGCTTTCCAAAGCCAGCTGGCCGAGGCAGAGGATGGGGCCCGGGCCGCCTTGGAGGAAGAGATCGCGGCGTTGCGGACCAGCGAGCTCGGGCGGATCGAAGCCGCCCTGAACCAGCTGGCGCGGACCGCCACTGAACTTACCCGGCTGGAGACCGCCGCGGCCAAACAGGTGGCGGCCCTGCAACGCGAGGCCGCCGACAGCGCGGCCAAGCTGGAACGCGTGCTCGCTGCCGCCCGCGAAGGATCCGGGACCGCGCGCGAGGTCCACGCGAGCCGGTCCGCCCGAGCTGCGGAAGGCGAAGTTCCTCGGCGAGAAGCCAGCCGGAAACCGCCGGAGGTCTTCGATCCAGGCCCCGACCAACTCTCATCGGCTCCGCCGCCTGCCGCGCCAACGACCGTCATCGAGGCTCCGATCTCGGTCGCGGTGCCTCCGCAGACCGCGACCCCTGCCCCGCGCAAGCCGCGCCGACCACGCCGCGAGGAAGCGGCCGAAGCCGCACCGGCGGAAGCTGCTCCCGCAGCTCCCCCCGCCGTCGCGCGGGAGCCGAAAGCCACGGTCGTCGAGACGGCCCCCGCCGCGCCCGCGCCAGGCCCCTCCCCGGCCGTGCCAGAGCCGCTAGCGCCCGCGCCAAAAGAGCGCCCCGTGGTCGCCGCGACTCCGTCCGAACCGGTGAAGACCGCGGAACCGGAGCAACAGTCACCTGCCCTTGGCCCAATGGTCGCACCTAGCGAACCGGAGTTGCCCCCGCCAGCGGCTCTGCCGCGCAAGCGGGCCGCCCGCCGGCCGGAGCCCGAGCCGGCGCTGGAGCTCGGCATCGAGGACAGCTCTCCCGGAGCGCGAGCTTCGGTCGAACGCACCCTCACTTCAGACGGCGCGACGCGGTTGCTGGCCACCGCCTACATCGGTATCGGCAACCGGTTGTTCATTCGCGGCGAGGGGCCAGGCCTGAGTTGGGAACGCGGCGTCCCGCTGCAATTCATCTCCATTGGAAAGTGGCGTTGGGAAACGGCCGAGGCCGGCGGGCCGATCCGCTTTCGCTTGTACAAGAACGACGAGCTCGAGTGTTCAGCCTTGGGTGAACAGGTGCTCGATCCCGGCTACCTCCAAGAAGTCACCGCCTCGTTCTGAGCCAAGAGCTCGGGCGCCGGTCGCTCCAGCTTAGTAATGCGGCGGCCGCTCGTCCGCCGGCTCCGGCGCCGCGCCCGCGTCAGCTCTCGCCTCGCGGACGCGCCGCAGCTCGCGACGCAGGGCGTCCAGTTCCTCGGTCAGCTCCAGCATCGCGCGATCCTGCGCGGTGACGTGCCGCTCCAGGTACGCGATCTTCTCCTCAAGGCGTAGCAGGCGGTCCTCGCTCATTGCGCCTCGCTCCTCCCGGCCGGCACCGCCAGCAGGTCCCGCAGGGCGGCCGGATCCGCGACCGGCGGCAGGCAACGCTCGTCCTCACAGACAAAGGCCGCCGGCCGACCGCCCGGGGGCCGGAGCTCGGCGAGCCACGGAGAGCGTTCCGCGAGCCAGCGCTGGCCCTCGCTGCCATCAGCGGCCACGACGTTACGGCGCGGGCCGAAACTTTCCGCGACCACCGCTGCGAGCGATTGGAAAGCGGGGTCGGCCGGATCGCCGGCCAGCACCACGAGGCGCGGGGACTCCAGCCCCAGTTCGAATGCGCATAGGAGCTGCGGCACGGCGTGCGGGGCCCGCTCCCAGCGGCCGCGAAACGCCTCGATCGTGCGGACGCCGCGCTCCCGGAACCCAGCATCCTTGCCTAACAGGGCGCTCAGCCGGAGCAAATTGAGGGCGGCGAGGCTGCTCGGGGCCGGTTCCGCGCCGTCGTAGTCCTCCTTAAGGCGCAGGACCAGGGAGGGATCATCCGCGGCCGAGTTGAAGTAGCCCCCGGCGGCCTCGTCCCAGAATCGAGCGTCCATCCGCGCTTGGAGGCGTTCGGCCCACTGGAGCCAGCGGATCTCGAACCCGGCCTCGTAGAGGTCGAGCAGACCCTGAATAACCGCGGCGTAGTCCTCAGCGAAGGCGGGCGTGGAGCCCCGCCCGCCGCACGGGTCGGCGGGCGCGGGGGCTCGCCAGACCCGGTAGAGGGTGGCGGTGGCCTCGTCGTGCATCTCCCGGCGGAGGAATTTGGCGATGCGCGTAGCGGCCGCGAGGTAACGGCCCCCGTCGCCCAGCGTGCGGTGGGCTAGGGCAAGGGCGGAGAGCATCAGGCCGTTGGGCCCGGCGAGGATCTTGTCGTCCAGATGGGGCCGGGGCCGGGCGCGGCGGGCCTCCCGGAGGCGCTCGAGCAGCAGCACCAGCCGGTCGTTCGCCGAGGCGGGATCCAGCTGAAGCTGGGCGGCGGTCGCGGCGAGGGGTCGGATCTGCGCGAGAATGTTGCCGCCGCGAAATTCCCCCTGCGGGTCGAGTTCGTTGGGGACGTTGCCTTCGTCCTGCACGCCGAAATGCGCCGCGAGCAGCGGGAAATCGGCCCCGAGGAGCCCGCGGAGCTGCGCGGCGCTCCAAAGGTAGAACGCGCCTTCGGTCAGGTGGCCTTGGGCATCCGCGGAATCGGCGTCCTCGGCGGTGAAGCAGGCCCCGCCCGGGCTGGTGAGGTCGCGTTCGACGTAGCCGAGGATGTCGCGGGCCATCCAGGCGTAGCGCTCGTCCCCAGTGGCCCGGCGGGCCTCCAGGCAGACCACGGCGATCTGGGCCTGGTCGTAGAGCATCTTCTCGAAATGGGGCACGAACCAGCCGCCATCGACCGCGTAGCGGTGATAGCCGCCCCCGACGTGGTCGTGGATGCCACCGCGGGCCATCGCCTGCAGCGTGGCGGTCACGGGGCGGAGCGCCTCGGCGCCGGCCTCGCTGGCGGGGTCCTGGAGGGCGGCCGCGCGGAGGAGGAACGCGAGCTGCGCGGGGCGCGGGAACTTGGGGGCGCCACCGAAGCCGCCGTGCTCGGGATCAAATGACTCGAACGCATGGCGGAGAGCCGCGTCAAAGGCCGTCCCGGCCCGTTCGAACAACGGCTTGTCCTCGCCCTCTGGCGGGGCGGTCTCCGCAGCAATGTGGCCGCGGATCGCCTCCAGCGCCCGGTCGCCCTCGGCCAGCAGCGTGGCGCGGTCCTCCCGCCACCCTTTGCTCAGCGCCGCGAGCACGCGCGGAAAACCCGGTCGGGCCGGCAGGTCCTTGGGCGGATAATAGGTACCGCCATAGAAAGGCTTCAATTCGGGCGTGAGCCACACGCTCAACGGCCAGCCCCCGCGACCCGTCACGGCCTGCACGTAGGTCATGTAGACCTTGTCCACATCCGGGCGCTCTTCGCGATCCACCTTCACCGGGATGAAGCCCGCGTTGAGGGCGGCGGCAATCTCTGGGTCGTCGAACGATTCGTGCGCCATCACGTGGCACCAGTGACAGGTGGAATAGCCGATGCTGAGGAAGATCGGGCGGTCCTCGGCGCGAGCGCGGGCGAAGGCGGCCTCGCCCCACGGCAGCCACTCGACCGGCTGGTCGGCGTGCTGAAGGAGGTAAGGGGATTTTTGGTCGGCGAGGGCGTTGGGCATCGGCGGCCGCACGGAGGCACAGGCGGTGCGGGACCGCAAAGGCATTCGGCCGCGCACGCCGCGGTTTGACCCCGGGGCGCGGAGCCCGCACGGTCCGCCTATGCCCCCCGCCCTGCGCGTCCCCGTCGCGGCCGCGCTCCTCTTGACCCTTGCCCCCAGCCTGCCCGCCCAAGTGGACCGCATCACCGGACGCCCCTTCGCCACCCGCTCCGAGGTTATCGCCCGCAACGGGATGGTCTGCACCAGCCAGCCGCTGGCGACCCAGATCGGCCTCGACGTCCTTCGCCGCGGCGGTTCCGCGGTCGATGCCGCGATCGCCGCCAACGCCGCCCTCGGGCTGATGGAGCCCACCGGGTGCGGGATCGGCGGGGACCTGTTCGCGATCGTCTACCAGGCAAAGACCGGGCGGCTGCACGGCCTGAACGCCTCCGGACGCTCGCCCCGCGGGCTCGGCAAGGAGCAACTGCTGGTCGAGCTGCAGCGCCTCGGCCGCACCACCATCCCCCCTCGCGGCCTCCTGCCCGTCTCGGTCCCGGGCTGCATCGACGGCTGGGCTGCCTTGCACGGGCGGTTCGGCCGCCTGCCGTGGGCGGAGCTGCTGGCGCCAACCATCCGCTACGCCCGCGAGGGCTTTCCCGTGACCGAGGTCATTGCCGATGGCTGGGCGCGGAGCGTGCCGTTGCTGTCGCCGGAGCCGGGGGCCTTCGTGGCCACCTTCGCCCCGGGCGGCCGAGCGCCGGCCAAGGGCGAAGTCTTCCGCAACCCGGACCTCGCCGACACCCTCGCGGCGGTCGCCACGGGCGGGCGCGATGCGTTCTATCAGGGTGCGATCGCGGACCGCATCGACGCCTTCTTCCGGGCCCAGGGCGGCTGGCTGCGGAGAGAGGACCTGGCCGCGCACACCTCCGACTGGGTCGATCCCGTCTCGGTCAATTACCGCGGCTACGACGTCCACGAGCTGCCGCCCAACGGCCAGGGCATCGCGGCGCTGCAGATGCTGAACATTCTCGAGGGCTACGACCTGAAGGCGATGGGCTTTAATTCCGCGGAGGCCCTGCACGTGATGATCGAGGCCAAGAAGCTCGCCTTCGAGGACCGGGCGAAGTTCTACGCGGACCCCGCCTTCTCCCGCATCCCGCTGCGCGGTCTCCTCTCGAAGGAGTACGCGGCCCAGCGGCGCGCGCTGATCCGCCCGGACAAGGCGGCGCGGACCTATGATGCGGGCAACCCGGCGCTGCAGGGCGGGGACACCATTTACCTGACGGCGGCGGACGCCGAGGGGAACTTCGTTTCGCTGATCCAGAGCAATTATCGGGGGATGGGGGCGGGCGTGGTCGTGCCGGGCCTCGGCTTTGGGTTTCAGAACCGCGGGGAGATGTTCACCCTGCAGGAGGGCCACGCCAACGATTACGCCCCGGCCAAGCGGCCGTTCCACACCATCATCCCCGCGATGGTGACCAAGGACGGACGGCCGTGGCTGAGCTTCGGCGTGATGGGCGGTGCGATGCAGCCGCAGGGGCACGTCCAGATTCTAGTCAACCTGATCGATTTCGGGATGAACCTGCAGGAGGCGGGCGATGCCGCGCGCTGGCAGCACGAGGGTTCGACCGACTACAATGAGCCGCGGATGACCACCGGCGGCCACGTGTTCCTCGAGAGCGGGGTGCCGTGGTCAACGCGGGCCGAGCTGAAGCGGCGCGGCCACGACATCCGGACGGACCTCGGCGGCTTCGGCGGCTACCAGGCAATCGGCTGGGACGCGCGGAATCGCGTCTTCCTCGGCGCCAGCGAAAGCCGCAAGGACGGCCAGGCGGCCGGCTTCTGAATCTCTTCCCCTTCACCCCCATGAGGTCCCCGACCCGCGCCCTGGCGCGACTCTGCCTGCTGCTGTGCCCCGCCCTTCTGTCCTCCGGTGCGGAGGCGCCGGATGTCGTCTTCGTGGGCGGGAAGGTGCTGGCGGTGGACGCTGGCTTCGCCGTGCACGAGGCCCTCGCCATCCGCGGGGGCCGAGTGGTGGCCATCGGTTCCACGGCTAGCATCCGGGCCTTGGCGGACCCGGGTCGAACGACGGTGCACGAGCTGGGGGGCCGGATGCTGTTGCCGGGGCTGATCGATTCGCACGTCCACGCGCCCGCGGCGGCGGTGTTCGAGGCGGACCACGAGGTGCCGGATATGGAGACCATCGCGGACGTCCTCGCTTACATCCGGGCGCGGGCGCAGGTGGTGCCGGCCGGCGAGTGGATCCAGACCTCGCAGGTGTTCATCACCCGCCTGCGCGAGTCGCGCTACCCGACCCGGGCGGAACTGGACGCGGCGGCGCCGCGGCATCCGGTGAACTTCCGGACCGGCCCGGACAATATGCTGAACTCGCTCGCGCTGGCACGGTGCGGCTTCACCCGGGAATTCAAGGTGACCGACGGCGGACCAGGGCATCTGGAGCTGGATGCGATGGGCGAGCCGAACGGCCTGACGCGGGGACTGGGCCGGTACATCAAGACCCCGTCCCCCCGGGCAATCCCGCGGGCCGAGCAGCAGTCGCGCCTGCAGGCGCTGTTCCGCGATTACAACCGGATCGGCTTCACCACCGTGGCGGACCGGGGCGCGTCACCTTCCTCCATCCGCGACTATGAGGCCCTGCGGGACCGGGACGGCCTGACCGTGCGCGTGGCGTTATCGCAGACCTTCCCGACCGTCGGGCCGATGGCCTCGATCCTGACGGCGATCGACCAGATCGCGGCGAGCCCGTTGCGCGGCGAGCACCCGTGGCTGCGCCTGTTGGGCACCAAGATCTGGCTGGATGGCGGGATGTTGACCGGCAGCGCCTATATGCTCCAGCCGTGGGGCCGCAACGAGGCCTACGGGATTCGGGACGACGCCTACCGCGGGGTCCTGAACGTCCCGCCGGACCGGCTGCGCGAGATGGTGCGGCGAGTGGCCGGGCACGGAATGCAGTTCACGGCGCATGCGGTGGGCGACGCCGCGGGGATGACCTTGTTGGAGGCCTACGCGGCCGTCGACCGGGAAGTTCCCGTCAAGCCACTGCGGATGGGCATCACCCATTCCAACTTTATGACGCGCGCAAGCGTGCTCGAGGCCGCACGGCTGGGCGTGGTCCTGGATATCCAGCCCATCTGGCTGTATTTGGACACCCGGACCTTGGTGGGACAGTTCGGCTACGACCGGTTGCGCTACTTTCAGCCGCTGCGCTCGATCTTTGCGGCGGGGGGCGTGGCCGGGGGCGGTTCGGACCATATGCTCAAGATCGGCGATCTCCGGGCGATCAACCCGTACAATCCGTTCCTGGCGATGTGGACGACGGTGACGCGGCGCGCGCGTTGGCACGAGGGCCGGTTGCACCCGGAGGAGGCGCTCACGCGGCGGCAGGCGATCGAGTTCTACACTCGAAACAATGCCTACCTGCTGCGCTGGGAGACCGAGATCGGCTCGTTGGAGCCGGGCAAGCGGGCGGACTTCATCATCGTGGATCGCGACCTGCTCGGATGCCCGGAAGACGACCTGCGCGGGACGCGCGTGCTGGCGACATGGGTGGACGGGCGCCGGGTGCACGGTCCGGCCGGCGGCTGAGGCGGGGCCAACGCGGCCAATTTAAGCGGCCAAGGCCACCGGGCGGCTCGCGGGGCGCCAGCCCGCGGCATCGGGCGCGCGAGTGCCGGTGAGGCCGCCGACCGTGGTGCGCAGGAAGGGCCGCACGCGATGGAGGCGGACCTTGACGGACGCGAGCGTGAGCCCGTGGCGGCGGGCGGCCTCCGCGTAGCTTTCGCCGGCCACGATCATCCGGACTAGTTGGCGGTCAATTGGCTTCAGTTGATCGAGGGCAGTTTCCAAGGCGCCGAGGATCTCGCGGGTGGCGAACTCGTGGCCGGGGTCGGGGATGCGCAGGGCCTCGGGATCGAGGGCAACCGTGGCGGGGCGGCAGGCGCGGCGGCGGCCCGCGTCGAAGGCGGTGTTGCGGGCGATGCGGAAGAGCCACGGTTCGAAGACCGCGGGGTCGCGCAGCCAGCGCAGGCGGCGGAACATCTTGATGAACGTGAGCTGCGCGAGGTCCTCGATCGCCTCCTCGCGCCGGCAGAGGCTGCGGAGGTAGCCGGTGATGCGGCGGGAGTAGCGGACGACCAGTTCCGTCTGGGCGGGGGCGTCGCCGGCGCGGGCGCGGCGCACTAGGTCGACCGGGGGTGCGCCGGAGCCGACCGGAAGCGAGGCAGCGGGGGCGGAGGTATCGCCGTGGGGCTGGATCATCTTCCGAGCGTGCCGCGCGGGTGTTTGGCCTTTGTGCGCGCGGGCCGGGGGAATTGTTAAGGACGTGTAAAGGCGCGGGCGGGCTCTCCTGCGCCAGGGCTCCGCCAGGAGATGGCCACGAAAGGCTCCCGGAACGGGTGGACGCAGACCCCGCTGCAAGGGGATTCCCAAGACACCGCGGATATCCCAGGACGGGGGTCCGGAGGGGCGTGATCCGGCCCGAGGGGCTCGCAGCGGGTCCGGAGCGAATCGGGGAAAAGCACCGCCGCTCGAGCCCTCGTCTCAGCCCGCCGCGCCTGGCCAAGAGGCCGCGGCGACAACGAGCAGCTTGCTGCGCCGTATTTAGTTCCTCATGCGGTCGAGCGGGCACGATTCGCCCCGCTGCCCGGTCAGAAGGCCCCCTTCACCCCAAAGGTATAGAAAGTCCCGACGACCATGTTCGAGAGCACGTAGGACGGGTCCACCTGGTAGCGGTACTCGGCGACGTTAAACAGGTTCCGCACTTGGAAAAATAGGCCCAGCCGCGCGCCCGCCTGCCAGCTGCCGTTAAGGTCGATCATCGTGCGCTGCTTGCGGTAGGTGATCGTGCCTGCGGATGTCATCGGCGTGTGGTCGGTCCACTTGCCGCTCGCGCCGAACGCAAGCCGGCGCCAACGGTAGCTCAGCGTCGCCCCGGCCATGTGCGGCACCATCGCGGCGCGCGTCAGCGAGGCGTAGGTGCGGGTGTAGTTCGCGGCCACGTTCACGCCGGACCACGCCCCAGGCAAAAACGACAGGGCCTGGCTGTACTCCCAAGTCATTCCACGCACGCGCGTCTTGCCCGGGCGGTTGCCGATGGACAGGAAGCGGTACGAGCCGTAGGCGGGATCGCCCTCGTAGCCGAAGGCCGCGGCGGGGAATTCGGCGGACGTCACGCTATCCGAGATATCGTTCTGGAAGAGCGTCAGGGCGGCGCTGCCGACCGGCTCGAAATAGGTGGCCAGCCGGCCGGAGAGGTTGCGGGAGCGTTCCGGGCGCAAGTCGGGATTCGGCACGCTGACGGTCTCGTTGGTCTCGTTGAAGATCCAGACGCCGCCGAGGTTGCCGATCGCCGGGCGCGAGAGGGTGGCGCTGTAGCCGAGGTGGGCCTGCAGGTTCTCGGTGAACGAGTACTTGGCAGAAGCGGAGGGGAACAGATGGGGGTAGCCGCTCCGCCGCGTGGTCTTCGGCCGGCTCATATACTGATAGGTGAGACCAGGCACGGTCGTCGCGCGGCCATTCGCGGGGGTGACGGCGAAGCCGGCCGCGCGCACCTCGGCGGCGCTGCGGGCATCGAATTCGCGGCTGGCGAAGCAGGTTTCCTCACCGCGCAGCCCAGCCTGCAACGAGAGCCCGCGGACCCGCACGTGGGCGAGCGCGTAGGCGGCGCGCAGGGTCTCCTTCACGTAGCTGGGAGTGTCGATGAAGGCGGTGAAGTAGTTTGCCGGCGTGGCCAGCGGCGTGAACTGCTCGGGCGACTCGCGGAAGCGGCGCCCCAGCTCCGTGCGGTTCGCGAACACCGGCACGCCCCCCGAGAGCGAGGCGATGCGCACGCCGTTCTCGAGCTGCCACGCGTTTTCCGGGAAGGCGACGGACGCGAAGCTGCCCGTCGGCCCGCCGCCCGGGCCGTCGTAGCGCCAGGTGAGGAAGGCGTTGGGGTTGCGGAAGCGGTGGTACTGCTCGGTCGCCTTCGCGCCCACCTTGAACCAGGCCGGCAGCGACCACGTGGGCGTGAAGCGGGCGTTCAGGTGCGCCTGCTGGATCTCCCCCTCGGCAAAGCGCATATCGTCGCCGATCCGGGGATTGATGAAGTTCGTGGGGTACGCGAAATCGCGCCCCCGGTCTGCGTTACCTGCCAGTCGACATCCCTCAGCGAGGAACGGCGGAGGTCGAGCGAGAGCCCCGTGAGGTTGGCGACGGGCAGGGTCTGCGGGCCGACGCGGGGCAGGGCCACGTACTGGTTGGAGGAAATGCTGTAGTGCAGGCCGCCATCGACCAGCCACGGGCCGCGCCGGAGCTCGAAGCGCGGGGTGACGGTACGCGTGCGGGCGAATTTGTGCTCGTGGTTGGTGCTCAGGCCCAGCGTCGCACCGCCGTTGATCACGCTGAAGTTGTTCAGCCCATCGCCCGCCACGGCCGCGCGGCCCGTCGTGGTGAAGGTCAGGACGCGGGCATCGATGTAGGCATCGAAGTGATTGTACATCGCGCTGAGCGAGAGGACGAGGCCCGGGGCGGCCTTCAGGTCGAGGGTCAGCGAGGGGGTGAAGCGCTCGGTGAAGCGCGGGTTGCTGGTGAAGGTGAGGCCGGTGATGACCCGCGGGCGGGGATCGGCGGCGGTGGCGGCCGCGTTGTAGGTGTGGTCCACGCGGCTCTGGACCACGTACTGGCTGGATTCGCTGATGTTGAGGACGAAGCCAAGCCGGCCGCCGAGGAGGACGTCTGCATACTCGAGGATGCCGCCCGGGCGGAACTTGTGCGTGCGAACGTCGCCGGGACCGTAATCGCGCGCCGGCGTGAAGTGGTCGCCGTTGGCCATCAGGTGCATCTGCCAGGCGATCCGGCGGCCGCGGCGCTCGAAGGCCCGCTTGGTCTTCAGGTTGATCGTGCCCGCCGGAGCATCCGCATCCTGGTCCGCGCTCGTGGTGTAGTTGACCTCGATGCGGTCGACGCTATTCACCGAGACCTGATCGAAGCTGAAGGATCGCGCGCCGCCCCCGGTGCCTTGGGAGCCGTCCGCGCTCGCCATCCTCATCCCATCCACGCTGACCCCAACGTACTGCGGGTCGAGGCCCCGCAGGCGGGGGCCACGGGCGTCCGGCCCCACGTAGTCCACGTCGACCCCCGGAACGTTCTTGAGGAACTCGCCCACGCTGCCCTCGGCGACGTCCCCGAAGAAATCCGACGAGAGGCTGTTGGTGAGGTTCATCGAGCGGCGCTGCTCCATGATGGCCTTGGCGTTGCCCTCGCGCTCGGAGCGGACCACGAGCGCATCCATTCGCTGCACCGTCCCCGCGGCGGCGCCGGCGGGCACCAGCTCGAAGTCGCGGCTGACCACGCCGCCCGCCGGAACCACGACGGTAGCGCGGGCGGGCGGGAGTCCGGTGTAAGTGACCACCAGCGTGCGGGATCCGGCAGGAACGGCCGGGAGCCGGTAGGAGCCGTCCTGTTCCGTGACCGCGAGCAGGTCAGCCCCCTCGACGCGCACCTCGGCACTAGCGATGTACTCTCTCCGGGCGGGGTGGAAGACCCGGCCGGAGACGGCGCCAACGGGGGCGGCGGGCGAAAGGCAGGGCAGCAGGGCAAGGGCGGCCAGCAAGGCGCGGCGAAACGGGGTCATACCGGGGTGTGGGCAGGCTGGGCGGGCCTGGGACGAGAGGAAAGCCTGTTCCCAGCGGGCGGACCCTAGGCGTCGGGCATCGGAGGCCGCGGATTTAAGAAAGTTCATTTGCGTCGCGCCGATTCCGATCATTCCTCCCCGCCTACCGTGCCTGACATAAGTGTCACCTTACCTCCCGCGCGTTGGTTTTGCGTTCGTTTGGGACTGGCGCTTGCCCTCGGGGCGCCGCTGGCGGCGCAGGAGGCGCAGTTGCACTGGGTGGAGGATGTGAAGCTACCGGCGCAGGCGGATGGCAACAGCCCGGCATTCTGGTGGGACGGACAGTTGCACCTTTTCACCTCGATCGGCTGGCCGCTGAAGCTCAGCCGGTCCGCGGGTCAGTTCTACCCTTGGACCACCATCGAGGTCGATACGACCGGGATGCGCCACCATCCGGCGTGGGTTGAGGGCGTGTGGATGGATCCCGACGGCATTTTACTCGGCTGGTACCATCACGAGCCCTCCGGGCTGATCGAGGAGTCCACGCTCACGGCGCCCAAGATCGGGGCCCTCATCTCCATCGAACAGGGTCGCAGCGTGCATGACCTGGGCCTGATTCTGGATGCGGGCGACCCGCCGGATCCCCTCGCGGCCAACGGGTTCTTCATCGGGGGCCACGGGGACTTCTCGGTCGTGCTGGATCCGGAGCGGAGCCATTTCTATTTCTTCTTCACGAACTACGCCGGCCCGGAGGAGACCCAGGGCGTGTGCGTAGCGCGGATGGCGTACGCGGACCGTTTCAATCCCGAGGGCAAGGTCTTCAAGTACCACGAGGGCGAGTGGAAGGAGCCGGGGATCGGCGGGAGGGTGACCCCGATCTTCCCGGCGCGCCGCGGCTGGGTGAACCGCGACCCGGACTGCTTCTGGGGACCGTCGGTCCATTGGAACACCTACCTCAACGCCTTTGTGATGCTCCTCAACCGGGCCCAAGGCGAGCCGGGCTGGTCCCAGCGCGGGATCTACCTCTCCTACTCGCACGACCTAAGCCGGCCGGAGGCGTGGAAGCAGCCCAAGGTGCTGCTGGCGACGGAGGACATCCCCAGCTGGACCGACTTTTACCCGCAGGTGCTCGGGTACGGCCCGCGCGGCACCGATACCGAGGCGGGCAAGTTCGCCCGGTTTTACCTGAAGGGCGTCTCGCGCTGGGAAATTGAGTTCACCCGTACGGCCAGCGGGTTGGAACCGGGCGACCGCCGGGACCGCTGAGCGACCGCTGCCGCCCCGGGCGCGGAGAGCCCCCCTCCGGGGCCGCGCCATCCGCGCGAAAGATGCACCCCGGACCTTGAGTCGCGCGTTTCATTCCAGATGCTCCGCGCCGCCTTCCTCCCCACTCTCCTGCTTCCCGTGACCACCCCGGCCGCTTCCGCCCCGCCCCCGTCCTTGAACCCGCTGCTCGCGCCCAGTACGCTGGCGTTCGCCTATCCCCCGTTCGACCGGATCCGGGACGAGCATTTCGGGGTGGCGTTCGAGCAGGGGATGGCTGAGCAGCGGCGGGAGGTGGAGGCGATCCTCTCCGCCTCCGCGGCGCCCACCTTCGCGAATACCCTCGTGGCCCTGGAGCGGAGCGGGGAGACGCTTTCCCGGGCGCGAAGCGTGTTCTTCAACCTCGCGGGGGCGCACGGCAACGACCGCACCCGGGCCCTCGAGCGGCAGCTGGCGCCGCGGCTGGCGGCCCACGCGGACGCCATCCGGCTGGATCCGCGGCTGTTCGCCCGGGTGGACCGCCTGTTCGCAGACCGAGCGCAGTTGGGGCTCGATCCGGAATCTCTGCGGCTGCTGGAAAAGAGCCATGCGGACCTCGTGCGGTCGGGGGCACGGCTGGCCGAGCTTGAGAAGGCGCGCCTGCGGGCGCTCAACGCGGAAATCTCGAGCCTGCAGACCACCTTCACCCAGAACGTACTCAAGGAGGTGAATGCGTCGCTGGTGTGGGTGGACCGCGCGGAGGATCTGGACGGCCTGACGCCGGCGGAGGTCGCGGCGGCGGCAGAGCTGGCCCGGGCCGAGGGCCGACCGGGGGCGTGGGCGCTGCGGCTGCTCAACACCAGCGGGCAACCGGAGCTCGCCTCGTTGCGGAACCGGGCGCTGCGGGAGCGCATCCATCAGGCCTCACTGGCGCGGGGGAGCCGGGGCGGAGAATTCGACAACCTAGTGGTCGTGTCGCGGCTGGCGCGGCTGCGGGCGGAGCGGGCACGGCTGTTGGGTTACCCGAACCACGCAACGTACGCGCTGGAGGACCAGACTGCGCGGACCCCGCAAGCGGTGAACCGGCTGCTCGCGGACCTCGGACCGGCGGCGGTGGCGAACGCGCGGCGCGAGGCGGCGGCGATGCAGGCGATCATCGACCGCGAGGGCGGCGGCTTCACTCTCGCAGCTTGGGATTGGCCCTTTTACGGGGAGAAGGAACGGCGCGAGCGCTTCGCCTTCGACGAGGCGGAGCTGAAGCCCTACCTTGAGGCGGAGCGCGTCCTGCGGGACGGGGTGTTCTTCGCGGCGGAGAAGCTTTTCGGCCTCACCTTCCGCGCGCGGCCCGACCTGCCGGTGTACGAGGAGACCGTGCGGGCGTACGAAATCCTGGACGCGGACGGGCGGCCCCTCGCGGCATTCCTGCTGGACCTATACGCGCGGCCCTCGAAGCGGGGCGGCGCATGGATGAACTCCTACGTCGACCAGTCGCGCCTGCTCGGCTCACGAGCAGTGGTGGGCAATCACCTCAACGTGAACCGGCCGGTGGCAGGTGAGCCGACGCTGCTGACCTTTGACCAGGTGGTGACCCTGTTCCACGAGTTCGGGCACGCGCTGCACGGACTGTTCTCGGCGGTCGAGTACCCGCGCTTCAGCGGCACCAAGGTCCCGCGGGACTTTGTGGAGTTCCCCTCGCAGGTTTACGAGATGTGGGCGACCTGGCCGGAGGTGCTCCGTCATTACGCGCGCCACCACCGCACCGGCGAGCCGCTGCCCGAGGCGCTGGTCGGGAAGGTGATCGCGGCGGGCAAGTTCCACCAGGGATACCGCACGACCGAATACCTCGCGGCCGCGGTCCTTGACCAGGCGTGGCACCAGCTGGCGCCGGAGGAGGTGCCCGGGCCGGAGGGCGTGCTGGCCTTCGAGGCCGCGGTGCTGCGCCGGGCGGGACTCGACTTCGCGCCGGTGCCGCCGCGGTACCGGACCCCGTACTTCTCGCACATCTTCTCCAGCGGCTACTCGGCGGGCTACTACTCGTACCTGTGGGCGGAGGTGCTCGATGCCGACGCGGTGGAGTGGTTCCGGGCCAACGGCGGCTTCACCCGGGCCAACGGCGACCGCCTGCGCCGGACCGTGTTGTCGCGCGGCGGCAGCGCGGACGCGATGCAGCTCTATCGGGACTTCCGTGGGGCCGAGCCGGAGCTCCGCCCGCTGCTGCAGCGCCGGGGCCTGGAGCCGCGCGCGGAGCCGGCCCGCTAAGCCAGCGGACGGTTCGGGCGTTGCCTCGGCGCCGGGCGTCGCGTTGGGTCCGCGGACGCTCCCGTGAACGGATTCAGCCGCACTGCCGCCCTGCTCTCCGCGATGCTCCTCGGCGCCTTGTTGCCGGAGGCCCGGGCGGGAGTGTGGCTCGTGGGCTGGCTGGTGCCAACGATGCTGTTCCTTGTCTTCCTCGAGACGCGGCTCGGCCGGAGCTCGCTGACCGCGCGACACCTCGCCCTGCTGGCCGCGAATCTGGCGGTGGGCCTCGCGGCCTGGGGCGTCGCGCGGCTCGTCTCGGGCCCCGAAGTGGCGCAGGCGGTTTTTTTCTGCGGGATCGCCCCGACGGCGATCGCCGCCCCCGTGATCATCAGCTTTCTCGGCGGCGACGTGGCCTTTGTGGTCGGATCCTTCCTGCTGACCAACCTCGCGGTCGCAGGCCTCCTGCCGCTGCTGCTGCCGTTCGTGCTCGGGCGGCCGACCCCGGAGGCGTTCGTGCAGGTGACCGGGAGCGTGACCCTCGTCGTGTTCGCGCCGTTCGTGGCAGCGTGGCTCCTGCGGGCCCTGCATCCCCCGGCGGCGGCGTGGCCGGCGCGCTGGCGCAACGTGTCCTTCGGCCTCTGGAACATTTCCATCTTCCTCATCACGGCGAGCGCCTCTCACTACATCCGCGAGCAGACGACTGCGCCGGGGACGCTGATCTGGCAATTGGCGGGAGCTTCCTTGGCGGTGTGCGCGCTGAACTTCGCCCTCGGACGGCTCCTCGGCGGGGGCGGGCGCGCGCGGGAGGCCAGCCAGGCGCTCGGGCAGAAGAACACGACCTTTACCCTTTACCTTGCCCTCACCCACGCCGGCCCGCTGGTCGCGCTTGGGCCCACCTTCTACGTGATCTGGCACAACCTCTGGAACTCCTGGCAGCTCCATCGCGCCGGCCGGGTGGCCGCGGCGAAGACGGTTGACGGGCGCTAAGGGCGCCGCTCAGGCGGAGGCGGGGACCGCCGCGGAGCCCGTCCGCGCGCGACCAAGATGCAGCCGCAGCCGGTCGAGCGCGAGATAAACCACCGGGACGGTGTAAAGCGTGAGCAATTGGCTCACGAAAAGCCCGCCCACGATCGTCAGGCCCAACGGGCGCCGCATCTCGACGCCCTCGCCGGCGGCAAAGACCAGCGGGAGCGCGCCCAGCAGGGCGGCGACGTTGGTCATCAAAATGGGCCGCAGGCGCAGCCGCGCGGCGGCGAAGATGGCCTCGCGCGGGGAAACGCCCTCGCGCCGCTCGATGCCGAGCGCGAAATCGATCATCAAAATCGCGTTCTTCATCACGATGCCGATCAGCAGGAAGAGCCCGAGCAGCGCGATCAGGGAGAACTCGGTGCCGGTAACCCGCAGCGCGAGCAGCGCCCCCAAGCCGGCCGAGGGCAGGGTCGAGAGGATGGTCAACGGGTGGATCAGGCTCTCGTAGAGGACCCCGAGCACCAGGTAGACCGCGAGCAGCACCCCGAGGATCAGCAGCGGCTGGCTCTGGAGGGCGCGCTGGAAGTTTTGGCCGGAGCCGCCGACCACGACCTGGATGTCGTTCGGCAGCATGATCTCCCCCATCGCCCGGTCGATGGCAGCAAGTCCCTCCTCGAGGGAGACTTCCGGGGCGAGGCCGAAGCCGATACGTTCGGCGGCGAACTGGTTCCGGTGGCGGACGCGGTCATCCACCAACGAGTAGTCGTAGCGGGCGAAGGCGGAAAGCGGCACGCGCGTGCCGTTCGCGGCGATCACCTGCACCTGGTCGAGCACCTCCGGGTCCGCGGTGAAGCGCGGCTCCAGCTCCATTACCACCCGGTACTGGTTCATCCGGTCGTAGAGCGTGGCGATCTGCCGCTGGCTGAAGGAGTTGTTCAGCACTTGGGAGATCATCTGCATATCCACGCCCAGCCGCCGAGCGGCCTCGCGGTCAATATGCAGCGACACCTGCTGGGTACCGCCTTCGGACGGGGCCTCGATGTCGACCAGTTCCGGCAGGTCCCGGAACGCGTTCGAGATGCGGGGCACCCATTGCCGGAGCAGCCCGAGGTCCGCGGCCATCAGGTTCACCTCCTGCGAGGAGCCATCCGTCATCCGCGGGCCGTCGAGGTCCTGGGCCCCATAGAGGTAGAGCTGCCCGCCCGGCACGATGGGCGCACCCTGGCGGAGGCGGTTCACCACGTCGTTGGCCGAGATCCGGCGCTCGCGCATCGGCTTCAGCCGGACCGTGAACCGCGAGTTGCTAATGCCGCTGGTGCCGCCGGAGAAGCCGATCACGTCCTGCACCGCCGGATCGGCCAGAACGTGCCGCCGGAAGGCCTCGATCTTCGGCTGCATGATCTCATACGAGAACGCGTCATCGCCGCGGACGAATCCGAAGAGCGTGCCGGTGTCCTGCGCGGGGAGGAACCCCTTGGGCAGGCGGACGTAGACCGCCACGTTGAGGGCGATCGTGCCGAGCAGGGTGATGAGGACCAGCGCCGGGTGGCGCAGCACCCAGCCCAGAGAGGTGTCGTAGCCGCGCTTGACCGCGTCGAACCAGCGGTCGGTCGCGGCGTGGAAGCGGGAAGGCGTCCCGGCGTCCCGACGGCGTAGCAGGCGCGAGCAAAGACTCGGCGTGAGGGTGAGCGAGACGGCGAGGGAAACGAGGATGGCCGCCGCGAGGGTGAGCGAAAACTCCCGGAAGAGGCGCTGGACGATCCCGCCCATAAAGAGAATCGAGACGAACACGGCGACGAGGGAGATGTTCATTGCCAGGAGGGTGAAGCCCACTTCACCCGAGCCGCGCATTGCGGCGCGAAAAGGCGAGAGCCCCCGCTCCATGTGGCGGGTAATGTTCTCGAGCACGACGATCGCATCGTCCACCACCAGCCCCGCCGCGACGATGAGCGCCATCAGCGAGAGATTGTTTAGGGAGAAGCCCTGCAGGTACATCAGCCCGAAGGTGCCGACGACGGAGACCGGGATCGCGAGGCAGGGGATAAGGGCGGCCCGAGCGCTGCCGAGAAAGAGGAGCACCACCAGCATCACCAGCCCGGAGGCCAGCAGGAGCGTGCGCTGCGACTCGTGGAGGGTGGCGCGGATTCCGGGGGAGCGGTCCATCACCACGGCGAGGTTGGCGTCGGTGGGCAGGAGGGCGCGGAGCGCCGGCAACTGCGCGGTGATCGCGTCGATCGTGGCGATGATATTCGCCCCGGGCTGGCGGCTGACGTTAAGGATCACCGCGGGCCGGTCGTTGTGGAAGCCACTCGCCCGCACGTCCTCCACCGAGTCAGTAACCGTCGCCACGTCCCCCAGACGCACCGGCGCGCCATCGCGGTAGCGGACGACGAGGCCGAGATATTCCTCGGCGCGACGGAGCTGGCTGCTGACATGGACCTCCCACTGCCGGTCCCCGTCGTCGATGGCGCCGCGGGGGCGGAGGGAGTTGGTGGCGCCGATCGCGCGCCGCACCTCGTCGAGCGCGATGCCGTGGTGGGCCAGTTGGTGCGGGTTGAGCTGCACCCGCACCGCGGGGAGGGAGCTGCCGCCGATCGTGACCTCCCCCACTCCGGTGATCTGCGCGATCTTCTGGGCGAGGATGGTCGAGGCGAGGTCGTAGAGCCGGCCCGGCGCGAGGTTGGGCGAACTCAGGGCGAGGGCGAGGATGGGCGCCTGCGCGGGATTCGACTTCCGGAACGCGGGGCTGCCCGGCATCCCCGCCGGCAACTGGCCCCGCGCCGCGTTGATCGCGGCCTGCACGTCCCGCGCGGCGGAGTCCAGGTTCCGGCCGAGCGCGAACTCGAGCGTGATCGAGGCATTGCCCTGCCGGCTGTCCGAATAGATGCCCGTCACCCCGGAAATGCTCCCGAGCGCGCGCTCCAGCGGCGCCGACACGTTCGCGGCCATCGTCTCCGGACTCGCCCCAGGCAGGGCAGCGCTGATGCGGATGCTCGGGAAGTCGACCTGCGGCAGGGGCGAGACCGGAAGCAGCCCGTAGGCCAGCGCGCCAGCGAGGACGAGCGCCACCGCCATGAGGCTGCTCGCCACCGGGCGACGGACAAAGGGTCGGGAGAGGTTCATCCGGATGCCTCCGCGCGCCTCAGGAACGCGCCCCTGCGGGTTGGCCCACCGCGGCCCCGCCGGCCGCCTGCCGGGCCGCGAAGCGGCGGCCCAGCCGGTCGAAATACAGGTAGACCACCGGCGTCGTAAAGAGGGTCAGCGCCTGGCTCGCGAGCAGGCCGCCGACCATTGTGATGCCGAGGGGCTGCCGGAGTTCGGCACCGGAACCCGTGGAAAGCATCAGCGGCAGGGCTCCGAAGAGCGCCGCGAGGGTCGTCATCAGGATCGGCCGGAAGCGCAGCAGCGCCGCCTGCCGGATCGCGTCTCGCGGTCCCAGCCCCTCCCGCCGCTTGGCCTCCAGTGCGAAGTCCACCATCATGATGCCGTTCTTCTTCACCAGGCCGATGAGCAGGATGATCCCGATGATCGCGATCATATCCAGCGGCCGACCCGTGATCCAGAGCGCCAGCAACGCGCCCACCGTCGCGGACGGCAGAGTCGAGAGGATCGTGATCGGATGGATGCTGCTCTCGTAGAGAACGCCGAGGACAATGTACATTGTCACCACCGCCGCCAGCACCAGCAGGAGCGTGCTGGATAGCGACGCGCGGAAGGCCTGCGCGGCCCCTTGGAACCGCATCTCCACCGCGGGGGGCAGCTCCCGCTCGACGGCGGCGCGCTCGATCGCCCGCACCGCGTCGCCAAGGGAGGCGCCCGCCCCAAGATTGAAGGAGATCGTGACCGCCGGAAACTGCCCGACGTGGCTGATCAGCAGGCGGGTCGGCCGCTCGGTCACGCGCGCCACGCTGGCGAGCGGCACGGGGCGGCCGGCCCGGGTGCGCACGAAGATGCCCGCGAGCGCCCCCGGCCCCTGCGTCAGGCGCGGGTCCACCTCCAGCACCACCCGGTACTGGCTGGTGTGGGTGAAGAGGGTCGAGATCTGCCGCTGGCCGAAGGCGCTGTAGAGGGCGTCATCGATTTCGGCCACACTTACGCCGAGGCGGCTCGCGGTGTCCCGGTCGATCTCCACGTAGGCCTGCAGGCCCCGGTTCTGGAGGTCGCTGGCGACGTCCGAAAGCTCCGGCTGCTGCTGCAGGTGCGGGACGAAGCCGGCCACCCATTCCTCGAGCAGGTTCTCATCGGGGCACATCAGGGTGAACTGGAACTGGGTGCGGCTCACCCGGTCCTCGATCGTCAGCTCCTGCACTGGCTGCAGGTAGAGGGAGATGCCTGGCATCGCGAGGGCGGTGGCGCGAAGGCGCTCGATCACCGCGCCGGCGCTGTCCCGCCGCTCCCCATGCGGGTGAAGGTTGATCAGCATCCGGCCGCTGTTGAGGGTGGTGTTGGTGCCGTCGACGCCGATGAAGCTCGAGAGGCTGCGGACGGCGGGATCCTCCAGGATGCGCGCGGCGAGGGCCTGCTGGCGCTCAGCCATCGTGGCGAAGGAGACGGACTGCGGCGCCTCCGTCACCGCCTGCAGGGTGGCGTTGTCCTGCACCGGGAAGAAGCCCTTCGGGACCACGGCCCAGAGAAGGGCGGTAAGGACGAGGGTGCCAACGGTGACGGCGAGGGTGAGGCGCTGGTGCTCCAGCACCCAGTCGAGCCAGCGGCCGTAGCGCTCGATGACGGCGTCGAGGAAGCCGGGGGCGGCCGCGGCACCGTGGTCCGGAGCCGGCAGCATCCGGGCGCACATCATCGGCGTGAGAGAGAGCGAGACGAGCAGCGAGATCAGGATCGACACAGCGAGGGTGATCGCGAACTCGCGGAAGAGGCGGCCGACGACGTCGCCCATGAACAACAGCGGGATCAGCACCGCGATAAGCGAGATCGTGAGCGAGACGAGGGTGAAGCCGATCTGCGCAGCGCCCTTGAGCGCGGCGGAGAGCGGCGGTTCGCCCTGCTCCCGGTAGCGGGCGATGTTCTCCAGCATCACGATCGCGTCATCGACCACGAAGCCCGTGGCGATAGTAAGCGACATGAGGGTGAGGATGTTCAGCGAGAAGCCCGCCAGGTGCATCACCCCGAAGGTGCCGACGAGGGACAGCGGCACCGCGATGCTGGGGATGATCGTCGCCGCGAAATTCCGGAGGAAGAGGAAGGTCACGAGCACGACCAGCAGAATGGCGAAGACCAGCTCGTGCTGCACCGCGCGGACCGAGGCGCGGATGCTCTGGGTGCGGTCGGAAAGCACGGCCAGCTCGGCCGCCGCCGGCAAGGTGGCCGAGAGCTGCGGGAGCAGGGCCTGCACCCGGTCGACCACCTCGATCACGTTGGCGCCGGGCTGCCGCTGGATGTTGACCAGCACCGCCGGGAGGCGGTCTGCCCAAGCGCCGAGGCGGCGGTCCTCGGCCGCGTTCTCGATCCGGGCGACATCGCCCAGCCGGAGGGGCGCGCCGTCACGCCAAGCGATGATCAGATTGCGGAACTCCCCCACCGACCGGAGCTGGTCGTTGGCGTCCATCAGAATGGTGCGCGTGGGCCCGTCGAAGCTGCCCTTGGGTTGGTTGACGCTGGCGGCCGCGATGGCGGCGCGGACGTCGCTCAGGTTTAGCCCGCGCTGGGCGAGCTCGCCGGGGTGGATCTGGACGCGGATCGCCGGGCGCTGGCCGCCGGCGAGGCTGACCATCCCCACGCCGGGAATCTGGGCCAGCTTCTGGGCGATGCGGGTGTCGACCAGGTCGTGCACTTGGGGCAGGGGCAGGCTGGCCGAGGTGACGGCCAGGGTCATGATCGGGGTGTCGGCTGGGTTGACCTTGCGGTAGATGGGCGGCGCGGGGAGGTCGTTGGGGAGCAGGTTGTTCGCCGCGTTGATGGCGGCCTGCACCTCCTGCTCGGCCACGCCCAGGGAGACCTCGAGCGAGAACTGGAGCGTGATCACCGAGGCGCCGCTCGAGCTGGTCGAGGACATCTGGTTCAGACCAGGAATCTGCCCGAACCGCCGCTCGAGGGGAGCGGTGATGGCGCTGGCGGTCACCGCGGGGCTGGCGCCCGGGTAAAAGGTGAAGATCTGGATGGTCGGGAAGTCGACCTGGGGCAGTGCGGCGACCGGCAGGAGCCGGTACGCGAGAATGCCCGACAGGAAGAGCGCGACCATCAGCAGACTGGTCGCGACCGGCCGGAGGATGAAGGGCCGGGAGGGGCTCATGCGGCCTTCTGGGGTGCGGCATCGGACTTCCCGCCCTTGCCCCCCTTGGCGCCCGGATCCGCCTTCTCCCCCTTCCCTCCCTTGCCGGCGCCCCAGCCCTTACCGCCCTTTTCCCCCTTGCCCGCGGGCGGAGGCGTGACGGTGCCGTCCGCCGCGACAATCGTCACGGGGCGGCCCTCACGCAGCCGGTCGATGCCCTCGAGGACCACGCGCTCGCTCCCGGAAAGGCCTTGGAGCACCGCCTGCATCCCCTCCTCCGCAGGCCCGAGCACCACGTCGCGGACCGCGGCGAGGCTGTCCTCGGTGATTAAGTACACGTAGGTGCCGCGCGAACCGTACTGGACGGCGGCGACTGGCACGACCACGGAGTCCTTCAAGGTGCGCACGCACAGGCGGACGTTCACGAACTGGTTGGGGAAGAGCTTCTCGTCCTCATTGGGGAACTCGGCCTTCAGGCGCACGGTGCCGGTGGCGAGGTCGATCTGGTTATCCACGGTGTTGAGCAGGCCCGCGGCGAGGCGCTGCCGCTCAGCGCGGTCCCAGGCCTCGACGGGCAGGCCCTGGCCGGCGCGGAGGGGCTCGAGGACCTTCGGGAGATCCTGCTCCGGCACGGTGAAGAGGACGTTGATGGGGCGCGTTTGGGTGATGACCACGATGCCGCCGGCGTCGCCCGGGCGGATGAGGTTGCCTGCGTCGACCTGGCGCAGGCCGAGGCGGCCCGCGAGCGGGGCCTCGATGCGGGTGTAGGCGAGCTGGCGGCGGGCATCGTCAACGCTGGCCTGATCCGCCGCGACGGCCCCCTCGCGGTCGGCCACGAGAGCCTGGGCGGCCTCAAGCTGCTGCTGGGACATCAGGGTCTGGGCGTGGAGCAGGCGGACGCGCTCCAGGTCGGCCTTGGCCGTGAGCAGCTGGGCTCGATTCTGCCGCAGGCGGGCCTCGGTCTGGGCGAGCCGGATCTCGTAGGGGAGCGGGTCGATCTCGGCCAGCAGTTGCCCGGCAGCCACCTGCTGTCCTTCCTCGAAATGGACCTTGAGCAACTGGCCCTCGACGCGACTGCGGACCGTGACCGTGTTGCGGGGGGTGACCGTGCCAATTGCACGGAGGTGGACCGCCAGATCGCGGCGCTGCACGGGCTCGACCCGCACGGGCGTGGCGGTCGAACCGCTGCGGGGGCGGAAGGACATTCGACCGGCCCCGGGCACGGTGGGCTCGGTGCGGATCCCGAAGTACCAGACCCCAGCGGCGAAAACGAGGGTGACGGCGCCGTACAGGAGCCAGGAACGGCGGGGGTAGGGGACGGAGGACATACGGGGTGGGGAGCAGGCGGTCGCGGAGGCGGGCCCAGTGGGGCGACAGACGACCACGGAGCCGGGCTCGTTGCTAGAAATTTCGCGGCAGAAACGAGTTCCATCCACTCCGGTCGCCGGCAACTGGGGCCTTTACTTGCCCCCGGGGCTCCACCCGAAGCTCCCGCGATGACGCCCCCCGCCCCGGCGCCCGCGCGCATCGTCCTCGCGAAGGATGACCCCGACGTGAGCGCGACCACGAACGACCTGCTGACCCTCGGCGGGCACACCGTGGCCGCCTTCGCCAGCGGCCAGGAGGCGCTCGACCACCTCGCCGGCCACGACGCCGACCTGCTGCTGACCGATATGATAATGCCCGGCGGCAACGGCCCCTGGCTCCTCCACCAGGTCCGCGCGGCGGCGGGGCTGGGACACCTGCCGGTGCTCGTCATCTCGGCCCGCGCCGACGAGGGGCACGTCGCCGACGGCCTGCGGAACGGGGCGGATGCGTACCTGACGAAGCCCTTCGATCCGGAGCGCCTGCTAGAGACGGTGGCCTACTGGGTGGAACAGGGGCGGGCCCGGCGCGGCGCCCGTCCGGCCTGAACCCTCCGCCCCGCCGATGAGCGCACCGGAGACCGAGCGTTGGTCGTGGGGCCGAGACCTCCCGCTCACGGCGGTGCTCTGCGGCCTCGCCGCCTATGCCGACTGGTTCGCCCCGGGCGTCTTCTTCGGGCATTCGCTGGTGCTCGGGACGGTGTTTTACCTCGTCGGGGTCCGGCTGGTGGGCCCGTACGCCGCGCTGGCCGTGCTGGCGGCGGGCACGGCCACGCTCACCGCGAAGTG
>VHCI01000024.1 GCA_016871775.1 Verrucomicrobiota bacterium | reverse complement strand
AACCGGCCGTAACGCAATTGTCACCCGCTCCCGGACCGGCCGGTCAGGCCTCGGCGAGCTCCGCCCCGGGCTCGACCCCGTCACGATCCGGCAGCGGGAAACGCCGCACGAAAGAGGCGAAGTCCATCAGCTCGAAACGGCCGTCCCAGTGCTCGACGATCGCGGTGAGCGACTCCACCCAGTCGCCGGAATTGAGGTAATGGATGTCCCCGATGCGCTTGTCCGCCGCGGTGTGGATGTGGCCGCACATCACCCCCTGGCACCCCCTCTCTCGCGCGAGCTGGGCGATGTGCTGCTCAAAATTAGAGATGTGGTTCACCGCCTCCTTCACCCGCGCCTTGATGGCCTTGCTCAGCGACCAGTACTCGAGCCCCCGCCACGCGCGCCAGCGGTTGTACAAGCGGTTAAGGCCGAGCAGGAGGCTGTAGCCCCAGTCGCCCAAATGGGCCAGGAAGACGAAATTCTTGGTCACTGTGTCGAAGATGTCCCCGTGCAGGACCAGGTAGCGGCCGCCGGCGGCCTCGTGGATGTGCTCCTCGACCACGGCGAGCCCCTCGAACTCCAGCGGCAGGAAGGAGGCGAGGACATCGTCGTGGTTGCCGCGCAGGTAGATGACCTGCGTGTCGCGCTTCTCCAGCTTCTTGAGGACGATCCGCACGAAGCGGGTGTGCGCCTTGGTCCAGCGCCCGCCGCGGCGCAGCTGCCAGCCGTCGATAATGTCCCCGTTGAGGATGAGCTTTGCGCAGTGGATGTGGCGCAGGAAATGATTCACCTCCTCGACCTTGGAGTCGGTCGTGCCCAGGTGCAGGTCCGAGAGGATCACGGTGCGGACGTTGAGCTTCATGGGATCAGCAGGGCGAAGGAGCGGGCCGCCTGGTCGATGGGCGCGGCGAGGCGCCCGGGCACGCCGGGCACGAGCACGCGCAGGCTGCGGGGGCGGATGACGACCTCGAGCCGCGCGGGGCCGGGATGCACCTCGCCGTCCGTGTGCAGCGGACCGGGCGCGGGCCGCACCAGCGCGAAGCGACGCGCGGAACGGCGCAGCAGGCCGGGGACGGAGGAGTCGAGCGAGCCCAGGAAAAGGTGTGGCATCAGCCGGGCCACACGGAGGAGACCGGTGGCGGTCACCGCCACTAAATCGAGCTCCCCGTCGTCGACCTCCGCCCCGGGCGCGACGCGCGCGTGGTTGCCGTACTGGTCGGAATTAAGCACCGAGACCAGCAGCGCCGAGAGTGCGCGCCGCTCCGACCCGACCTCCAGCGTGCACTGCACTGGCCGGCGTTCCTGCCAGGCACCCCAGCCCGCGCGGAGGTACGCGGGCAGGCCGCGGCGGGTGAGGCGGTTGAAGCGGCGGCTGATCTCCGCATCCAGGCCGATGCCCATCGCATTGAAGAACGGCAGCCCCGCCACCTCCCCGGAATCGATCTCACGCACGGCGGCGTCCGGATCGGCCGCGAGCCGCAGCGCGCCAGTGAGGGACCGCGGGATCCGCAGGTGCAGGGCCAACCCGTTGCCCGAGCCACAGGGCACGAGGGCCAGCGCCGCGGGCGCACCCAGCAGGCCCTGCGCAACCTCGTTCATCGTCCCGTCGCCCCCGACCGCCGCGACGACCTCCGCTCCGGCCTGCACCGCCGCTGTCGCCAGCTCCCGGGCGTGCCCCGGACCCTCCGTCACCTCCACGACCGCCTCGCTTGGACAGGCGGTGGCGAATTCCCGCAACTGCTGCCGCAGCTCGGGACGCCGCCGGTTGTGCCCGGCGTGCGGGTTGAGGATGAAGACCGTTCTCATCGGGCTGCCCCCACCACGTCCTGCTCCCCGCGGACGCGCGCCTCCACCCGATCCAGAATTTCCGCTGCGGCGTGGGGACGGCGCAGCCCCGCCACCCCCGCCCGCCACTGCGCCCAACCCTCTCCGTCACGGGCAAAGGCCTCCCGCAAAGCCGCCACCAACGCGGTCGGTTCCGTCGCCAAGGTTCCGATCCCGTGGCGGCGCAGCAACTCGTAGTTGCCCTCCTCCTGCCCGGGCACGATCTGGCTGACGATCATCGGGCAGCCCGCGGCGAGCGCCTCCTGCGTCGTGGCCCCGCCCGCCTTGCTCACCACCACGTGGTGCGTCAGGAGCAACCGCGGGATCTCGCGCGTCCAACCCAGCACCGTGACGCCAGTACGATCCGCCGCCAGCGCCGTGAGCCGGCGGCGGAGGCCCTCGTCGCGCCCCACCGCAAAGGTGAGATCCCAGCCCAACTCCCGGAGCAGCAGCCGCGCCGTGCCCTCGGCCCCACGCCGGCCGGAATGGATCATCACTAGGATCCGGGGCCGATTTCCCCCGGACAACGCCGGCGGGGCGACGGTGCCGCCGAGGCGAGCGAAGACCGGGGGTACGGGGAAACCGGTCACATCGATGCGCCCGCGGTCAACCCCGGCCGTCCGCAGCACGGCGGCTGAGTCCTCGTTGGGCACGAACCACGCGGCGGAGTCACCGGTCCACCAGAGTGAATTTAGGCTGATGGAGTCGGTCACCACCGTGAAACGTGGGGGCACTGCGCCGCCGCGCCGGCCGATCTCGCGGAGCGTGAAGTTGTGCCCGGGAAACGTGGAGACGACGGCGAGGGGCCGGTGGCGTTCGAGCAGTCGAATCATCGACTGGGTGTCCCCAGGAAGCCGGCCGAGCAGCCGCGGCAGCAGCCGGGACCGGTCCATCCAGCCGTAGAGCGCCCGCCACGCCCAGGGTAGCCGGTTGATCGCGCCCAGGTAGGCCCAACGCAGGAAGGTGTTGCTCGCGGGATGGGCCTCGGCGAAGGGATCGGCCACCACCGCCGCCCCTTCCCCCTCCCGCTCGTCCCACGTCTGGGCTAAGGCCCGGGCCGCGGCATTGTGACCTTCGCCAAAGCCCGCCGTGAGTATCAGCAGCCTCCGGTTCATCCCGCACCTCCCCCCGCGGGCAGCGGGCCCGCGGCCTGCAGCAGGTCCCGCTCAAAATCCCCGATCACCCGCTCCCAGGAGTGTTCATCCACCGCACGGCGGGCCGCCCGGCCCAGTTGCGCGCGGAGGAAGGGATCCCCGGCCAGCAGCTCAGCCGCCGCGACCAGGGCCTCCGGGGCGTCCAACGGGGCCAGCAGTCCGCTCTCGCCGTGCCGGGCGAACTGCCGCGCGGCCGCGTAGTCGAAGCCCGCCACGGCGAGCCCGCTGGCCATCGCCTCGGTGAGCACGTTGCCGAAGGTCTCCGTGCGGCTCGCGTGGATGTAGATGTCGGCGGAGGCGTAGTAGGCGCCGATCTCCGGCCGGGAGAGGAAGCCCGCGAAGTGGCACTCGGGATGCGCCCGCTCCAGCCCCGCGCGCAGGGGGCCTTCCCCCGCCAGCACGAAGCGCAATCCCGGATTGACCGCGCGCATCGCGGCGTAGCAGCGGAAGAGGAGGTCGTAGTCCTTCTCCGGCGCCATCCGGCCGACGTGGAGCACGACGGGATGCTCGTCGTCCGCCCTCCAGGCGCGGCGCAGGTCCGCGGACCGCCGCAGCGGGTGGAAGCAGAGCGTGTCGACGCCGCGCGACATCAGCGCCAGGTCGCGGAAACCGGCGCCGCCCAGCTCCGCGATCAGCTCGCGGGTCGGCGCGAAGGTCCGGCGGGTGCGGTTGTGCAGTCGCCGGAGCCACGCGAGCACGAGACCCCGGAGCGGGCCGGCGCCGTAATGGCGGGTGTAGGCGTGGAAGTTGGTGTGGAAACTCGAGGTCACCGGGATGCCAAGCGAGCGGGCCGCCGCCACCGCCGAGGCGCCGAGGGGGCCCTCGGTGGCGACGTGCACCAGATCAGGTCGGGCACGCGTCCACGCGGCGCGCAGCCGGCCGCCCGCGGGCAGCCCGAGCCGGATCAGCGGGTAGCCCGGAACCGCGAAGCCCGGGAGGGGAACCACCGCGTAGTCGGACGACGCGGGCAACGGGGCGAGATCGGCCCGGCGCGGCCGGTACACCGTCAACCCGTGACCCCGCCGGCCCAGCTCCCGCGCGATCACCCCGAACGTCATCGCGACGCCATTAACCTCCGGCGGAAAGGTTTCGGTGACGAGGGCGAGATTCACGATTGCGCGACGCGAACGTGAGGACCCCGTGTCGCGAAACCGTGGCGCTGCGGTTACAATTGCGCGAAGATGCGCCGCCAACGTGGACAACAAAAAGGGCGGCCCCCCGCAGAGAGACCGCCCGGGAAAAAAACCGTGGCGGGATCAGCCGCGGTCCAGCTTCGAGCCGCTCTGCTTCCAACCGTCGATGCCCGGCGCGTAATGGCGCACGTTCGTGTACCCCAACTGCTGCGCGGCGGTCGCCGCCGAGAGGTAGGCAGAGCACCGCTCATTCCCGCAGTACGCCACGACCAGCGCATTCTTGTCCTTCGGCAGCAGCGCCGCCAGCTGGGCCTTCTGCGCGGCGTAGTCCAGCGCCCCGGGGATTCGGGCCTCCTTGAAGGATCTGGTCCCGTTCACGTCGAGGATCGTGACCGATTTGGCGGCGATGGCCGCGGACAGGTCCGCATGGGAAATGGCGGGGACCTTGGACGAAGCGGCCCACGCCGTGGCGGCGAGGCCGAGGAGGCAGCAGAGCAGGGTTACGAGTTTCATCGAAGGGACCTTAGGGGTAAGCCGCCGGCGCGCAAGCGGATCGCGATGACCTCAATTTCCGGGACAAGCGCGGATGGCGGCGAGCCGGCCGCGGCCCCCAGCCTCCGTCCCGCCCAACCGGCCATCCCGGCCGATGGCCAAACCTGAAAGAGAAAATAACCCGATGATCCCGATGCTCCCCGCCCTCTTGGCCCTCCTGCTCGCCGCCGGCACCGTCCGCGCGGCCGCCAGCGCCCCCACCCCGCCGCCATTCGCCACCGCCGACGCCAACAGCGACGGCAAGGTGACGTCGCGGGAGTTCGCCACCGCGATGAAGGGCACGCTGTCCGCGGCCGCCGCCAAGACCCGGTTCAAGGAACTGGACAAGAACCAGGACGGTGCCCTCGCGAGCGACGAGTACGCCGCCGTGGCCCCGCGGAAGGGCGCGCGCCAGAAGCGCACCCCCGAGGCCAACTGAACACCCCCGGCGCCGCGGGGCCGACCCGCGGCGCCGGACTCTTCTCGTGCCCCGAAGTCGAGCGACCGCCGGCCGGACCCGACCCCGGCTCAGGCTCGGGCGGACGGAACCGCCTCCCGCCACCGGCGGAGGGCTCGGCCCGTGAGTGATTCGCTACAGGCCTCGATCCCGCCGCGATCCCCCGCGTAGACCAGATGCCCACCCCCGGAACCACCTCCCGGGCCAAGGTCGATGAGCCAGTCCGCGAGGTGGATCACGTCGAGATTGTGCTCGATCACGATGACCGTGTTGCCCGCGTCCCGCAGGCGGAAGAGCAGATCCATCAGCCGCTGGATGTCGGTCCAGTGGAGCCCGGTAGTCGGTTCGTCGAGGATGTACAGGGAGGCACCCTGCTGGCGCCGGCTGAGCTCAAGCGCCAGTTTGATGCGCTGCGCCTCCCCGCCTGACAGAGTCGTGGCGGATTGCCCGAGGGCGAGATAACCGAGGCCGACAGCATCAAGGGTGGCCAACTTGTCGACCACTCGGGACACGTGGCGGAAGAGCTTGAGCGCCTCCCTCACCGAAAGGTTGAGCACGTCCGCGATCGAGTGGCCGTGGAACAGCACCTCGAGGGTCTCGCGGTTGAACCGCTGGCCCCCGCAACTCGGGCAGGGGGCAAAGGCGTCCGGCATGAACTGCATATCCAGCTGGATGGCACCGTCGCCCTGGCAGCGCTCACAGCGGCCGCCGCGGACGTTGAAGGAAAAGCGGCTCGCGCGGTAGCCCCGCACGCGCGCCAGCGGAAGCTGGGCGTAGAGGTCGCGCAGGAGCGGGAGGAGGTCAACGTAGCTCGCCGGGTTAGAGCGGGGACTACGGCCGATGGGTTCCTGGTCCACCTGCACGAGCTTCTCGAAGAACTCGAGGTTCTCGATCCGCCGATGTGCGCCGGGAATGGTCCGCGCGCCGTTGAGCCGCCGGGCGGCCTCCGCGGCGAGAATGTCGAGCACGAGGGTGCTCTTGCCGGAGCCGCTGACGCCGGTGACGCAGGTTAGCAGGCCCACGGGAAAGCGGGCGTCGATCTCCTTGAGGTTGTTGGCCCGCGCCCCGCGCACGGAAAGCCAGGCGCCATCCGGGGCCTTGGGTGCGGCCTCCCGGGTGACCTGCAGGCGCCGGCCGAGGTAGGCGCCGGTGAGGGATTCCCGCGCGGGGCGGCGTTGGCAGTCCGCCGGGCTGCCCTGGAACAGGAGCTGTCCACCCTCGACCCCCGCGCCAGGGCCGAGCTCGAGCAACTCGTCGGCGAGGCGCATCGTGTCCTCGTCGTGCTCCACCACGACGACGGTGTTCCCCCGGTCGCGCAGGGCGGTGAGAGTGTCGAGAAGCTTCTGGTTGTCGTGGGGGTGGAGGCCGATGCTGGGTTCGTCGAGGACGTAGATCACCCCCATCAGGCCCATCCCGAGCTGGGTTGCGAGGCGCACCCGCTGGGCCTCGCCGCCGGAAAGCGTGGCGTAGTCGCGGTCGAGCGTCAGGTAGCCGAGGCCCGTCTCGAGCAGGAAGCGGAGCCGCTCGCGCACCCCGCCGATGACCTCCTTGAGGGTGGGATCCGCCGCGGGTCCGGACGCAAGGGCTTCGGCCGCAGCCGCCGCGGCGGCTACGTCGAGGCGCATGAACTCGGGGAAAGACAGCCCGCCGAGGCGCACGGCGGCGCTGCGCGGGTTGAGGCGGGCCCCGCGGCAGGAGGGGCATTCGCCGCTGACCATATAGGTCGCGAGGCGGGCGCGGAAGCCGTCGCTGTCCGTCTCGCGGAAACTCTGCTCGAGGTCGGCGATCACGCCGGGGAACGGCATCGCGCGCGCCTCGCGCATCCGCCGGAGCTTAAAGGCGAACTGGCGCTCGCCGGCGCCGTCCAACAAGGTCCGGCGCACCTCAGCGGGCAGCTCCGCCCACGGCTGGTCTGCATCAAACGGGATCTGCTCCGCCAACTGGCGGAGGAGCGCGTTGTGGCGGATGATCAGATTCTTGCCGCCAATGCGCCACGCCTTGATCGCGCCGCCGTCGACAGATTTGGCGGGGTCCGGTACCAGCAGTTCCGGGGCGAACCGCAGCCGGCGCCCGATGCCGTCGCACTCGGGGCAGGCGCCGTCGCGGTGGCTGAAGGAGAAGTGCCGGGTGGTCAGCCGGGGGAAGACTGCGCCGCAGGTCTCGCAGGCGAGCGACTGGCTCAGCGGCACCTCGCGCCAGGGCGCGTCGGCCTCTGGTTGCGCGAGGACCATCGCCCGGTCCCGGCCTTCCCGGAATGCGAGTTCGAGGGAGTCCGCCAGTCGGCTGCGCTGCTCCGCCGTGGCGACGAGCCGGTCGACCACCAACTCCACCTCGAGCTGCCGGGTACCGGAACCGGCCGGAATCAGCCCGGGATCGTCGAGCGACTTGACCTCGCCCGCGATCCGGACGCGCTGGAAACCCCGTTGCCGCAGGCGCGGGAGTTCGTCGCGGAGGACGCTGGGACGGGCGCGGAGGCAGGGGGCGAGCACGAGGACCCGCTCGCCCGCGCAGGCCGTGAGCACGTGCTGCACGTTGTCGTCGAGGGAGCGTTGCAGCACGCGTCCGCCATCGGCCGGACAACGCTGCTCGCCAGCGAGCGACCAGAGCAGTTGCGCGTAATCGGCGATCTCAGTGGCGGTGGCGATGGTGGTGCGGGGTCCGCCGACGCCGGTGCGCTGCTCGATCGCGAGCACGGGCGAGAGCCCATGGATGAAGTCGACCTCGGGGCGCTTTAACTGGTCGAGCGCGGCGCGGGCCGCGGCGCTGAGCGACTCGATGTATTTCCGGTAGCCCTCCGCATAAAGGGTGTCGAAAGCGAGCGAAGACTTGCCCGAGCCACTCGGGCCCGTGATCACGATGAGTTTCCCGCGGGTCAGCCGCACCTCGAGGTTCCGCAGGTTGTGCTCGCGGGCTCCCTTGATGTGGATGTGCGTGGCAGCGTGCATCGCGGGCGCAGCGTGGGCAGAAATCCCAACGCGTCAAAGCCGCAGGTCGCCCTCGCAGTTGCGACGCGCGCGCGAAGGCGCAATCTGCCCAGAATGCTCCGCGACCCGCAACCCGTGCTGCTTTTCGATGCCGAGTGCCCCCTCTGCCGGCGGAGCGTGCGGTGGCTAATCCGACGCGACCGGCACGCGCGCCTGTGCTACGCGGACCTTGGTGGCACGGAAGGGCGGGCGGTACGCGCCGCGCTGGGCGACGGGCGGAACGCCCCGGATTCGCTCATTTTTGTCCCCGAATGGTCGCGCCGGCTCGAGGGCCCGTGGTTCCTGCGCGCGGACGGTGCCCTCCGGGCCCTCGCGCTGCTGCCCGGCGCCGGCTGGGCGGTCTGCGCCCTGCGCTGGGTGCCGCCAGCGTGGCTGGACACCGCCTACCGCGCGGTCGCGGCCGCGCGCCGGAGGCGGGGGGACGCGGCGACGACGGTAGTTTTTCGCCCGGAAGAGCAGGCGCGGATTCTCGGCTGACGTGCCTCCGTCCGGAGCCTTGACCGGCGGGCTGATAGCCGGCCTCTCTAGGAACCCCGTAAAACCATGACCCTGACCCGAACCATCCTTGATCCTCGCCAGCGCGCAGGCGCGCTCTTGGCCCTCGCCCTCGCGCTGCCCCTGCGGGCGGCGGCCCCGGCCCAGTCCTCGCCGCCCGCGGGCGACGACGTGGTCCGCCTGTCCGAGTTCAGCGTGTCCGCCAGCGGTGACCGTGGCTACGCGCCGGCAGAGACGATGACCGGCACCCGCGTCGCGACCAAGATCATCGACCTGCCCTACACGGTGAACGTGCTGACCGCCGAGTTCTTTGAGGATTTCGGGATCTTCGAATTCGCCGACAACATCGTGCACATCGGCAGCTTCACCGGCCTGGACATCGGCGGGAACTTCAACCTCCGCGGCTTCAGCTCCAGCTTCCAGCTGCGCGACGGCTTCTTCCGCCTCGGCCGCTACGGCTCCTCCAACATCGACCGCATGGAGATCATCAAGGGCTCGAACGCCGCCATTTACGGGCGTTCCTCCCCTGGTGGGATGGTTAATATGATCTCCAAAGGGCCCAAGACCCGAGAAGGCCAGAAGGTTACCTTTAACTATGGCTCTTACGGGACCGAGCGCGTGACCCTCGAGGCCACCGGGCCGTTGGCCAAGTCCTCGCTCGGCACCACCTCGTACATCGTTACCGGCAGCCATTACCAGCGCGACTTCGGCCAGGAGTACGCGCGGAACCGCAACTACGAATACTACGGTGCGATCAAACACACCTTCCCCGACTCCTCTAACTTGCTGGTGGCCGCCGAATACCTCCTGCAGATGCGCCACGCGCCCCTGAACGGCGCGCCGCTGGTCACGGACCAGAAGGGCACGGCGTCCAACCTAGACGACGAGGTCGTGGGCTACGCTTGGAACCTCGCGCCCATCAACCCGTTCGGCCCCAACTCCGAGCTGAACCGCGGCTACTCGGGGCTGACCGCCAACTACGACAAGCGGATCGACGAGGTCTGGAGCTTCCGCGCCTCGGCGAACTACTACCTCGTGCGGCGCTGGGACTACAATCAGAACACCGGCTGGGGCGGGATCACGGTCAATCCGGCAGTGACCACCAACCCTGTCCAGTCGGCCCGCGGCGCGACGCCGCAGAAGGGGCTCATCTTCGAGGATGGCGGTGGCTTGCAGGGCGACGTCCTCGCGCGCTATTCCACCGGCAACCGCGCGATCGAGCACCGCACCCTCGCGACGATCGACATCAACGATTACTACCGCTGGGACCCGACCCGCCAATTCGCTAACGCCTCCAACCCCGACATCGTCGCTTGGAATGCCGTGCGCACCGTACGCCTCGACCCCGCGACGCTCACGCCGACTGGCCAAGTCAACTACTTCCCGAAGTGGTTCCAGTGGGGCCAGGAGGTCGCCACCCGCATCCGCAAGCAGCGCGTGACCGTCGTCGGCGGCCTGCTCCGCCACCAGGCGGCGCTGTTCAATGGGCGTCTCCTCGCCTACGCAGGCGCCCGCTACGACACGGTGCGCTTTCGGCACCGCGAGTTCATCCCCGTCCCGGCCAACTTCGCCGTGGGCCAGATGATCGACAAGAAGCTGTCCGCGCTGAAGCCCAACGCCGGGGTGAACTACAAGCTCACCAACAGCCTCCGGTTCTTCGTCAATTACAGTGAAAGCTACTTCGTCCCGCAGTCTGAGGCGACCGCCACGGTCAACAGCCCGGAGTACAAGTCCGAGATCGCGAACGGCTGGGACTACGGGTTCAAGGGATCCTACTTCAACGACCGCCTCAATTTCACCGTCTCCGGTTTCTACGCGGTCCGCGAAAACGTGCAGGTGACCGACCTGCAGGAGACCCCGCCGGGCTCCGGCAACTACCTCGAGGTTTCCCGCCGCGAAGGCAACCAACTGGTCCGCGGCTTCGAGTTTGACGCCAACTGGCGCCTCACCGACGCGCTTTCCGCCGGCGGCAGCTGGGGTCACGTTTACTCTGTTTACACCGACTACGGCGCGGCTTTCCCCCTGGCAGTGGGCCGCCGGGTGCAGGGCGTGGCTCCGGTCAACGGCGGCGCCTACCTGAAGTGGGCCCCCACGACCGGCTCGCTGAAGGGCTTCTCCGCCAACCTCGGCGTCACCCACGTCGGTCCGACGCCCACCGAGGCCCCCAACGCAGGCGACGTCTACACCACGACCCGGACCGGTGAGCGGGTACTTACCCGGACCACCTACCAGTGGCGGCTCCGCGTACCCGGCTACACCCTGTGGAACCTTGGCGTCCGCTACCGGCTCCAGGGTCGGGGCTCGGCCCTTGACCACACGTTCGCGATCAACGTGAACAACGCGCTGGACCAGGCCTACCGCCGCGCTAATCGCCTGCGGGGCGAGGAGCGCGCGGTCTTCTTCACCTACACGCTGGGGCGGACCGGGCGCGGCCGCTGAGCCGCCTTTACTTCCTCCCCGCACTCTTCAAGGCGCCCTCCCCGGGCGCTTTTTTGCGGGCTGGCGTGCTTCGCGCTTCCCAAGCCGAGCACCGTGGCCTTAAACCCTTTTCTCCCGCGCTATGCCCTCCTCCGCCAAGACCTCCCCGCCCGCCCCCGCCGTCCCGCTCCGCCCGATTCGGAAGCTGATGGCCGCCAACCGGAGCGAGATTGCGGTCCGCATCTTTCGCGCCGGCACCGAGCTCAACCTCCGCACGGTGGCCGTGTTCGCGCAGGAGGACCGGCTATGCATCCACCGCTACAAGGCGGATGAGGCTTACGTGGTCGGCGCCGGTCGCGGCCCGGTCGCGGCCTACCTCGACATCGAGGGCATCATCGCGGTGGCGCGGGAAAAGGGGGTCGACGCCATCCACCCCGGCTACGGCTTCCTTTCCGAGAACCCCGAATTCGCCCGCGCCTGCGCCCGGGCGGGGATCATCTTTGTCGGTCCCCGGCCCGAGCTGCTGGAGATGATGGGGGACAAGACCACGGCGCGCGCGCTCGCGCAAGGGATCAACGTGCCGACGCTGCCGGGCACGGAGAATCCGCTGACCGACCGCGAGGAGGCCCTCACCACCGCCCGCACCATCGGTTTCCCGCTGATCATCAAGGCGGCCTTTGGCGGCGGAGGCCGCGGGATGCGGGTCGTGCACCGCGCCACAGACCTCGCCAACCTCCTCGATGAGGCGCAGGCGGAGGCTGGCCGCGCGTTCGGCAACCCCGCCGTCTTCCTCGAGAAGTACATCCCGCGGGCCAAGCACATCGAGGTGCAGGTGCTCGGCGACCAGCACGGCAACGTGCTCCACCTCCACGAGCGCGACTGCTCGGTCCAGCGGCGCCACCAGAAGGTGATCGAGGTCGCGCCGTCGTTCGGGCTGCCAGATAAGATCGTCAACGAGCTCTGCGACGCCGCGGCCCGGATCGCCCGCGAGATCCGCTATGACAACGCGGGCACGGTGGAATTCCTCTACGACCTCGACCGCCACGAGTGGTTCTTCATCGAGATGAACCCCCGCATTCAGGTGGAGCACACCGTGACCGAGGTCATTACCGGCCTCGACCTGGTGCGCGCCCAGATCCTGATCGCCCAGGGCCACTCGCTGCACTCGCCGGAGGTGGGGATGCCGCGCCAGGCCGACATCCCGCGCAACGGCTACGCGATCCAGTGCCGGATCACCACCGAGGACCCAGAAAACAAGTTCGTCCCCGACTACGGCCGCATCGTGGCCTACCGCTCGCCGGGCGGCTTCGGCGTGCGCCTCGACGGCGGGATGGGCTACGCGGGCGCGGTCATCACGCCCTTCTACGATTCGATGCTGGTGAAGAGCATCACCAGCGGGCAGACCTACGACATCGCGTTGCGGCGCGCGCACCGGACGCTGAGCGAGTTCCGCATCCGCGGCGTGAAGACGAACATCCCGTTCCTCGAAAACGTGATCGCCCACCCGCAATTCCAGGCCGGGCAGGCCACCACGACGCTCATCGATACCACCCCCGAGCTCTTCGCCTTCAAGCCGCGCCGCGACCGCGCGACCAAGCTGCTCAACTTCCTCGGCCAGGTCCTCGTCAACGGCAACCCCCACGCCAAAGGCTACCGCCCCGAGCGCCCGCTGCCTGCCGCGCCGTCCCCCGCGGCCGACCTCCGCGTCTCCCCTCCCCCGGGCACCCGGCAGCTGCTACTCGAACTAGGCCCCCGCGAGTTCGCCCGCTGGACCGCCCGCCAGAAGCGGCTGCTCGTCACCGACACCACTTGGCGCGACGCCCACCAGTCGCTGATGGCGACGCGCGTGCGCAGCTTCGATATGCTCGCCTGCGCCGACGCCCTCGCCCGGCGCGCCCCCGGCCTCTACTCGCTCGAGATGTGGGGCGGGGCGACGTTCGACACCGCGATGCGCTTTCTCAGCGAGGACCCGTGGGAGCGCCTCCGGCAGCTCCGCGCCCGCGTGCCCAACATCTGCTTCCAGATGCTGTTCCGCGGGGCCAACGCGGTTGGCTACACCAGCTACCCGGACAACGTCGTCGCCGGCTTCGTTCGCCACGCCGCGGCCAGCGGGATGGACATCTTCCGCGTCTTCGACTCGCTCAACTATCTGCCCAACCTTCGCGTTGCGATGGAAGCGGTGCAGGAGACGCACGGCGTGTGCGAGGCCGCGCTCTGCTACACCGGCGACATCCTCGACGAACGCCGGGACAAGTTTTCCCTGAAGTACTACGCCCGGCTCGCGCGCGAACTTAAGAAGATGGGCGCCCACGTCCTCGCGATCAAAGATATGGCCGGCCTGTGCCGCCCCTACGCCGCCCACAAGCTGGTGAAGGCGCTGAAGGAGGCCGTCGATCTCCCGATCCACTTCCACACGCACGATACCAGCGGCATCGCCGCCGCCAGCGTGCTCCGGGCCGCGGACGCCGGGGTGGACGTCGTCGACCTCGCCCTCGCCGCGATGAGCGGCAGCACCTCCCAGCCGAATCTCAACTCGGTGGTCGCCGCCCTCCAGCACACGCCGCGCGACACCGGGCTTGACCTCGACGCCCTCAACCAGTTCTCGGACTACTGGGAGGTCGTGCGCGATTACTACCGGCCGTTCGACACCGCGCCCCGCAGCGGCTCGGCCGAGGTCTACCTCCACGAGATGCCGGGCGGGCAGTACACGAACCTCAAGGAGCAGGCCGCCTCGATGGGCGTCGGCCACCGCTGGCCGGAGATCGCCCGCACCTACGCCGAGGTGAACCAGCTGCTGGGCGACATCGTGAAGGTGACGCCCAGCTCAAAGGTCGTCGGCGACCTCGCGCTGTTCCTCTTCAGCCGGGGCATCAAGCCCGCGGACGTCGTAAACCTTGAGCCCGGTTCGCTCCCCTTCCCCGAAAGCGTGATCGATATGATGCAGGGCGGCCTCGGCTGGCCCCAGGGCGGCTGGCCGGAACGCGTCTCCCTCGTCGTGCTCGGCGATAAGCGCCACCGCGAGGCCCGTGCCCGCCACGCCGCCGCGCGCCGAAAGCCGGGCCACAGCGCGGCCGCGCCCCTCGACCTCGACCGCACCCGCGCCGAGCTAGCGGAAAAGCTGCGTCGCCCCGCCTCCGACGACGACCTGTACTCGCACCTGATGTACCCGCAGGTCTTCGCGGAACTCGCGAAGCACCTCACCACCTACAGCGACGTCTCCGTGCTGCCGACCCCGGCCTTCTTCTACGGCCTGCGGCCCGGCGAGGAGATCTCGGTGAACATCGAGGAGGGTAAGGTGCTCATCATCCGGCTGATTTCCGTCGGCCAACCCGACAAGGACGGCCGCCGCGCGATCAGCTACGAGCTCAACGGCATCGCCCGCGAGACCCTCATCCTCGACAAGTCGGTGGCCCCGAAGTCCAAGGCTCGGCCGAAGGCGGACCTCGCGGATGCCACGCAGGTGGGCGCGCCGATCCCGGGCCTCGTCGCCCAGCTCTCGGTGTCCGTCGGCTCGAAGGTCGCCAAGGGCGACAAGCTGCTGATGATGGAGGCAATGAAAATGCAGAACTCCGTTTACGCCCCCTGCGACGGGGTCGTGGCGGAGTTGCACGTCGCACTCGGCGACACGGTTGAGGCCAAGGATCTCCTCCTGCGGATCCGCGCCGCCACGGCCTGAGCGGGCGGCGTCAGTCTCCCCGGACGGGGTCTGCCTCCACCACAGCGAGCCCGCCTTCGGCCGTCGCGCGCCAGCGGACATTCCAGCCCGCGACGGTCATCCCGTAGGTCCGCTCGTCCGCCGCCTGGTAGGCCGGGCGCACCTCTAGGCGCAGCAGCTCCCGCACCAGCGCCAGCCGTTCCGGCCCAAGGCGGACCGCAAGCTCCGCCGGGACAGCGATGTCCTCCACCGCCCGCCGCTGCGGGGCACCCTCGGCCCATTCGGCGCGCGCGTTGGGAACCGCCTCAGCCCATGGGAGGTAAGGCTTCACGTCGAAAACGGGGGTGCCGTCGGCGGCGTCGACCCCGCCCACCCGCAGGGCCCCCGGCTCCTGCCCCAGCAGCCGCACGAGCGAGAGGCCGAGCCCGTTGGGCCGGTTGGGCGAGCGGGACGCGAAGACGCCCACCCGCGCGTTACCGCCCAAGCGCGGCGGCCGCACCACGGCGCTGCCGCTCCATGGGGGGTTCAGATGGAAGCCGGTCAGCAGCCACAGGTGGGAGAACGCCTCGAGGCCGCGGGTGAACTCCGACGCGGCGTAGGCGGGCAGGAATTCCACTCGGCCCTCGGCGGCGGGCACTAGCCCGGCCTGCCGCGGCACGCCGAACTTGCCGGCGAACGGCGTTCGGAGCACCGCGACCGGCGCGAGCGCAGCCCCGCTCACGCCAGCAGGTCCCGCACGACGTGCCCGTGCACGTCAGTCAACCGATAGTTGCGGCCCTGAAACTTGTAGGTGAGGCGCTCGTGGTTGATGCCCAGCAGGTGGAGCACCGTGGCCTGGAAGTCGTGAACGTGGACCTTGCGCTCGGCGGGATTGAACCCGAAGTCGTCCGAGGCGCCGTAGGTGAGCCCGGGCTTCACTCCGGCGCCGGCCATCCAGATCGTGAACACGTACGGATGGTGGTCCCGGCCCCACTGCTTGGTCTCCTCGATCTTGCCCTGCAGGAAGGGCGTGCGGCCGAACTCGCCGCCCCAAATGACGAGGGTGTCGTCGAGCAGCCCGCGCTGCTTCAGGTCCTGGATCAGGCCCGCCGAGGGGGCATCCACGTCCTGACACTGGATCTTGAGCTGGCTGTTCAGGTTGCGATGCTGGTCCCAGCCGGCGTGCATCACCTGGATGAAGCGGACCCCGCGCTCGGCAAGGCGGCGCGCCATCAAACAGTTGTAGGCGAAGGAGCCCTGCTTGGCGACGTCCGGGCCGTAAAGCGCGAGCGTCGCCGGCGACTCGCGCGAGAAGTCGGTCAGCTCCGGCACGCTGGTCTGCATCTTGTAGGCCATCTCGTACTGAGCGATGCGGGTGGCGATCTCGGGATCGCCGAAGTCCCGCCGCTTCGCCTCGTTCAGCGCGGCAAGGTCGTCGAGCAGGCCGCGGCGCATCTCCCGGCTCATCCCCGCGGGATTCGACAGGTACAGCACCGGATCCCCACGGCCGCGGAAGGCCACGCCCTGATACTTCGAGGGCAGGAAACCGCTGCCCCAATAGAAGTCGTAAAAGATCTGGCCGCAGCTGGCCTCCTTGTCGCGGGAGGTCATCACCACGAAGGCCGGGAGGTCCTCGCTCTCGCTGCCAAGGCCATAGCTGAGCCAGGCGCCCATCGAGGGCCGCCCGGCCATCTCCGCGCCGGTGAGGAAGTAGGTGATCGCCGGGGCGTGGTTGACCGCCTCGGTGTGCATCGACTTCACGAAACAGAGGTCGTCGGCGATCGCCGCGGTCCGGGGCAGGAAATCCGAAACCCAGGCCCCGCTGCGCCCGTGCTGGGCGAACTTGGTGATCTCCCCGAGCACCGGCCGCGCGGTCTGGCCGCCGGTCATCGTGGAGAAACGCCGCCCGCCCACCACCTCGTCGGGGATCTGCTTGCCGTGCCACTGGCGCAGCATCGGCTTGTAGTCGAAGAGGTCGACGTGCGAGGGCGCGCCGTTCTGGAACAAGTAGATCACGCGCTTCGCCCGGGGCGCGAAGTGCGGCAGGCCGGCGATCCCGGGCTGGCCGCGGGGCGCCGCCCCGGCCCGCGCGTCGCGCCCCAGCAGCGAAGCGAAGGCCGCGGTGCCGATGCCGAGGGCAGAGCGGCCGAAGAACTGTCGCCGCGTGTGCAGCGCGCGCGCGTCGAGGAGGGGTTCCAGCGGGGCCAACGGTTTCATTCCTTGCACAGGGTTTCGTCGAGGTTGAGCAACAGGGAACAGAGCGCGGTCCACGCGGCGTGCTCGCTCGCGGCGAGGCCGGCCGGGCGCGGCGAGGCGCCGGCGGCGGAAAGCAGGCGGGCGGCCTCGCCGTCCCGCGCGAAATTCGCCCGCAAGCGGGAGAGCCGCGCGGACAAGACCCCCTCCTCGGCCGCGGAGGGGGACCGGGCAGTCACCAGCCGGAAGGCGAACCGCAGCCGCGCCGAATCGCCCGCCGCACCGGCGAGGACCCGCTGCGCCATCACGCGCGCGGCCTCGACAAACGCGGGATCGTTGAGCGTGACCAGCGCGTGCAGGGGCGTATTGGTGATCGGCACCTTGAGCGTGCAGACCTGCCTCGCGCCAGCGTCGAAAAAAGTCGTCGGGCCCACGATCCGCCGCCAGAAAACGTAGAGGCTGCGCCGGTGCAGGGCGTCGCCTTGGTCCTCCACGTAGGTCTTCTTGCCGAAGGTGGCCTCCTCCCAGATGCCCGCCGGTTGGTAGGGCCGCACGGAGGGCCCCCCGAGGGCGAGATTTACCAATCCGGCCGCGGCGAGCGCCTGGTCGCGGATCATCCACGAGGGCATCCGGTGCCGCGGCCCCCGCGCGAGGAGCCGGTTCTCCGGATCCCGCTCCCGCAGCGCGGCGCTCCCGCGCGAGGACTGGCGATAGGTGGCGCTGGTCACAATCTGCCGGTGCAAACGCTTCACGTCCCAGCCGTGGGCCACGAAGTCGGCCGCGAGCCAGTCCAGCAGTTCCGGATGGGACGGCGGATCGCCCTGCACGCCGAAGTCCTCCGCGGTCTTGACGAAGCCGTGGCCGAAGAAGGCCTGCCACGCGCGGTTCACGGACGTGCGGGCGGCGAGCGGATTCCCCGGCGAGACGAGCCAACGCGCGAAGTCGAGGCGGTTGAGGCGGTTGGCCGGACCCGGCTCGGGCCCGGCGGCGCGGAACAGCGCGGGCACGGCCCCGAAGGCGCGGGTTTCCGTCTTCGCCTCGTAACTCCCGCGATTGAGGATGAAGGTGTCCCGCAGCTCCCCCCGTTGGTCCATTATCATCACCCGGGTGATGTTGTCGTTCGCCCGGTCGCGGGCGCGGATAGCCGCGATGTGCCGCTGCAGCAGCTTCACGTAGGCCGGGTCCGGCTCGGTGTCGCGGAAAAACGGCAGCGCCTCGAGCAGGCCGTCGAGGCCGCGCTGCCGCACCTCGGTGCGGGCGTGGGTGGCAGGCAGGTTGCCGGGGAGCCGCTGCGCCGCGGGGGAATCGATGACCGGCTTGCCCTCGGGCCGCGGGAACTTCGCCAGCTCGAAGCGCTCAATCTCCGGCACCAGCGCGTCGATCGCGGCCTGCGCCTTCCGCACCGCCTCCGCCTCAGCCGGCGTCGACAGGTCGATGACCGGCGCGATCGCTCCACTGCGGCCACCCGCCGCCCGGCCCTGCTCGGACATCTGATTGAAGATATCGTAGAGCGCGTAGTAGTCGCCCTGCGTGACGGGGTCATACTTGTGGTCGTGGCACCGGGCGCAGGATAGCGTGAGGCCCATCCAGATGGCCCCGGTGGTCTCGACCCGGTCGAAGACGTTCTCCACCCGGGTCTCCTCCGGGATGCGTCCGCCCTCGCCGTTGAACATATTGTTCCGGTGGAAGCCGCTTGCGATCTTCTGCTCGCGCGTCGCCCCCGGCAGCAGGTCGCCCGCCAGCTGCTCGATCGAAAAACAGTCGAAGGGCTGGTTCGTGTTCAGCGCGTTCACGACCCAGTCCCGCCACGGCCACATCGTGCGCTCCGGATCCCCTTGGAAACCGTTCGTATCCGCGTAGCGCGCCGCGTCCAGCCAGTCCCAGGCCCAGCGCTCCCCGTAGCGGGGCGAGGCGAGCAGGCGGTCCACCTGAAGCTCGTAGGCGTCGGGCCGCGAATCCGCCAGGAAGGCGTCCACCTCCTCCGGCGCGGGGGGCAGGCCGGTGAGGTCGAGGCTGACCCGGCGCAGAAGGGCGGCGCGCGGCGCCTCCGGGGAGGGCGTGAGGCCCTCGCGCTGCAGGCGCGCGACCACAAATGCGTCCACCGGGTTGCGAACCTGCGGCGTCGACCGCCAACCCCGGCGTTCCGGCACCTCCGGCACGGCCGACGCGACGGGCGGCGTGAACGACCAATGGCGATCCCACGGCGCCCCCGCGGCGACCCAGCGACGGAGCAGATCCTTCTCCTCGAGCTTGAGTTGGCGGGCGGCCCGCGGAGGCGGCATCACCTCGTCCTCGTGCGGGCTGACAATCCGGTGGAGGAGTTCACTCTCTTCCGGTTTGCCTGGGACCACGACCGCGACGCCCTCGCGGACCCGGTAAAGTCCCTCCCGCTCGTCGAGGCGGAGCTTGGCCTCGCGCGACGCGGCGTCGGGGCCGTGGCAATGGAAGCAGGCGTCCGCAAGAATCGGACGGATTTGCCGGTTAAAATCGATCGGCTCCGCGGCTACTGCAGGCGAGGCCGCGCCGAGCAGGGCGTGCAGCCAGCGAAGCGCGCGGGGACGGCGAAGCAACATGAGCCTGAAAGTCAGGCGCCCACTGGCCCGGAGTCAAACTCACCCGGTACGCGTCGCGCAGAATCGGCTCGGCACCATTCCAAAGCGCGGTGAAGCTCCGCGCTCTTACCCGCCGCCGCTCCTTTATGTTCCCCGCGCGCTCCCGTCGCACCCTCCTAAAGTCCGCGCTCGCCTCCGGCGTCGCCCCGCTGCTGCTCCCCCGGAGGCTGTTCGGGGCCGCGGCACCCTCCAACCGGCTGGGCGTGGGCCTCGTCGGCAACGGCCTCATCTGCTCCAGCCACCTCGGCACCCTGCTAGGCCTGACCGACGACTGCCGGATCCTCGCCACCTGCGACGTCAACCGCGCGAAGGCCGAGAAGGTGCGCGCCCGCATCGAGACGGCCTACGGGGCGGAGGCCAAGGGCAGCGTCGCCGTCTACGGCACCCACGAGGAACTGCTCGCCCACCCGGGGATCGACGTCGTGTTCGTGTGCACGCCGGACCACTGGCACGCCGCCGTGTCCGCCGCCGCGCTGCGGGCGGGCAAGGATGTCTACTGCGAGAAGCCGCTGACGCTCACGGTGCGCGAGGGGCGCGTCCTCACCGACCTCGCCCGGCGCCACGGGCGCATCCTGCAGACGGGCACCCAGCAGCGTTCGAATAAGTCCTTCCGCAAGGCCGCGGAGATCGTCCGCAACGGTTGGATCGGCCAGATCAAACGGGTGCGCACCCGCCTCGGCCAGTTCCCGCCAGCCCTGCCCCTGCCGGAGGAGCCCGTCCCCACGGGCTTCGACTACGACCGCTGGCTCGGCCCCACCCCGTGGCGCCCGTACAATGAGCGGCGCGTCAAGGGCGACTATGGCGGCGGCTGGCGCTGCTTCCTCGAGTACGGCGGCCGCAAGAACGGAGACTGGGGCGCCCACCACTTCGATATCATCCAGAACGCGCTCGGGATGGACCACTCCGGGCCCGTCGAGTTTATCCCCAAGGGCTACGAGGGCTGCCGCTTCCAGACGCACGTCTACGCCAACGGCATCCGAGTCGAGCGCGACGACAACCTCCAGAAGTCGATGATCGAGTTCCAGGGCACTGAGGGAACCGTGTGGGTCTCGCGCGACGACTTCCTAGAGACGATCCCCCCTGCACTGGCCGCGCAGCCGCTGCGCGGCGAGGATGTGCACCTCTACGCGAGCGACCACCATCACCTCGACTTCTTCCGGTGCGTGCGCACCCGCCAGCGGCCGATCGCCGACGTCGAGATCGGGCACCGCAGCGCGACCGTCTGCCACCTGAATGTGATCGCGGCCCAGCTCGGCCGCCCCGTCCGCTGGGACCCCAGCGCCGAGGCCGTGCCCAACGACCCCGCCGCCAACACGCTTCTCGATCGCCCCCGCCGCGCTGGTTACGCCCTTTAAAAAGCCCAGCTCCCACTATGCGCGCCTCTTCCTTCCTGACGCTCCTTGCCCTGCTGGGCCTATACGGCATCCCCACCGCCGGCGCCGAACCAGCCGCCGCCGCGCTGGAGTCCCTCACCTACTCCGGCGACCAGTCCGCCCTCGAGGCGCTGGACCGGGAGGTGCGCGAAGCCGGGCGGAACGCCCGGAAACTCGCCGCACTCGAGGACCGCCTCGTCGCCCTGCTCCGCCAGCCCGCCCCGACCTTCGCCGCCCGCCAGGCCGCCTCCCAGCGTCTTGCCCTCGTCCTGGCCAGCGGCCCCGGGGGCCCGTTGCGGCCCGCGACCGCCCGGACCCTCGCGGCAATGCTCACGGAGGACCGGGACACCGATCTCGCCCGCCAACTGCTGGAAGTGGTTCCCGGCCCGGCGGCGGAGCGCCTGTTGCTCGACGCCCTGACGAAAACGACCGGTCACCTGCGCCTCGGCCTCATAGATTCCCTGGGGCGCCGCCGCGATGCGGGGGCGGTTAACGCGCTCGCCTTGCTCCTCGCGGACGCCGATCTCGCGACGGTGAAGGCCGCGGCGACCGCCTTGGGCCGGATCGGAACCGCGGCCGCGGAGGCCGCGCTGCGCGGCGCCGGCACGGTGCCGCTCGCCATCATCGGCGCGGCCCGCTTGGAAGCGGCCACACACCTACCGGCGACAGAGGCCCTCCCCCTACTGAGGGCGCTCGAGGACGACACTCAGTTGCCCGTGCCGGTTCGCACCGGCGCGTTCCGGCTCCTGCTCGATCGCGAGCCCGCCCTCGCTCCGGAACGCATCCGCGAGGCGCTGATTGGCCCCGTCGCGCCCCGCCGCGCGGCGGCCATCGAAGCGCTCGCGGACCGTCGCGACGCCACCCACCTTCTGGCGGTCGCGCCGCTGCTGCCGCACTTAGATCCGGTGACGGCGGCCGGGGCCGTCGCTGCGCTCGGACGCTCGGAACTCGCCGACGCCGTCCCTGCGGTGCTCGCGGCCACGGGCCACGCGGACGCGGAAGTGCGCACGGAGGCGGTCAGCGCGCTGGGCTCGTTGCCCGGTTCCCGCGCCGTCGTCGACAAGCTCCTCGAACTCGCTCCGAGCCTGCGGGAGGCGCGGCAAAGCCTCAGCCGCCTGAAGGGCGCGGAGGTCGCCGCGATCCTGCTGGAAGGCGCCGAACGCGGGCCCGAGCCGCGGCGACTCGCCTGCCTGGAGCAATTCGCCCTGCGCCGTCAGACCGAAGGTCTGACCGTGCTCCGGCAGCTCCGCGCCGACCCGTCTGCGGCGATCCGCGGGGTCGCCGCCGCCGCCCTCGGCGACATCGGCCCGCTGACGGACCTCGCCCTGCTCACCGACTGGGCCGCGCAGGCCCGGGACGAGGCGGAACAGGGCCGCACCCTGCGCGCCGTGGTCACGCTCCTCCAGCGCCACCGGGCGGATCCGGGGCTCGCCGGCACCTTCTTCGCCCGGCTGGAACAGACCCCACCGGACGTCGCGCAGCGCCTGCTGCCTGCCCTCGTCAGGCTGGGAACGCCCGAAGCCGCGGCCGTCGCGGGACGCCTCGCGGCGGCCGCAGATGCGACCCTGGCGAATGCGGCGGTCGAGACGCTAGGACGTTGGACCGACACCAACAATCTGGCGGGGCTCGCCGCCGCGGCCGAGAACGCGCGCACCCCGGAGATCCGGGCCGCCGCCGTGGCGGCCGGCCGCCAAGCGTTGGAACGGGATCGCACCGCGTGGACTCCCGGCACCACGGCGTTGTTCTGCCGCTTTATGGAGGCGGGCTCCAAGGAGGATGACCTGCAGTTGCTGCACGTGCTGGCGCGCGCGAACGACCCCACCGCCCTCAAGTACGCAGAGGGACTGCGCTCCGATCCGTTCCTTGGCGCGGAGGCCGCCTACGTAACCGAGGCGGTCAAGGCCAATCTCGCCGGTCGCCCCCGCGCCCGCGCCTCTGAGGGCTCCGGCCTTGGCAACCTGTTCGACGGCAAAACCAACACCCGGTGGAGCACGCAAGCGCTGGGAGAGGAATGGCTTGAGCTCGATTTCGGCGTCGCTCGGCCGCTGCGCGAGCTGACGTTCGACCAATCCGGGCGGGCGGCGGAATTCCCGGAGCAGTACGAGGTCCACGTCACCAACGATCCCGCCGTCCCCGGTCCGATCGTGCTTTCCGGCAAGGGTCAGCGTAACCGCACGGTGCTGAAGTTTCCCTCGGGCACCCGCGGGCGCTACGTGATCGTGCGCAACGTCGCGGCCCGGGCGGAGACCCCGTGGACCATCTGCGAGGTGCTGGTGGACTGACGGGATGTCCGCCTTCCCCAACCGCCGCCCCTGGTGGGCGAACGAGGACTGGCTGGCCGTCGTCACCGGCGGCGCGCTCCTCGCCGTCGTCGCGCTGCTGTGGCGCCCGGCCTTGCCGTTGCTCAAGTGGGGCGGGGCCGCCGGTGCGGAGAAACTGCTGGCCGAGGCGAATCTCCTGAAGCTCGCGACGCTGGGTGCCCTGCTGCTGGGCTGCACCGCGATCGCCTTGACCGGCACCGGCCTCACCTACCGCCGGCTCCTGCCCGGCTTCGCCGCGGTGTTCGGCCTGGCGATGGCCGCGCAGGTCTTCGCGGGGCACGCCGCGATCGAGGCGCTGGGGCTCGAGCACGTCATCTTCAGCCTGCTCCTCGGGCTCTTGGTGAGCAATACCGTCGGCGTCCCCAAGTGGCTCTCACCGGCGGTCCGGACCGAGTTTTACATCAAGACGGGGCTCGTAATCCTGGGCTCCTCCCTGCTGTTCCAGGAAATCCTGCAGGCGGGGGCGCTCGGGTTAGTGCAGGCGGTGCTGGTGGTGGCCGCGGTGTGGGCGTTCGCGTTCTGGCTGGCGCGACGATTGCGGGTGGACGACGAGTTCGCGGCGATGTTGTCGACCGCCGTTTCCATCTGCGGGGTCTCCGCCGCGATCGCGGCCTGCGGGGCGATCCAGGGCGACCGGCGGAAGCTTTCCTACATCACCACCCTTGTGCTGCTCTGCGCGGTGCCGATGATGGTGCTGATGCCCTGGGCGGCGAAGCACTGGGGGATGGACGAACTGGTGGCGGGGGCCTGGCTGGGCGGCACCCTCGACACGAGCGGCTCCGTGGTGGCGGCGGGCGCCCTGATCAGCGAGCCGGCGATGAAGGTGGGCGTCATCGTGAAGTTCTCGCAGAACGTGCTGCTCGGCGTCGCCGCGTTTTTTCTCTCCGTGTGGTGGAGCCTGCGCGGTCAGGCGGACGGGGCGAACCCGAGGGTGGGGGTGTCCATCATCTGGGAGCGGTTTCCCAAGTTCCTGCTCGGGTTCATCGCCGCCTCGCTGGTCTTCTCGTTCCTGCTGGAGCCGGCGCGGGTGAAGGAGGCGAAGGGCGCGCTGTCCGGCCTGCGCAACGCGTGGTTCGCGCTCGCGTTCGTGTCCATCGGCCTGGAATCCCGCTTCCGCGACCTGGTGGGGCTTGGCGGGGGCCGGCCCGCCGTCGCCTTCCTCGGGGGGCAGGCCTTCAACGTGGTCTGGACCCTGCTGCTCGCCTGGCTGCTCTTCGGCGGCGTCTGGTTCGCGGCGCCCGTGCTCCGTTGAGCCTCGAGCCTCCCGCACCGGGCCTCGTTTTCGCATCGCCTCGCCCGCGCGCCCGGGCCCAGATGACGGGATGCCGCTCGCGTACTGGGTCCACAACCTGGATCCGTTCCTGATCCGGTTCTCGGAGCACTTCGGAGTCCGCTACTACGGGCTCGCCTACCTGCTCGGCTTCGCGGCCGCCGCCGGCCTGCTGCTCCTGTACCATCGCTGCGGTCGCTCCCCCTACGGCCCCGGGGCCATCTCCGACCTGATCACCGCCCTCGTGCTCGGCGTGCTGCTGGGCGGGCGCTTGGGGTACTTCGTGCTCTACCGGCCCGAGGTGCTGCGTCATAGCCCGGCCGACCTGCTCCGACTCTGGGAGGGTGGGATGGCGAGCCACGGCGCCTTCGTCGGCGTGCTCCTCGCGCTCGTATGGTGGAGCCGGCGGCACCGCGGCCCGCTGCTCGGCGTGGCCGACCTCGTCGTCACGACCGTACCCGCCGGACTCTGCCTCGGCCGGATCGCGAATTTCATCAACGGCGAGCTGGTTGGCCGGATCAGCCACGTGCCGTGGGCGGTGATCTTCCCCGGCAACGAGTTCGACCGGCAGCTACTGCGCCCGTTTCCGCGCCACCCCTCTCAGCTCTACCAGGCCGCGCTCGAGGGGCTGCTGCTGTTCCTGTACCTCCAGTGGCGTTTCTGGCGGGGGCGGCCCGAAACCCTCGGCCCCGGCCGGCTGAGCGGGGAATTCCTGCTCGGCTACGCCCTCGCGCGGATCATCGGGGAACGATTCCGCGAGCCCGATGCCCCGCTGCTCCTCGGCCTGAGCCGCGGCACGTTCTATTCCCTCTTCCTCGTCCTCGCCGGGGGCTTCCTGATCCTGCGCAGCCGGCGCCCGGCCGCGGGCGGCGGGCGACCCGCCTGAAACCGGCCGTTTCGACCGTCCGGCCGACCCGCCCCGGGCGAGCTTTTGTTTGCCTCCACCGCGGGCGTTCCGACAGCCTTCTCCCTTCCTATGCCCACGCTCAAGTTCGCCGTTCTCGCCGGGGACTACATCGGTCCGGAAGTGATGGCCGAGGCCCTCCGGGTCCTCGCCCACGTCGCCCGCCAGGAAAACCTTACCCTCAACTACCAGGAGTCCGAGGTGGGTGGCGCGGGAATCGACCGCCACGGCAAGGCCCTGCCCGACTCCACCCTGCGCGGCTGCGAGGCCGCGGATGCCATCCTGTTCGGCTCGGTCGGCGGGCCCAAGTGGGAGAACCTCCCGCCCAAGGAGCAGCCGGAGCGCGCCGCCCTCCTCCCGCTGCGCAAGCATTTCACTCTTTTCGCCAACCTCCGGCCGGGCCTCCTCTACCGCGAGTTGACCGACGCCTCCCCGCTCAAGACCGAGCGCATCCCGCAGGGCATCGACATCGTCTGCATCCGCGAGCTCACCGGCGGCCTCTACTTCGGCCAGCCCAAGGCCACCACCACCCTGCCTGATGGTGACGTCCAAGCCGTGGACACGATGGTTTACCGCCGGTCAGAGATCGAACGCATCCTGGACGTCGCCATCACCGCCGCCCGCGGCCGTCGGAAGAAGCTCTGTTCGGTGGACAAGGCCAACGTGCTCGAGACTTCCGTGCTTTGGCGCCGCACCGCGACCGAGTACGTCGCCCGCCACGCTCCGGATCTTACCCTCAGCCATATGTACGTCGACAACGCGGCGATGCAGCTGGCCCGGGACCCGAACCAGTTCGACGTGTTCGTGACCGAGAATCTGTTTGGCGATATCCTTTCCGACGAGATGGCCGTGATCTGTGGCTCCCTCGGGATGCTCTCCTCGGCCTCGCTCGGGGCCGGCCGCAACTCGCTGGGCCTACCCTTCGGCCTGTACGAGCCCGCTGGCGGCACCGCCCCCGACATCGCAGGCAAGGGCATCGCGAACCCCTGCGCGCAGATCCTCTCGGTCGCTCTGATGCTCCGCTTCAGCTTCGGCCTCGAGGCCGCGGCCCGCCGCATCGAGGCCGCCGTCCGCGCGGCCGTCACTGGCGGCAACCGCACCGGCGACATCGCGTTCGGCCGGCCCAGCGTCGGCACCCGCGCGATGGCCGATGCCGTCATCGCCGCCCTCGGCTGACCCGCGCCGGCCCCCCCAAACCTCTCCCGCCCTCGTTATGACTTCCGCCGAGATCCGCCTGAGCTTCCTCGATTTCTTCGCGCGCCAGGCGCACACGATCGTCCCGTCGTCACCGCTGCTCCCGGACTCCCCGGGGCTCCTCTTCACTAATGCGGGGATGAACCAGTTCGTGCCCATCTTCCTCGGGGACCGGGCGCCGGACGTCTCCCGCTGGGCGGGCGTGCGCCCCGGCCGCGACACCCGCGCCGCCGACACCCAGAAGTGCATCCGCGCGGGCGGGAAGCACAACGACCTCGAGGACGTTGGCTTCGACACGTACCACCACACGATGTTCGAGATGCTAGGGAACTGGTCCTTCGGCGATTACTTCAAGCACGAGTCGATCGAGTGGGGCTGGGAGCTGCTCACCCGCGTGTGGGGGATCCCGCCGAAGCGCCTGTTCGCCACCGTCTACGCGCCGGACAAGGCCAAGGGCGACCCAGCCGACTTCGACCAGGAGGCGCACGACATCTGGGCCGCGATCTTCCGCCGCGAGGGCCTCAACCCGGCCGTCCACATCGTCAACGGCAACAAGAAAGACAATTTCTGGATGATGGGCGACACCGGGCCCTGCGGCCCCTGCTCTGAGATCCACTTTAACCTCTTACCCGCGGACGAGGAGGCCCCCGGACGCCGACTCGTGAATGCAGGCAGCCCTCGCTGCATCGAGATTTGGAACCACGTTTTCATCCAGTTCAACGCCAACGCGGACGGCACCTTCTCGCCGCTCGCGGCCAAGCACGTCGACACCGGGATGGGCTTCGAGCGCGTCGCCGGAATCCACGCCACCACGGGCGGCTTCCGCGATTTCAGCCGCGATCCCTCCAACTACGCGGCCGACGTCTTCGCCCCGCTGCTCGCTAAGGTGGCCGCTTTGTCCGGCCGCACCTACCAGGGCACCGTGCCCGCCGCGCGCGAGGGCCTGACCGAGCAGGAGCGCACCGACGTCGCGTTCCGCGTGCTCGCCGACCACGCGCGCTGCGTCAGCTGCGCCATCGCCGATGGCATTTTGCCCGGCAACGAGGGCCGCAACTACGTCATCCGCCGCATCCTCCGCCGCGGCATCCTCTACGGCCGCAAGCTGGGCCTTACGGGCGGCTTCTTCGAACAGCTCGTCGCCCCGGTCGTGACCTCCCTCGGGACCGTCTTCCCGGAGCTGACCCAGCAACAGGAAATCGTCCGCCGGGTCATCCGGGCTGAGGAGGACAGCTTCGGCCGCACGCTGGACAAGGGCCTCGGGCGCTTCCAAGACGCCGCCGCCCAGACCGCGGGCCAGGTGTTTCCCGGGCACGAGGCGTTCGTGCTCTACGACACCTACGGCTTCCCACTGGATATGACCCAGCTGCTCGCGACGGAACGCGGGCTCAGCGTCGACGTCGACGGATTTGAAGCCGAGATGAACCGCCAGCGCGAGCGCGGCCGGGCCGCGCACCGTCGCGAAGTGATCGTCGCCGCAACCGAGGGTGCCGACGCCCCCGCGGCCGCTCCAACCCGGTTCACCGGCTACACCTCACTGCAGGAAAACGCGCGGGTGCTGGAGGCAATCCGCTTTGGCGACGATGCGTTTATCGCGTGTGACTGCACCCCCTTCTACGCCGAGATGGGCGGACAGACCGGGGACGCGGGCACGCTCACCATCGCCGGCACCGTCATCCCGGTCTCCGACTGCGTGAAGGACAAGGCTGGTCGCCACCTGCACAAGGTGCCCGCCAAGGCCGCCGCCGCCCTGAGTCCTGGGGCGGAGGTGGAACTCGTGGTCGACTCGGCGCGCCGGCGCGCGATCAGCCGGCACCACTCGGCGGCGCACCTGATCCACTGGGCGCTACGGCGCACGATCGGCACTCATGTCCGGCAGGCTGGCACCTCCAAGACGCCGGACCGGATGCGGTTCGACTTTTCCCACTTCGAGGCGCTGACCCCGGAGCAGCTGCGCGAGGTCGAACGGCTGGTCAATGAGCGCGTGATCGAGAACGCGAAGGTCGAATCCTACGAGACCGACTTTGACCGCAAGCCCGAGGGGACGCTCGCCTTCTTCGGGGAAAAGTACGGGAAGGTCGTCCGCGTGGTGGACATCGGCGGCTACAGCCGCGAGCTCTGCGGCGGCACCCACATTGCCGCCACTGGTGAGATCGGCCTGATCAAGGTCGTGGCAGAGATGGCGATCGCGGCCGGTACCCGGCGCATCGAGGCGGTGGCCGGCTCCCCGGCGCTGGACCTGCTGGCGGCCCGCGAGGCGGCGCTCGGCGCCGTCAACGCCCGCCTGAAAGCAGGCACGCACGACGTCGCACAGAAGCTCGATTCCCTGCTTGCCCACCAGCGCGAGCTCGAAAAGCGACTGCGCGCGCACGAGCAGCGGGCCACGGCAGCCCTCGCGGCGGAGCTGGCCGGACGCGCCGTGGAGCGCGACGGCCTGCGCCACGTCTCGGCAGTGGTACCGGCCGAAAGCCCAGAGGCGCTGCGGGCGCTGGGCTCCCAGGTCCTCGGGCTCGTCGGGGAAGGCGTGGTGCAACTCGGCGCCATCCTCGACGACAAGGCCAGCCTCGTCGCCTACTGCTCGCCCCGCGCGATCGCCGCTGGCCATCAGGCCGGCAAGATCATCGCGCAGCTGTCCACGCGGATCGGCGGTAAGGGCGGCGGCAAACCTGACTTCGCGATGGGCGGCGGCAAGGACGCCGCCAGACTGGCCGAGGTCCTGGCCGGGACCGGGGTATGATTTTCGATCTGCGACTGCTGGCCCAGGACCTGGCACAGCGCGCCGGAGACTTGCTGCGCCCCGTCCCAGACCGGAACGGGGCGAAACGTCTGCTGCTGGCAGAGATCGAGGTGGAACACCCCGCGCTGGGGGCCACCGAGCGTGCCCAAGTCGCGGACTGGACCCTCGCGTTGCTGGAGGCGGACGACTTCTTCGGGGTCGAGTACGTGGGGAATCCCTTCGCCGATTCCGGCGAGGCAGGCGATCCGGATTGAGGATGCCAGGCCGTTTTTTGGGAGTTCGCGGCCCCGAGTTAGCCGCTACGTAGTCTCCCCGCGACCGGCCCCGCCGGGGGCTGGAGAAGTCCCGCGCCACCGCCGCCAGCGCCGCCCGCACAGGCCGAAATTCCTTTCCCTCTTCAGCCGCGAGCTCTGCAACCCATCACCGCAGTCGGCGGCCTGCCGCGCGCGTTGGGATAGGCCAGTTAGCCGGCGGGGGTGTAAAACCTAGCCCAGCGCTGCGCGCGGGAGGAAGCGTGCCTCGCCGCGCTGATCGACGACCCGCTTGATTTCATCCGCTTTGAGGGCCGCCGCCTCGGGCCCCGCCGGGCCCCGTTCTGCCCCTTGGAATCAGCGCACCACGCTCTCAGCGGGGCCGCGGGAGCCGCGGAGTCCAAGCTCCTCGAACTGCGCTTCGAGACGCAATTCTACGCGCCGCTTGAGCTCGAAGGTGACGAGGCCGGTTACCGCCGCATTCTCAGGACGCTGCTGGACAACGCCGTCAAGTTCACGGCCACGGCCCCCGAATCGGTCCAGATGTCTTCAGAGAGGCCGCAGCGCAACGGCGGCCGCGGACGGCTTTGTCTGCGCGTTGAGGACACCGGACCCGAGATCTCTTCCGCCTAGCTGCCGAAGCCCCTCTACCTCGCTCGGCTCAGCCGCCTGATCGCCGAGCGCCACGCTGAAAAAGCGGAGCCAAGCCCGGTTTGGCACTAGGGCAGCCGCTCAGTCGGCGTCCGCCCGCCGGGCACCGAGTGCCTGCTCCCAGACCGGGAGCACGGCGGGGAGAAAGGCCTCCAGGTCCGCGATGCGGCGTTCGTCGGCGGGGTGCGTGGAAAGGAAGGTGGGCGTCCGCGGCCCCGGGGCGGACGCCTGCTTGCGCGCCGCCATCTTGCGCCAGAAGGATACCGCTCCTCGCGGGTCGTAACCCGCCCGCGCAGCGAAGAGCATTCCCATCCGGTCGGCCTCGCCCTCGTTGGCCCGAGAGTGCGGGAGCACCCGCAGCAGCGTGGTACCGCCCCCGTACGCCAAGGCGAAGAGGTCGCGCATCCGCGGGTCATTGCTATTCGCTTCCACCGCGAGCGAGCCGGCGATGCCGACCCCGGCGATCACCATCGCCTCGGACATCCGCTCGGCGCCGTGGCGCGCCACCACGTGCCCGATCTCGTGTCCCATCACCGTCGCCAGTTCCGCGTCGCTCTCGGCCAGCTCCAGCAGCCCCGTGTACACTCCGACTTTCCCGCCCGGGAGCGCGAACGCGTTGAGTTCCTTCGACTCAAAGACCACGAACTCCCAGCGGGCAGCCGGCAGCGCCTCGCCCACCACGGCGGCGATTCTCTGCCCCACCCGCTGGACCCGCGCGTTGGCGCCCGGATCGGTGGCTACCTTCTCCTTCCGGCGGATCTGCTGGAACGACTCGGAGCCCAACTGCGCCTCCCGGCCCTCGGAGAGCAGGACCAGCGACCGACGGCCCGTGACGGGATTGGTGTAGCAGCCGGAGAGCAGCAGCAGACCGGCGAGGAGCGGGAGGCTGAGGAGCGGGTTCATAGGGTTTGATCCGACCTGAACCGTGGCGGGAGGCAGCAGCGGCGCAAATCAGCCTACGCCTAATGCGTTCCGCGGGTGCGCGACCAGAGCGCGTGCACCCCCACCCCGGCAGCCATCAGGCAGAGCCCTCCGGCCGCCGCGGTGGCGTCGCCGGCGAACCCACTCGCCAGACCCGCGACGACGTAGACCAGCATCAGGATCACCGGCCAGGGATAGAGGGGCATCGCGAACACCGCAAGACGTCCGCGGCGGCGGGCCAGGATCGCCGCGAACGCAACCAGGCCGTAGATCGGCAGGAAGCCGAGGATCATAAAGCGCGTAAGGGTCTCGAAGCCGCCACCCGAGGCGATGTACGTCACCGTCACCCCCCCGTACGCCAGTGTCGCGACCCAAGGGGTGGCCCAAGCCGGGTGCACGCGCGCCGCGACGCGAAAGAACTGCCCCTCCTCCGCGAGCGCGAAGAAGATCCGGGGGTTACAGAGCATTGAACTGAACACCGTGCTCGCGGCGCTGCAGGCGACGAAGACCGTGACCACCCGGCTGGCCTCGGCCCCGAGCACGCGCTCCATCGCCGTCGCGGCCAAGGCGGGGTTCGTCGCCACTTGAGCCGGGGACAACACGTGGAGGAAGCCGGTGTTCACCGCGAGGTAGACCGCGAGGATGATGCCCATCCCGAGCAGCGTGGCGCGCGGCAGGTTGCGCCCCGGATCCCGGACCTCTCCGGCTACCAGCGCGAGGCCATCCCAACCGTCATACGCGAACATCGTCGCCACCACCGCTAGGCCGAAGCCCACCCAGAGCGAGTCAGGCTCCGGCAGCGCGGTTGTCGCGGCAGCCGGGGCCGCGACACCGTCGCCCGCGAAGCAGAGCACAACCACCGTGGCCAGGGCGATAACCTTAAAGATTCCCACGCCGCCGACAATCCGCGCGAGCACCCGCCCGGAACGCATCGCCAGCACCGTAATGCCGCCCACCCAGGACACGCCCACCGCGGTCTGCACCCCGGACGACCAGCCCAAAATCACCCCTAGGTTCCGCATGCTGACCAGTGTGATCGCCGCGGTCGCAAGCGGGGCGAGGAACAGCGCGGTCCAACCATAGACGAAGGCCGCGCGCGGACCGTAGGCTTCCCGCAGGAACACCGTGGTCCCGCCTGACCGCGGGGTCCGCGCCGCTAGTTCCGCCATCACGAGCGCCCCACAGACCGCCACCACCGCGCCAACCAGCCAGGCCGTATAAGCCAGCGCGACCGAAGCCGTGTTGCGCAGCACCACTCCAGGGGACTGCAAAATGCCCACGCCAATCGTGTAAGTGACGAGCAGCAGCGCCCCATTCCAGACGCCCAGTTGACGGGGCAGGCGACTCGGGTCCGGGACGGTGGGCGGGGCGGGGTCCATCGACCGGCACCCTGCCGCCAGCGGCCCCGGGCTCAAGGCCAATTCCGGGCCGACACAATTGGCGTTGGCGCCGCCCCGAGGCGCCACCTCACTGCCAGGATGCAAACTCGTCCCCTCGGCATCTCCGACCTGAACCTCACCCCGCTCGGCTTCGGCGCTTGGGCCATCGGCGGCGGAGGGTGGGCGTTCGGCTGGGGCACCCAAGACGACCGCGACAGCATCGCGGCGATCCACGAAGCGCTCGACGCTGGGATCAACTGGATCGACACCGCCGCCGTGTACGGTCTCGGGCATTCGGAGGAGGTGGTCGCGCGCGCCCTAGATGGCGTGCGGGACCGGCCGTACGTGTTCACCAAGTGCGGACGCGTGTGGAACGAAAAACGCGAGATCGGCAAGAGCCTACGCGCCGACAGCGTGCGCCGCGAATGCGAGGCGAGCCTGCGGCGCCTGCGCCTTGCGACCATCGACTTATACCAAATTCACTGGCCCGAGCCGGACGACCAGATCGAGGAGGGCTTGGCGGAGGTCGCGAAGCTGCGGCAGGAGGGCAAGGTGCGCTGGATCGGCGTCTCCAACTTCAACGTTACCCAGCTCCGCCGCGCGGCCGCGATCGCACCCGTCTGCTCCCTGCAGCCACCCTATTCCCTTCTGCGCCGCGATATCGAGCCCGAGATCCTGCCCCACTGCCAACAAGAGGGAATCGGCACGCTGGTCTACTCCCCGATGCAGTCCGGACTGCTGACCGGCGCGTGGACGCACGAGCGGCTCGCGGCACTGCCCGCCGACGACTGGCGCAACGAAAAGAACCGTCACTTCCAAGAACCGCTGTTCTCGCGCAATCTCCGCTGCGTAGACGTCCTGCGCGACATCGGCCGCCGCCACGGCGCCACCCCGGGACAAGTGGCTTTGGCATGGACGCTGCGTCACCCCGCCGTCACCGCCGCGATTGTCGGCGCCCGCCGGCCCGGGCAGATCCGCGAACTGGCGCCGGCGGCCGAATTGCGCCTCGGTTCCGCCGACTGGGCGGAGATCGATCGCTTCCTCGCCGCCAACCCGGAGTGACCGTCCCGGATGCTCATCCTTCCGTTAAGTAGGCATCCTGCAACCGCTCTCACCGGACCCCCGGGCTTCGTAAATTTCTTGTCAAAGGCCCCCACGGCCGGCGTTTCCCTCGACGAGCGGCCGCCATTACGCACTCCCGACGGTAGACAACGCAGCTTCGTACGTGAAGCAGCGCCCGGCCGCGAACGCTGCCTCATCTTCCCCACCGATGAACTCAAGCCCTCCCTTCTCAGTGAACGCAGCTCTGAAAAGGCGCGCCTTTCTCGGCAGCATCGGAACTCTGGTGGCCGCGAACTCGCTAGTTTCGACGAAGGTCGTCGCGTCCCAACCGGAGAAAATCGCGTTCCAGAACCTGCTGCGCAGCCTACCGAAGACCCGGCGGGGCAACGCGCTTAAGGTCCGCATCAAGGCCGCGCAGGAATTGCTGGGCGGTGGCGCGCTGGTCGAGCACCCGGTCAACGCTGACGAGAACCTTCCTGGCTTTCCTGGGAACTTCTCCAAAGCGCTCCCCCACGACCCGAAGGGCCGCGTCCGGCCCTCCGCCTACGCCGCCCTGCGGCAGGCGTGCAGCACCGGCGCTGAGGCCGACTTTGCTACCGTACCGCTAGGGGGCGCGGTGAAGCTCGCTAATCCGCAGGCTGGCTGGAGCTTCCTGATGGAGGGCTGTGATACATTCGGCCTGACGATGCGCCCGGCCCCCTCCTTTACCTCGGCTGAGACGGCCGGCGAGATGGTGGAGTGCTACTGGCACGCCTTATTGCGCGACCTCCCGTTCGCCGACTATGCCACGTCCAGTGCGGCACTCGACGCATGCGCGGACCTGTCTCGGCTGAGCGATTTCCGCGGACCAAAGCACGGATCGACGGTGGTGCCAGACACCCTTTTCCGCGCCAGCAGCCGTGGCAATCTCACCGGCCCCTACATCTCGCAATTCCTCTTCAAGCCGATTCCGACCGGTCCCGTCACTTACGACCAGAAGTACCCCAAACCCGCGCCC
>VHCI01000023.1 GCA_016871775.1 Verrucomicrobiota bacterium | reverse complement strand
GGACTTCGCCCTCACCAGCGCCGCCCGCTACGGCGGCGGGGGCGTGGTCCGCCTCGACGCCTTCACCGTCGCGACCGAGCGCGAGACCGACGGCGCGGCCATCGCCATCAACGAGCAGCGCTTCGCCCCGAACATCAAGACCGTCGTCGCGGCCGACTCCCTCGGCGACGTGATGGACGGCAACGTGGGCGAGTTCCTGAAGTACCTCCCCGGCATCACCGCCGAGTACGACACCGAGTCCGGCGGCTCGGTCGCCTCCGTCGCGGTGCGCGGTTTCCCCACCTCGATGGCGGTGCTCTCGACCGACGGCCTCGAGATGGCCAACACCGGCAACCCCCAGGGCGCCTCGCGCGTGTTCCAGTTCAAGGAGGTCTCGATCAACAACATCTCCCGGCTCGAGGTGACCAAGGTGCCCACGCCCGCCACGCCCGCCGACTCGATGTCCGGCTCGATCGATATGGTGAGCAAGAGCGCCTTCGAGCGGAAGAGCGCGCAGCTGCGCTGGAGCGTGAGCGTCGCCGGCATCCACAACCGCCTCGGGTTCGGCAAGGAGCCGCACGTCTCCGACGAGCGCATCCACAAGGTGCGGCCGAGCGCCAGCTTCGACTACACCCTGCCCGTCAACCGCAACTTCGGCCTCGTGGTGACCGGCCAGTTCCAGGACCGCTTCGTCGAGCAGCAGCGCTCGACCAAGGGCTACGCCACCAGCGGCGCCGGCACCGGCGCCTCCCCGGAGCGGCCCTTCCTGCAGGCCTACCAGGTGATCAGCGTCCCGCGCCTCACCGCCCGCCAGTCCGCCGCGCTCAAGGCCGACTGGCGCCCGCACCCGAACGGCGTGCTCTCGCTCAGCCTCGAGCGCAGCCGCTTCATCGCCGACCGCTCCAACGCGTCGGTCAACTTCACCACCGGAACCAACGGCGCGCCGTCCGTCGCGGGCGGCACGGCGCTGACCTTCGGGCCCGACTTCACCAATGGCGCCACCGGCCGCGGCGGCGTCGCCCTGATGGGCCTTGGCGCCTCGGTCGTGCAGCGGCTCGACACCAAGGCCGCCACCCTGCGCTATCGCTACGACGACGGCACCTGGCGCGTCGTGGCCGGCGCCGGCCAGTCGAACGCCGGCGGCGGCTACTTCGACACCTCGGAGGGCCGCTTCCGCACCCTCGGGATCGCGCTCACCAACCCCGTGCGCGTGAACCTCACCGGCATCAACACCCTCCGCCCGTACGGCTTCCAGGTGCTCGACAACGCCAACCGCGAGGTCGACTGGCGCGACCTCAGCCAGTACCGCCTCAACACCGCGCAATCCACGCCGCGGCCGATCCGGGACAGCCTCTCCAACGCGAAGGTGGACGTCCGCCGCGCGCTGACGGCGCTCCCCTTCCCCGCCGCCGTTCAGGTTGGCGCGCTCTCGCGCGTGAAGGTGCGCGACGTGCGCCGCCAGAGCATCAACTGGACCTACCTCGGCCCGGACGGGAACGCGAACACCCCCGACTCACCCGCCCCGTACGGGATGCGCAACTACGTCAACCAGCCCGAGTTCTTCGGCCTGTCCTCCCTGCCCTTCGTCTCCCTCTACCGCGCGTGGGACGGCCTCGCGACCAATCCGAACCTGTGGACGAAGACGCCCGCGCAGGTCGTGGCGGAGGAGCAGTTCCGGATCAACAACTCGGAACGGCTCGAGGAGGGCGTGCAGGCCGGCTACGTGCAGGCCGAGTTCGGCCTCTTCCACAACCGGCTGCGAGTTGTGACCGGGGTGCGGCGCGAGCGGACGCGCGCCCAGGGCGCGGGCCCGCTCTTCACGCCGGACGCGGTGTGGCAGCGCACCGTGACGGGCGCCTTCGCCCGCGCCGCGAACGGCGCCCTGATCCGCCGCCCGGAGGCCGGCGCCGCCGGTTCCCTCGAAGAGCTGCGGCTGATCCGGAAGGACCGCGGCCTGGAGGCGGACCGCACCTACGCCGGCAATTACCCGAGCCTCCACCTCACGTGGAGCCTGCGCGAGGACCTGCTGCTCCGCGCCGCCTACGCGCGCACCTACGGCCGGCCCGACTTCACCAACATCATCCCCAACGCCACGATCGACGAGAACGAGCTCAACGACATCACGCCCGATCCAGACGCGATCCCGGGCACGATCAACATCCGCAACACCGGCCTGCGCCCGTGGACGGCCGACAACTTCGACCTCTCGCTCGAGTACTACAGCCCGCAGGGCGGCCTGTTTAGCGCGGGCGCCTTCCGCAAGGACATCGCCGACTTTTTCGGCAACGTGGTGAAGCTGGCGACCGAGGCCGACCTCGCGAAGCTCGACCTCGACTCGCGCTACCGCAGCTGGCGCCTGACCACGACCTACAACCTACCGGACGCCGCGCGCGTCTCCGGCATCGAGTTCAACATCCGGCACTCGCTCGCGCCGCTCGGCGCCTGGGGCCGGCCCTTCCAAGCCTTCGCCAACGGGACCAAGCTGAAGCTCGAGGGCGGGAAGGACGCCGAGTTCGGCAATTTCGTGCCCGAGAGCGCCAACTGGGGCCTCACCTTCGCGCGGCGGCCCATCACCGTGATGCTCAAGTGGAACTACCGCGGCACCCAGCGCCGCGGCGCCCAGCCGGCCTTCGGCGCCGACGGCTTCGAGTACGTGCGACGCAAGGTGACCGTCGACCTAAACCTCGACTGGCAGCTGCGGCGCGAGCTGTTCGTCTACCTGAACGCGCAGAACGTGTTCGACCGCCCGGAGATCCTCGAGCGCCGCGGGGCCCTGACCCCGGCCTACGCCCGCCGTTATCAGGAGATGACCCACGGCGTGCAGCTCACGCTGGGGGTGAAGGGGTCGTTCTGAGTCACTTCCTCCCCCGGGCTATCCGCCCAGGGAATTCAGACCGCCCGGCCGGCTGCCCCGTTGGCTCTCGCCGACCAACCGACCGAGCGCGCTTTACCTGCGCGCCGACCTTCGTTTAAGTCCTCCCGTCACTTCGCCCGCCTCGTGTTACCCGCCGCCGCTCTCCTCGCGTCCCGCGCCCGCCTCCTGCTCGCCACCCTCGCGGTAGTCGCCGCCGCCGCGGCGGAGGTGGACTTCAACCGCGACGTCCGGCCAATCCTCTCCGACAAATGCTTTCAGTGCCACGGCCCCGATGAGCGGGGCCGCAAGGCCAAGCTCCGCCTCGACACCCGTGCGGGCGCCCTGCGCGAGCGCGACGGGCAACGCGTGATCGTCCCGGGTCGCGGCGCCGAGAGCGAACTGCTCCTCCGCGTCCTCAGCCCCCACGCGGACGAGGTGATGCCGCCCCCGGAGGCAAAGATTGGCCGCCTCACCCCGGCCGAGATCGACACCCTCCGCCGCTGGATCGACTCCGGTGCGGCCTACCAGGAACATTGGGCCTTCGTCCCGCCCGCGGCCCCCAACCTCCCGCCCGCGGCCCTCCGCGCCGGGCCGGACCCGCGCAACGGCATCGACCAGCTCGTCTTCGCCGCGCTGGGCCGCCGCAAGGTGGCGCCCCAACCCGAGGCCGATCCCGCGACCCTGCTGCGCCGCGTCACCTTCGACCTCACCGGTCTTCCCCCCTCGCCCGCGGAACTCGCCGCCTTCCTCGCCGACCCCGCCCCAGACGCTTACGCGCGCGCCGTCGAGCGCCTCCTCGCCTCCCCGCGCTATGGCGAGCGGATGGCCGCCGACTGGCTCGATCTCGCGCGCTACGCGGACAGCTTCGGGTTCCAGGTCGACCGCGACTGGGCGATGTGGCCGTGGCGCGATTGGGTCATCCAAGCCTTCAACCGCAACCTACCCTGGGACCAGTTTGTGACTTGGCAGCTGGCCGGGGACCTGATGCCCGGCGCCACCGAGGAGCAGCGCCTCGCCACCGCCTTCAACCGCCTCAATCCTCAGGAGAGCGAGGGCGGCTCGGTCGAGGAGGAGTACCGGGTGAATTACATCAACGACCGCACCGCCACCTTCGGCACCGCGTTCCTCGGCCTGACCCTCGACTGCGCCCGCTGCCACGACCACAAGTTCGACCCAGTCACGCAGAAGGACTACTACCAGCTCTTCGCCTTCTTCGACGACATCGACGAGGCGGGGCTGTACTCGTTCTTCACGCCGTCGATGCCGACGCCCGCGATGTGGCTGCAGGGCGCTCAGGAGAAGGAGACCTACGCCGCCGCCACCGCCGCCGTCTCCGGGGCGGAGCAGGCGCTCGCCGCCGTCGCCGCGAGCCGCTGGGAAGCGTTCGCCGCGTGGCTCGCGGCCCACCCGGACGGCGCCGGCCTACCCGGGGAGCTCGCCCGGTTCGACTTCGAGGCGCGCCTCGATGCGCCGCCCGGCGCCAAGGCGCCCGTGACCAAGGCGATGGAGGCCGCCAAGCTCGGCCATTTCGCCAGCGCGGTCGACGAGCGCCACGCGGCCAACACCCCCGCGGAAAACACACCCGTCCCCGGCCGCCACGGCCACGGCCTCCGCCTCTCCGGCGACCATCCGGTCAACACCACCCTCGGCAACTTCCCGCGGCACGAGCCCTTCTCCGTCGCGCTCTGGCTGCAGGCCCCCGCGGCCCGCGAACGCGCCGTGCTGATGCACCGCTCGCGCGCGTGGACCGATGCGGCCAGCCGCGGTTACGAGCTGCTGATGGTCGACGGCCGGCTGCAGTGGTCGCTGATCCATTTCTGGCCCGGCGACGCCATCGCCGTGCGCACGCGCGACCCGTTGCCCCTCGGACGCTGGGTCCACGTCGCCGTCACCAACGACGGCTCGAGCCGGGCCGCCGGCCTGCGGGTGTACGTCGACGGCGTCGCGGCGCCCCTCGAGGTCGTCCGCGACCAACTCACGCGCAACATTACCGGGGGCGGCGGGGACACCATCACCCTCGGGGAGCGCTTCCGCGACCGCGGTTTCCAGGGCGGATTGGTGGACGAGTTGCGCGTCTTTGACCGGGCCCTGACTCCGCTGGAGGCGGCGGAGGTGGCCGCGCCGGGTGCTCTTACGCGGGCCGTCCGGGCCCCGGGGGCCCGGGACGATGCCGCGCTCCTCGCCCATTACCTCGCGGCACACGACCCGGAGTACCGGGTGGCGGCCGACGCACTCCGCGCCGCCCGCGCCCGGCAGACGCGCCTGGCCGAGGAGGCCCGGGAGATCATGGTGATGCGCGAACTATCCGCGCCGAAGACCGCCTACATCCTCCGTCGCGGCGAGTACGACCAGCGCGGCGAGGAGGTGCGGGCCGACACGCCCGAGTGGCTGCCGCCGTTCCCCGCCGACGCCCCGCGCAACCGCCTCGGGCTGGCGCGCTGGCTCACCGCCCCGGACCATCCCCTGCTGGCCCGCGTCACGGTCAACCGCTTCTGGCAGGCCCTCTTCGGCCGCGGGCTGGTGAAGACCGCGGAGGACTTCGGCCTGCAGGGCGAGCGCCCGCTGCACCCGGAGTTGCTCGACTGGCTCGCAGTCGAGTTCGTCCGCGGCGGCTGGGACGTGAAGGCGCTGCTGCGGACCATCGTCCTCTCGCACACCTACCGGCAGCGCAGCACCGGGACTCCGGCGCTCGTGGCCGACGACCCGGAGAACACGCTGCTCGCCCGCGGCCCGCGGCACCGCCTGCCGGCCGAGATGATCCGCGACCAGGCCCTCGCGTTGAGCGGCCTGCTGGTGGAGCGCCTCGGGGGGCCACCCGTTCACCCTTACGACCTGCCGGAGTCCTTCAAGCCGGCGCCGGCCGGCACGGGCGACGCGCTGTTCCGGCGCAGCCTTTACACCTTTTGGCGGCGCAACGGCCCCGCGCCGGTGCTGGAGGCGTTCGACGTGCCGAAACGCGTGGTGTGCGTCGCCCGCCGCGACACCACCAACACCGCGCTGCACGCCTTCGTGCTCCTGAACGGCACCCAGTTCGTCGAGGCGGCGCGCGCCCTCGCCGAAGACCTGCTGCGCGCGACCGCGGGGCGGCCCGAGGCGCTGCCGGCGCTGGCCTTCCGCCGCGTGCTCGGGCGGGACCCCGACGCCACCGAGGCCGCGATTCTGCTCCGGCTCCACCGCGAGCAGCTGGACCACTACGCCCGCGAGCCGGGCGACGCGGACTGTTACCTGACCCACGGCTCGCGCCCGGCCGATCCAGCGCTGCCGCCGGTGGCCCTCGCCGCCGCGGCCACGCTGGTGAACACCCTGATGAACCACGACCTGTTCGTTCAGAAACGATGAGCCTGCCCGATCCTGCCCCGCTCTGCACTGGCGCCGAGCCCTGGCTCCGGCTCAGCCGCCGCGAATGCCTCAACCGCCTCGGTCTGGGCCTCGGCGGCCTCGCCCTCGCCCGGCTCCTTGCGCGCCCCGCCCACGCGGCCTCCGCCGTCGGCGCCGCCCCCGGCGGCGGCCTCCACTTCGCCCACAAGGCCAAGCGCATCATCTACCTCTTCCAGTCCGGCGGCCCCTCCCAGCTTGACCTGTTGGACCCCAAACCCCTGCTCAACCAACGCCACGGGGAACAGTTGCCCGACTCCGTCCGCGGCGGGCAGCGCCTCACCGGGATGTCCGGCAACCAGAGCTCGATCCCGATCGCCGGCTCACCCTTCGCGTTCCAGCGGCACGGCCGGAGCGGCAACGCCTTCAGCGAGCTGCTGCCTTACACCGCGAAGGTCGCCGACGAGCTCTGCGTGATCCGCTCCCTGCACACCGAGGCGATCAACCACGGCCCGGGCGTGACCTTCATGCAGACCGGCGCGCAGATCCCAGGCCGCCCCAGCTTCGGCGCGTGGCTCGACTACGGCCTCGGCAGCAGCAACGACAACCTGCCGTCGTTTGTCGTCCTGCTCACGAAGGACAAGAAGGGCCAGCCGCTGATGTCGCACCTCTGGGGCTCCGGCTTCCTGCCCGCCAAGCACCAGGGCGTGCGCTTCCGCTCCGGCGGCGATCCCGTCCTGTACCTCGGCAATCCCGCGGGCGTCTCCCCGGCCAACCGCCGCCTCGCCCTCGACCGCCTGCGCGAGCTCCACGAGCACCAGTTCGCCGGCACCCCGGACGCCGAGATCGGCGCCCGCATCGCCAACTACGAGCTCGCCTTCCGGATGCAGAGCAGCGTCCCGGAGGTCACCGACCTGCGCGGCGAACCCGACGCGGTGGTCGACGCCTACGGCCCGGACGCGCGGACGCCGGGCACCTTCGCGGCCAACTGTATCCTCGCCCGCCGTCTCGCTGAGCGTGGGGTGCGGTTCATCCAGCTGTACCACCAGGATTGGGACCACCACGCGGGCCTGCCCGGCGGGATCCGCCGCGAGTGCCTGCAGACCGATCAGCCCAGCGCGGCGCTGGTCACCGATCTGAAGCAGCGGGGGATGCTCGACGACACCCTCGTGATCTGGGGCGGGGAATTCGGGCGGACCAACTACTGCCAGGGCCCGATGACGGCGACGAACTTCGGCCGCGATCACCACCCGCGCTGCTTCTCGGTGTGGCTGGCCGGCGGTGGCGTGAAGGCGGGCATCACCCACGGCGAGACCGATGAGTACGGCTACAACGTGGTCCGCGACGGGGTGCACATCCACGACCTGCACGCGACCCTCCTGCACCTCTGCGGCGTCGACCACGAGCAGCTGACCTACAAGTTCCAGGGCCGCCGCTACCGCCTCACCGACGTCCACGGCCACCTCGTGAAGGGAATCCTGGCCTGAGCCGGTTGGTTCAAGAGGGCGCCAGGGCAGCGCCCCGCCGCCCCCTGCCGGCTACGGCCGGCCCGGCTCGAGGCCGAGGGCCCAGAGAATGCCGCCGCGGAGGTGCCCCTGGAAGAGCCGCGCCGCTTCCCGCGGGTTACGACGTCCCCCCTTCTCCTCGCGACCCGGATCCCAGAGGTCCTCCCGGTGGCCCAAGGCCGTGTAAAAGACCCGGCCCTGTCCGTGGCGGCGCGCCCACGCCAAGGGGTAGTGCCCCGGCGTCGCCCGCCCCGCCTTGATGTCTTCGGCCGTGAGCATCAGCCGGTCAAGCCGCAGGAGGCTGTGGACCCGCTCGGGGGCGTGGGATTTGAACTGGTAAATCTCGTCGAACACCGGCCAGCGGGCCGGCAGCGGGCGCCCGGAGGGGTGCGCGGGATCGTCATTGATCCCCTCAACCGCCACCTGCGGACCGTGGCGCAGGAACTCGCCGCCGATCATCTCGATGAAGGGCCGGAAGCCGTGGAAGGTGTCAGTCGCAGCGTGGACGCCGATGAACGCGCGCCCGGACGCGATCCAGTCGATGAAGCCCTGCTTGTCGGGCAGAGGCAGCTCCCCGGTGGTGCTGGCGAAGAGCACGGCGGCGTAGCGCGCGAGGTTCGCGGGGTGCAGCGGGCGGAGGGCCTCCTCGACGCGCGGCATCCACGTCTCGCGGTACCGGCGTTCCTCGTCGGCGAAGCGGCGCAGCGCCTCCTGGTGAGCGGGATCCGCCTCGCCTGCCGGGCCGGGACGCGGGCGGGAGGGCGGACCCGGCATCCCCTCCGGCTGGCGCACGAAGTCGACCGCGAACCGTCCGTCCTCCCGGGCCATCCGCTCGAGGATCTGCTCCGACAACGGGATGCAGGAGTGGCGGAAACCCGTGGTCACGGTCACGACCAGAACCCGGCGCGGGCTTTCCGGCGCGGCGGCGGGCAGGAGCGGCAGGACGGTGAGCAGCAGACAAGCCAGCCGCGGGACGGCACGGCGACGCGAGAGCAGGGAGCGGGGCAGCATCCCATCATCTGGCCTCGGCGCGGCCGCGGTGGCACGCCCAAAACGCCCCGCGCGCGGGCGGCGCGGGGCTCAGCTTTCCCAGAAGACGATCCGCCCGCACTGGTCGCAGGTCGGAAGCGGGGCGATCGGGTCGGGCGTCTTGGCGCGCGCGGCGGACTCGACCTCGCTGGAAACCTTCAGGTGGCAGCCCCCGCATTTGCTGCCGTGGATGGGCACCACCACGGGCATCTGGCGTGCCGCCACCCGGTCGTAGGCCCGCAACCGCAGGGGTTCCACGCCGGTGCGAGCGGCCGCAACCGCCTCCTCGGCGCCACGTAGCTCCACGGTGAGCGCCGCCGCCCGCTGCCGGAGCACCGCCAGGCGGGCCTCGTGGCCGGCGATGTTGGCCTGGAGCACCCCGGCCGCCGTCTCAAACCGCTTCCGGGCCTCGTCGATCGCGAACATCACCCCCAGTTCCTGCTCTTCCAAGCGCCCGATCGCCTCCTGCGTGGCCGCAATCTGCTGGCCCATCGCCTGATACTCATCGTTCTTTCGAATCGATAGCTGCTGGGTCCGGTACTGCGCCACCTTGGCCTCCGCCGTGCCGATCTCTATCTCCAGCAACTTTTTGCGCGATTCCAGTTCCTTCAGCTCCCCGCGGGCCGCCTCGATGGCGGCCTTTTCCGCCGCGACCTGGCGCTCGACCCGGGCCTGGTCCTCGGGCACGGCCCGGAGCTGGGCGGCGAGCGACCGCTGGTGCAGGTCACGATCCTGAAGCACCAGCAGGGCCTGCATCACAGGGGTAAGCATTGGGACGGACGGTGGGCCGACCGCCGGAGCGGGTCAACGCTAGTCTCCCGCGGGGCCGGGAAACGGGTCCGGCGGAGGGCAATCTCCCAGCGCGGTCGACGGCGGGCGGCTACCCCGGTCCGGGCCCGGCTGCCCGCACCCCATAAAAGCGGCGGAAACGGCCTTTCCGGCCCCCCTTTTCCCCGAGAAAACCCTCGCCTCCCGAAGCGCCCGTGCCGAGGATTTTCCGTTCGCCCTTTGCGCCCCCCACGATGACCGACTTGCCCGCCGCCAGACCTGCTCCGGACTCCCCCGCCGGCGATGCCTACGACGCCTCTAAACTCGGCAAACTCGAGGGTCTGGAAGCCGTCCGCAAGAAGCCGGGAATGTACATCGGCGGCACCGACGAGCGCGCGCTGCACCACTGCGTCTCCGAGGTGCTCGACAACTCGGTGGACGAGCACCTGGCCGGCCATTGCGCCCGCATCGAGGTGGCGATCCACGTCGACGGCTCGATCAGCATCCGCGACAACGGCCGCGGCATCCCGGTGGATATCCACCCGCAGTACAAGATTCCAGGCGTCGAGATGGTGCTCACGACGCTGCACTCCGGCGGCAAGTACGGGCAGGGCGGCTACAAGTTCTCGGGCGGCACCCACGGCGTCGGCGCCAAGTGCGTGAACGCCGTCTCCGAATGGTTTGAGGTGGAGGTCTCGCGCGGCGGCCAGGTCCACCATATGAAGTTCGAGCGCGGCCGCACGGTGAAAAAGCTGGACGTCATCGGGAAGGCGAAGGGCACGGGCACACTGATCACCTTCAAGCCCGACCCCGAAATCTTCCGGGACACCACGGTCTTCCAGACCCCGCGGATTGCCCAGCGCCTGCGCGAGCTGGCGTTCCTCAACTCCGGCCTCGAAATCGTCTTCACCGACGAGCGGCCGTCTGACCCCAAGCCAGAGACCTACCTGTACAAAGACGGCGTCGAAGAATTCGTGCGCCAGCTCAACCAGGGCAAGGCCCCCCTCCACCCGAAGCCCTTCGCGATCCGCCGGGAGCAGCGCGTGCGCCTCGACGAGAAGGACGCCGAGATCCACGTCGAGGTCGTCTTCCAGTACAACGACACCTACAGCGACCAGGTCCTCTGCTACACCAACACCATCCACAACCCGGATGGGGGCACGCACCTCTCGGGGTTCCGCAGCGCCCTGACCCGCGCGATCAACCAGTTCGCGAAATCCAACAACTTGCTGAAGGACAAGGACCCGCAGATCACGGGCGACGACGTCCGCGAAGGGCTGGCGGCGGTGATCTCCATCAAACACAGCGACCCGAAGTTCGAGTCCCAGACCAAGGTGAAGCTACTCTCGCCAGAGGTGGAGAGCTTCGTCGGCTCGGCCTGCTACGAGGGCCTGATGATGGGGTTCGAGACCAACCCCTCGATGGCCAAACGGATCATCGACAAGGCGCTCAACGCCGCCCGGGCCCGCGAGGCCGCGCGCAAGGCCCGCGAGACCGTCCGCAAAGGCGCCCTCTCCGGCGGCGGCCTCCCCGGCAAGCTGGCCGATTGCTCCGAGCGGGACCCCGCGATGACCGAGCTGTACATCGTCGAGGGCGACTCCGCCGGCGGTTCCGCCAAGCAGGGCCGCGACCGCCGCTTCCAGGCCATTTTGCCCCTGCGCGGCAAGCTCATCAACACGGAGAAGGCCCGCCTCGACAAAGTGCTCTCCAACGAGGAGATCCGGACCCTCATCACCGCCGTCGGCACCGGCATCGGCGAGGGCGACGATTCGGTCGGCGGCTTCAACCCGGACAAGGCTCGCTACCACAAGGTCATCATCATGACCGACGCCGACGTGGACGGCTCCCACATCCGCACCCTGCTGCTGACGTTCCTCTACCGGCAGATGAAGGGGCTGATCGACCGCGGCTACGTCTACATCGCCCAGCCGCCCCTGTATAAGATTAAGCGCAAGAAGCGGGAGCAGTACGTCGACAACGACGAACAGCTAAACCGCATTTTGCTGGAGCTCGGCTCGGAGGACGTGCTCCTCACCCGCCTCGGCGACGGCCACGTCTTCACCCCGGCCGCCATCGACCGGATCGTAGAGGTGCTGGCTGCCCTCGAGAAGCTGGGCGGCGGCGTCACCCGCCACGGCGCCCCCTTGGGCGAGTACCTCGACGCCCGCGATCCTGCGACCCACGTCCTGCCTCGCTACATGGCGCGCATCCGCGAGGGCAACCGCGAGTCCCACCAGTTCCTGGCCGACGAGCACGGCCGGGCGGCATTCCTCGCCGCGCACAACCTGAACGCCGATTTTACAGAGCAGAGCGTCGGCGGGTCCACCCCGCCGTTCGTCGCCGGGCCGCGCCCGGCCGCTCCGGCCCGGCGCGTCACCCTCCACGAGGTCTACGAAAGAACCGAAATGGCGAAGCTCCTGCGCGCGCTGGACGAGGCCGGCCTCGGCGCCACCCGCTTCACCCCGGACGCCAACCCGGACTACCGACTGACCGAGAACGCCGGCCAGAAGTCCGAGGCGCATACGCCCCTGCGCGGACCCTTGGAGATCGTGGCCCAGATCCGCGCCCTCGGCCGCAAGGGCCTGAGCATCCAGCGGTACAAGGGCCTCGGCGAAATGAATCCGAAGCAGCTCTTCGAGACCACGATGGACCCGGAGAAACGCCGCCTCCTGAAGGTGGACATCGCGGACGCGGCCAAGGCAGACGCCCTGTTCACCCTGCTGATGGGCGACGAGGTGCCCCCCCGCCGCCAGTTCATCGAGGACAACGCCCTCAACGTCCAATACCTGGACGTCTGAGCCCAGCGCCAAGCCGCGAAGGAGCGCGAAGCTAGCAGCGGGGAGTGAGGAGCGCCTGAAACCACCCAACTTACTGATGCCTGAAAAAGCCCAATCGTTTAGGGACGTCGTCGCTTGGCGGAAGGCCCACGCCTGCGCCTTGGCGACCTACTGCTGCGCGGACCAATTTCCACAGCACGAGGTGTTCGCCCTCACCGCGCAGCTGCGGCGCGCGGCGGTCAGCTTCGCCTCGAATTTCGTCGAGGGCTTCTGGAAACGGAGCAAGCCGGATCAGCTCCGCTGCTTGAACATCGCTCAGGGCTCCGCCAACGAATGCCTCTACCAGCTGATCCTCGCCCTCGACCTGCGCTACGCCGACACGGCGACGCTTCAGGACGGCGTCGAGGAGGTCTCCCGCCTCCTACAGGGCTCTATCAATCGGATGGAGCGCGGCGGCGCGTGAACAGCCGCTCCGCGTCCTTCGCCACCGGCTAACCGCTTCCGCCAGCTTTTCGCTACCCGCTCCTCACTCCTCGCTCCTTTCCCGTGTCCACCGTCCCTGAAAAGCTCTCCGCCGCGAACATCACGGACATCATGCAGACGGCCTACATCGATTATTCGATGTCGGTCATCATCTCGCGCGCGCTCCCCGACGCCCGCGACGGCCTCAAACCGGTACAGCGGCGCATCCTTTACGCGATGCTCCGCGAGGGGCTCCTCCACAACCGCGCCTTCGACAAGTGCGCCGGCGTCGTCGGCGAGGTACTCAAGAACTTCCATCCCCACGGCGACTCCTCCGTCTACGACACCCTTGTCCGCCTCGCCCAGCCCTGGGTGATGCGCTACCCGCTGATCGACCCGCAGGGCAACTTCGGCTCCGTCGACGGCGACCCGCCCGCCGCCTACCGCTACACCGAGGCCCGCCTCCGCGAGATCGCCGAGGACCTCCTGCGCGACATCGAGGAAGAGACGGTCGACTTCGTCCCCAACTACAAGGAGTCCACCACCGAGCCCACCGTTCTCCCGGCAGCCCTCCCCAACCTGTTGATGAACGGCTCGACCGGCATCGCGGTGGGCATGACGACCAACATCCCTCCGCACAACCTCGGCGAGATCATCGACGCCGCCTGCGCCATCATCGACCGGCCCGGCATCACCGTCGACGAGCTCTGCGGGCTCATCCAGGGACCTGACTTCCCCACCGGGGGCATCATCTCCGGCCGCGAGGGCATCCTCAGCTACCTCCGCACCGGCAAGGGCATCGTCCGCATCCGCGGCAAGGCCCACACCGAAGAGCTCAAGGGCGGGATGGAACAGGTCGTCATAACCGAGATCCCCTACAACGTCAACCGCAGCACCCTCGTCACCCGCATCGCCGAGCTCGTCTCCGAGAAGGAGGTCGACGGCATCCGCGATTTGCGCGACGAGTCGGACGAGAGCACTCGCATCGTCATCGAGCTCAAGCGGGGCGAGCAGGCCAAGGTCGTGATCAACCAGCTCTTCCAGAAGACGGCGCTCGAGTCCTCCTTTGGCGTCATCCTCCTCGCGCTCGACCAGAAGCGGCCGAAGCAGATGAACATCAGGGAGCTGATCGATTGCTACCTCGCGCACCGCCGCGAGGTAGTCACCCGGCGCACCCGCTTCCGGCTCCGCGAGGCCGAGGACCGCGCGCACATCCTCGAGGGCTACATCATCGCCCTCGACCACCTCGACGACTTTGTCCGCATCATCCGCGCCTCCGCCAACCGCGAGGAGGCCCGCGAGCGCCTGATGGCCCGCTACCCGCTCTCGGAACGCCAGGCCGACGCCATCCTCGAGCTGCGACTCTACCAGCTCACCGGCCTTGAGCGGGGCAAGATCGAGGCTGAGTACCTCGAGCTGATGAAGCTGATCGAGGAACTGCGCGGCATCCTTGAGTCCGAGGCCAAGCTGCTCGACCTGATCAAGCGTGAGCTGCTCGAGATGAAGGCCAAACACTCCTCGCCCCGGCGGACCGCCATCGAGGCCGCCGCCGGCGAGTTCCGGATGGAGGATGTCGTGCCCAACGAGGGCTGCGTGATCACCGTCTCCCACCTCGGCTTCATCAAGCGCACGCCCGCCGCCCAGTACCGCCTGCAGCGGCGCGGCGGCAAGGGTGTCATCGGAGCCGAGACCTACGAGGAAGACTTCGTCGAGCACCTGTTCACCGCGAGCACGCATGACTTCATTCTCTTCCTCTCCAGCAGCGGGCAATGCCACGCCCGCAAGTGCTACGACGTCCCCGAGGGCACGCGCGCCTCGCGCGGCAAGTCGGTCGGCTCTTTCCTCCGCCTCGGCGAGGGCGAGAAGATCGCGGCGATGCTTTGCGTGCGGGACTTCGTCGCCGACCGCTTCCTCGTGATGGCCACCCGCGCCGGCGTCATCAAAAAGAGCCCGCTCTCCGACTACGCCAATAGCACCCGCGACGGCGGTATCATTGGGATCAACCTCGACCCCGGCGACACGGTGATCGGCACCGTGCTGACCACCGGCGCCGACGAACTGGTGCTCGTCTCCCACCAAGGCCTCGCCGTCCGCCTCAGCGAGCGCGACCCCGAAACCGGCGAGGAGCTGTTCCGTCCCACTGGCCGGGCCACAGGGGGCGTCACCGGGATGCGCTTCAAGCTCGTCAGCGACGTGCTGCAGGCGATCACCGTGGTCGACCACGCGGCGAAGTTTCTCGTCGCGAGCGAGGCCGGGCTCGGCGTCCGCACCCGCTTCGAGGACTACCGCCTGATCAACCGCGGCGGCAGCGGCGTCTGGGCCATCGATCTCCCGGAGGACGGCTCCATCCACCTCGCAGGCGCCCTCGCGGTGCGCGATGAAGACGAGGTGATGCTGCTCACGGCCAAAGGCCAGAGCATCCGTTGCCCCGTCGCCGGCATCCGCGAGACGGGCCGCGGCGCCAAGGGCGTCCGGCTGGTCACGCTCGAGCCGGGCGACAAGCTGCTGAGCATTGCGCGGATCATCGAGACGGACGAGGAGCAGGCGGCCGCCGGCGACCCCGCTGGAGCCTGAGCGAGGCGCCCCCCCGGGGCCGGCCGATTAAACGGCTTGCCCGGGCGCCCCCGCGCTGGCGCGCTCGGGGAATGCCCCCGCTACCCCTCGCCCTCGCCTCCGCGCCCGGGCCTCTCACGGTGCTCGCCCTGAGCGTCGTGCTCATCGTGGCCGCCATCGTCTGGTTGCGGCTGCACGCGTTCTTCGCGCTCTTCTTCGCCGCGATCTTCGTCGGGCTGATGACGGCCCTCGGCCAGACGGGCGCCGGACGCTTCACCAAGGCGGTCGAGGCGGTAATGGCCGAGTTCGGCTCCGCGGCCGGCAAGATCGGATTTACCATCGCGATCGCATCGGTCATCGGCGTGGCGCTGATGGAGAGCGGGGCGGCGGACCGGATCATCCGCCGCTTCATCGCGGTGCTGGGGGAGAAGCGGGCGCCGCTGGCCCTGCTCGCCTGCGGCTTCATCCTCGCGATCCCGGTGTTCTTCGACACCGTTTTCTTCCTGCTGGTTCCGCTGGCGCGGGCCCTCGCCCTGCGGACGGGGAAGAACTACCTGCTCTACGTGCTCGCGATCTGCGCCGGCGGCGTGATCACCCACGGCACGGTGCCCCCGACCCCGGGACCGCTGATCGTGGCGGAGACCCTGCGGGTGGATCTCGGCCTCTCGATCGTGGGTGGCATCCTCTTCGGCATCCTGCCCGCGCTCGGCGGGCTCGCGTTCGCCCACTGGATCGACGCGCGCCACCCGGTGCCGCTGCGCGAGACGGCCGGCTCCTCGCTCGCCTCGCTGCAGGACGTGGCGAATCGCCGAGAGGAGGAACTGCCGGGCTTCTGGGTCTCGATCGCGCCAGTGATTTTGCCGGTGGTGCTCATCGCCACCGCCTCCTTCAGCGCGCCCTTCGCGGGCCGCCTGCCCGCGGCGGCCGCTCCGACCATCGAGTTCCTCGGCAACAAGAATGTGGCCCTCCTGCTGGGCGCGGCCGTGGCGCTCGCAGTGTACGCCCGCCAGCGCCGCCTCGCGTGGCGGAACGCGGTCGACATCCTCGGACCGCCGCTCGAAACCGCGGGCGTCATCATCCTGATCACGGCCGCCGGCGGCGCCTACGGCGCCATGATCAAGAACGCCGGGATTGGCGACTCCGTGCGCGTGCTCGCTGAGGGCGGCGGGATGAACTACGTGTTCCTCGCTTGGCTGCTCGCGGTGGTCGTGCGCGTGGCGCAGGGCTCAGCGACTGTCGCGATGATCACCGCCTCCTCGATCATGCTCTCGATCGCCGGGCCGGCCGGCTTCGGCGTCCATGTGTTCTACATCTACCTGGCCGTCGGCTATGGGGCCTCGATGCTGTCCTGGATGAACGACAGCGGGTTCTGGGTGATCGGCCGGCTCGGCGGCCTCACCGAGGGCGAGACGCTGCGCAGCTGGACGATGCTGCTGTCGCTGATCTCGGTGCTGGGGCTGATTCAGGCGCTGGTCGCCGCGCGGCTCTGGCCGAACCTCTGGTTCTAAGCGCCTAGCGGCCAGCGTCGACGCGGCGCACCTTCACCTCAAGGCGCACGCCCTCGATCCGCATCCAGTAAGCGCCGAGGGCACCCGCCCGGATGCGCACCGCGGGGGCGGAGAGCGGCGGTCCGGCATAGGTTGTGCCGCCCGTCTCCTGCCAGCGCTGGCCGTTCTCAAGGGCAAACACCCCGCGTGGCTCCCAGCCGCGGAACTCACCGGAGAGGCGGCTCTCCATCATCTCCGCCTCTGCGGCGGGCGCGGCGCGCCGGACGGGGGCCACCGGGGCACGTTCCGCGGCGGATGCGGCCGCGACCACCGCTGGCGCAGGCTGGCCGCGGGCGGCGATCAGCGCGTCGAGGCGGGACAATTCATCCGAGGTGAGGCGGCCGAGGCCGGCGGCGGCGAAGTCCGCGGGCGCGAGCGAGCGGGAGAAGGGCTCGGCGGCGGCAAGGGTCCCGGCGAAAGCGAGGACGCGCAACAGGCGGAACATGCGGCTACGCTGCGCGCGGCGGGGGGGTGCGCAACGCCATTTCGGGCGCCGCCGCGCGCGCGGTGGTTTTCTCCTTCCCACGCCCGCGGCTTCTGCGTTGCCTTGACCGCGTATGACCGGCCGCATCACGTCGCTCCTTGATCCCTCGCGCATCACCCTGCGCCTGCAAGCCACGCGGCGCACCGGGGCGCTCAACGAAATCGCCCGGCCGCTCGACGGGCACCCGGAGGTCGCGAACTACGCTGGCTTCTACGACGAGCTGCTGGCCCGGGACCGCCTCGACACCACCTCGCTCGGCAACGGCATCGCCCTGCCCCACGCGCGCACCGAGCACGTGCGCCGCATCGTGATGGCGGTCGGCCGTTCGGATGAGGGCATCGTCTTCGACGACAAGGGCGAGTTGGTGCGGCTGTTCTTCGTGCTCGGCACGCCCAAAACCAAGCCGGGTGAGTATCTCGAGGTGGTGAGCACCCTGTGCAAGCTGCTGCGCGACCCGGCCGACCGCGCCGCCTTCCTCGCCGCGGCGACCCCCGCGGAGTTCATCGCCGCCATCGCCGCCACCGAGGCCCGCCTCGGGCTCTGAGCGCTCCACCTCGCGGCTCGACGCCGCCGAGCTGGGCCGCCACGCTCCTGCCCGATGATCCGGTCGTTCATCTTCAGCGACAGCAAGCTCGTTGGCCAGGACCTCGAGCTGGAGGCGCTCCGCCTCGTGCGTGCCGACAAGGGGCTGCTGCTCTGGGTCGACCTAGACAACCCAACACCCGAGGAGACCCGCGCGCTGCTTGAAGGCGTCTTCGGCTTCCACCCACTCGCGATCGAGGACTGCACCCAGCCGAATTCGCTCCCGAAGGTCGAGGACTACGAGGACTACCTCTTTATCGTCACCCACGCGGTGGACTTCACCCGGACCGAGAAGTTCAACACCACCGAGCTCGACTTCTTCCTCGGCAAGGACTTCCTCGTCACCTTCCACACCGCACCGCTGCGCTCAGTCTCCTCGCTGATCGAGCGGACGCTGAAGCAGGCGGGGGCCGGACCGCGGGGGCCGGACCGGATCGCGCACACGCTGATCGACCTCCTCGTGGACAACTACGCGCCAGTGGTGGAGGAGCTGCGCGCCGAGCTGGAGGAACTCGAGGAGCACGTGCTGGCGCGGCGCTCGGGCGAGAAGGCCCTCGTGACGGAGCTGCTGCACGTGCGCAACGACTTCACGCGGCTGCGCACCATCGTGCGGCCGCAGCGGGACGTGATCGATCGGCTGGCGCGCGGGGAGAACAAGCTGATCCGGACCAAGCTGCTACCCTACTTCCGGGACCTGCGCGACAACCTCGCTCGCCTCGAGGATACCGTCGCCGGCTATCACGAACGGCTGCTGATGGCGTTTGATATCTACCTCAACAAGGCGGCCTTCGAGGCCAACGAGGGGATCAAGTTCCTCACCGCGCTCACCGCGATCACGATCCCGGTGATGGTGATCGGCACTTGGTTCGGGATGAATTTCGAGGCGATGCCGGAGCTGCGCCGCGGCTATCCGGTCGCGGTGGGCTTCACCCTTGTCTCGACAATTTTGATGTTCATCTACCTGCGACGAAAACGCTGGTTCTAGGCGCCTCGGCCGCCCCGCTCCGGCCCGAAACCCCACCCCGCCCGATGACCTGGTCCCAAACCTACGCCCCACTCGGCGGCATCGGGGTATCCGCCCTCGTCGCGGCGTTGCCAGTAATCGTGCTGCTCGCCCTGCTTGCCTTCGGGCATGTGCGCGCGCACCTCGCGGCCCTCGTCGCCCTTGGGGTGGCGCTGGCCACCGCAACTGCGGTCTACGGGATGCCGACGCAGCTCGCGCTGGCGGCGGCGGCGTACGGGGCCGCCTTCGGCCTGCTACCGATCGGTTGGCTGATCCTCAACGCGATCTTCATCTACCAGCTCTCGGTCGACACCGGCCAGTTCACGGTGCTGCAGCGGCAGGTCGCGGGGGTGTCCGCCGACCGGCGCATTCAGGCATTGCTCATCGCGTTTTCCTTCGGCGCCTTCATCGAGGGTGCAGCGGGCTTCGGGGCGCCGGTGGCGATTTCGGGGGCGCTGATGATCGGGCTGGGCTTTCGGCCACTGGAAGCGGCAAAGCTTGCCCTGATCGGCAACACGGCGCCGGTCGCCTTCGGCTCCCTCGGCACTCCGCTGGTGACCCTCGCGCCCCTCACCGGGCTGGATCTGCTGGATCTGAGCGCGATGGTCGGCCGACAATTGCCGTTCTTCTCGCTGCTGGTGCCGTTCTGGCTGGTGGCGGCGCAGGCGGGCTGGCGCGGGATGGTGGCCGTCTGGCCCGCGTGCCTGGTGGCGGGCGCGAGCTTTGGACTGGTCCAGTACCTCGTGAGCAACTTCCACGGGCCGTGGTTGGTGGATATCATCGCTGGCGCGGCCTCGATGTTCGCGGTGGTGGTTCTGATGCGCTTCTGGCGGCCGGCGGAGGAGCAGACCAACCCGGGGGTCCGCGTCTTGGCGGAGTCCCCCGCGGCCGCGGGCGGCCCGCCGTGGAAGGCGTGGGTTCCATGGCTCTTCCTGTCCGCGTTCGTCTTCCTCTGGGGCCTGCCGCCGGTGAAGGCGGCGCTCAACGGGTGGTTCGCCCCCCAGCTGCCGGTGCCCGCGTTGCACCTCGCGGTGGAGAAGGTGCCACCGGTCGCGCCGCGCCCTGAGCAGGAGAAGGCCGTCTTCAACCTCAACCTGCTCTCCGCCACGGGAACCGCCCTGCTGCTCGCCGGCATCGCCACGGCCCTCGCCCTCCGCGTCCACCCCGGAGAGGCGCTCCGGCTCTACGGCCGCACGCTCCTGCGGGTGCGCGTCTCGCTACTCACGATCTCCGTGATGATGGCCCTCGGTTTCACCACGCGCTACAGCGGGACGGACACCACGATGGGCCTCGCGATGGCCGGCACCGGGTGGCTCTTCCCGTTCTTCTCCCCGATCATCGGCTGGCTCGGCGTCGCCCTCACCGGCAGCGACACCTCCTCGAACGTCCTCTTCGGCAACCTGCAGAAGGTGACCGCCGAGCAGCTCGGCCTGAACCCCCTGCTCACCTGCGCGGCCAACAGCTCGGGCGGCGTGATGGGCAAGATGATCGACGCGCAGAGCATCGTGGTCGCGAGCGTCGCCACCGGCGGCCACCCGGAAAGCCCCTCGGCCGGCACCATCCTGCGCGCGGTCTTCTGGCACAGCGTGGCGCTGGCTGTGCTGATGGGACTATTCGTGATGCTACAAGCCTACGTGCTGCCCGGGATGATCCCCATGGCCCGGTAGCGCCGCGGTCGCGAGCCCCGGGGCGCCCACCTCTCCGCGCTGGGCCAGGTCCGCCAGCGCCCGGCCGGCAGCGCGCGGGCAACGCTGGCCGCGAGGACGCTGCGCATGGCGAGGTAATAGCGGGCGTTGGCGAGGACGAGAACGTCCGCCGGCGAGGGAGCGGCCGGCGGGACCGGCGAGTCCCATCAGGCAGAGCGGCGCCAGCAGGCACGCCGTGGAAAGGAGGCGGGGCACACCGCGGGCAACCCCGGCTGGGGTCAGGGTGCCGCGGCCTGACGGCGGGCGATCGCCGCGCGGAGGTACGTGTCCGGCACCGCGCCGCGGAACGCGGTGAGCCATACGCTTGCGAGCATCTGCCCCCCGGCGAGCAGCTGTTCCTCAATGAGGCGGCGCGTCTCGGCCGGAACCTCGGCACCGGGAGCTTGCCCCAGGCGGCCGGCCTTCGCGAGCTCGTAGATCGTCTCCACCTGGCGGTGCTGGACGCGGATGTAGTCCAGCACGGCAACGAAGAGCGGGTCGCGGCCGTCTTTGCGAGGGACAAGGGGCAGTACCCGCGGGGGCAGGGCGCGCTCCCGCAGAGCGGGGAAGCGCAGGCCGGTGCGGGCGATGATCCCGCCGTCGATCCAAGCGTGGAGGCCGTTCCAGGTCGAGTAACCGCGGGGGTTGTCCCCGGACCAGCCGTTGTAGTGCTTGGTCGTGTGGAGCGGCTGGGAACAGTCGGCGACGTAATGGGCGAGGAGGCCCATCACGTAGAGGAGGTTCGCCCGGGCGTTGGCGGCCTCGGCGGGGGTGCCGACCTGCTCGAAGACGCGCAGGTAGGAGAACCCGGAGCGCAGGCGGGCGAAGTGCTCGGCGATGGCCCAAGGGGCGAAGCCGGGCCACTCGGCGGTACGGTCCCGGTTGCGCGCGGGGTCGATCGGCTCGAAGGCGGCGGCGTGCGCGGCACGGCCCCGGGCGAACTGAAGTACAAACTCGTAGCGGAAGGACGTGAGCGTCTCAAGATCGAGGCCGGCATCGGTGAGGTATTCCAAATCGAGGAAGTGGTCGCCCCAGCTGCCGCCTGCGTGCTTGAGCGGAAGATCGGGCACGTTGCGCCAGCGGTCCGGCTCGGCCGACAGGAAAGCAACGCGCTCGCCCTCCTCGAGCCCAGCGACGATCCGCGGGAAGTCCTCCGGCAGGGCCGCAAGGGCGAGCTGGGCGACGATGCGGTGGCCCTCGTAATCCCACGCGGTCAGCCGGGCGGGGGCGAGGAGGAGCAGGAGCGGCAAAAAGACGGGACGGATCATCGGGAGGAGGGGGAGGAGGAAGTGCGCGGCGCGCGGCGGGCGCCCCCAACGTCGCGCGCGTAGTCGCGGATACCCGCGGCGAGGGCGGCGGCGAGTTGCTGGCGGTACTCGGGCGTCGCAATGCGGCGAGCCTCGGCCTCGCTGGTCAGGAAGCCGCACTCGACGAGGACGCCGGGGGCCTGCAACGGGCGCAGGACTGCGAGGTGCATCAGCTTGCGACCGCGGTCGGGCGCCTTGAGGTCGCCGACGAGCCGGCCGTGCAGCGAGTGGGCGAGCAGGGCGCTCCAGCCGTCTAGCCGGTGGACCGGCGAGGCGTGCTGCTCGGCGTCCTCCTTCGCGCCGGGACTCCACGAATTGGCGGAGCGCTGCCCGCGGGGCGGGAAGGTATAGACTTCAACCCCTGACGTGCGGGCGTCTTGCGGCAGCGCGTTGAAGTGGATGCTGACGAAGGCGTCGGCCTGAACGAGGTTGGAGGCGGCGGCGCGCTGGGGCAGGGCGATGAACGTGTCGCTCTCGCGCGTGAGCACCACCTTGAACCCGTCGGCCTCCAGCAGGCGGCGGGCGCGCCGGGCGACGTCGAGCGTGAGGGTCTTCTCGTTGATCTTCAGGGGGGCGTTGACCCGCCCCGGATCGTGGCCGCCGTGGCCGGCGTCGAGGACGATGACCCTGGGGGCCGGGCGGGGGTCGAGGCCGAAGCCGGGCCGGAGCACGGGCGCGACGGCGCGCTCGAAGTCCACGCGGCTCAGGCAGAGCACTCCGCTGGCGACGGCAACCGGATCGCCGAGGAAGAGCCGGAGCCCGTTGAGCGTGGCCTCGCGCGAATCGGCCTCGAACGCGGCGGAGATCCCAGGCCCCTTGAGGGTGGCGCTGCGGCCCTGATCGGTGGCGGCGAACTGCAGCCCGAGGGCGCGGGCTACGTCCGGGAGGGCAACGTGGTCGACGCGCCCGATCCGACGGACCGGAGGGCGAGCGGCGGAGGGAGGCGTCTCGGCGGCCAAAGCGCCTGGACGGGAGGGGGCGGAGCGCGGGGGGGAGTCGGCGCCGGCGAGCAGGCCGGGCCAAAGGAGGACGAGGCCAGCGAGGCGCTGGAGTCGCGCGAAGGGGGCCGCCCGGGGCATGGCGGCGGCGGGATCAGCCGGCGGCGGGGGCGCCGGGCGCGGGCGACTCATCCGCGGGCTCCTCATCCTCCTCGGAGAGGGTGATGAACTTCGGCTTCCGCTTGTTGGCGGGGAGCGGCGTGAGCATCACGTGGATGTTGCGGCCGATGAGCTTGGGGTCGGCGTCGGCGTGGGCCATCCCGCCAAGGTCGGCGACGGCGCGCTTCATCACTTCGAACCCGATCTCGGTGTGGGCCATCTCGCGGCCGCGGAACTTGAGGCGCATCTTCACCTTGTTGCCGTGGTCGAGGAACTCTTCGGCGTGGCGCAGCTTTGTCTCGTAATCATGCTGCTCGATGCGGGCGGTGAACTCGATCTCCTTGATCTTGCTGGCGGTGGACTTCGAATGGGAACCCTTTTTCTGCTCCTCGTAGACGTACTTGCCGAAATCCATGATCCGGCAGACCGGCGGCGTGGCGTTGGGGGCGACCTCCACGAGGTCGAGGCCGTTCTCCAGCGCGAGATTGATGGCCTTGGTCGTATCGATGATGCCGAGCTGCTTGCCCTCAGGGGAGATGAGCCGCACCTGCGGGACCTTGATGCGGTGATTGCGCCGGATGGCGGCGAACGGGTCGTTGTTGCGCCGCTGGAAAGTGCTAAGGCGGCCGCCGGGGGCGGAGGGGGAGGAGAGGGCCATCAAGAAGCTGGGGCTGGGAAAAAAAAGGACCCCCGTTGTCCCCCGGGCCCGCCCTGGGGGCAAGGGTTAATTGCGCCGCCCACGACCGCCACCCCGGCGGCTCACAGGCTGAAGCTCTCGCCGCACGAGCAACTGGCCTTGGCGTTGGGATTGGAAAACTTGAAGCCCCCCGCCACCAGCGCCGCGGAATAGTCCACGTGCGTGCCCTTCAGGTAGAGCGCGCTCCGGCTGTCGACCAGCACCCGCACGCCGCCGGTCTCGACGCAGAGGTCGCCCCGGCGCGGGGCTGGGACGAACTTCAGCTGGTAGCTCAGGCCGTTGCAGCCCCCGCCTGTGATGGCGATCCGCAGAAAGTCGCCCTGCGCCTCGCGGGCGATCAGCGCCCGCACCTTCACCCCCGCCGCCGGCGTCAGCCGCACCAGCGTCTCGGTCCCTGGGCGCACCCCCTCGGGGAGCGGGACGGGGACGGGCGCGGCTTCGGCGGAGGCGGTCGACATCTGGGGGCAGGAAACGCGCCCGGCGCCGCGGCGCAACCGCGCAATCGCGCCCGCTCCGCCCTTGCCCCCCGCGGCCCAGAGGGGCATCAGACCCGCGTGCCCCGCCCCACCCTGCCCCGCCTCGCCCTGCTCACCCTCCTGACCTGCCTGCCGCTGCGCGCCCACGAGGTCGCCGCGGAGATGGCCCAGGCCGCCGGCACCTTCCTCGTCGCCCTCGATGACGGGCAGCGGAAGCTGGCGACCTACCCGCTCACCGATGCCGAGCGGGAGAACTGGAACTTCGTGCCGCTCGCGCGCCAAGGCGTGCCCTTCAAGCGGCTGACCGCTGACCAGCAGGCGCTCGGCCTCGCGCTGCTCCGGACCGGCCTCAGCCACACCGGGCAGGCGAAGGCGCAGGCGATCATCGCGCTCGAGCTGGTCCTGAAGGAGCTGGAGAAGGACACCAAGGGCCGCCGCGACCCGACGCTGTACTACCTCACCTTCTTCGGGGAACCGGCCCCCGCGGCCACCTGGGGCTGGCGTTTCGAGGGCCACCACCTGTCGTTCAACTTCACCGTGGTCGGAGGCCGCCACGTGTTCTTCGCCCCGTCCTTCATCGGCAGCAACCCGGCCGAGGTGCGCGCGGGCCCCCGCCGCGGCGAGCGGCCCCTCGCCGCCGAGGAGGACCAGGGCCTGGCGCTGGTGAACGCGCTCGACGCGGACCAGCGGCGCGAGGCCATCTTCGCCCAGGAGGCGCTGAAGGAGATCGTGACCACCAACCGGAAGCGCGTGGACCCGCTGGCGCCCGCCGGCCTGCCCGCCGCGCGGATGAACCCCGCCCAGCGCGAGCAACTCCTCGCCCTGGTGCGGCTCTACCTCGACCGCTGGCGGCCCGAGCTCGCGGCGGAGAAGTTCGCCGAGATCTCCGCCGCCGGGCTGGACCGCATCACCTTCGCCTGGGCCGGCGGCCTCGACCGCCGCAAGGCCACCTACTACCGCATCCAGGGCCCGACCTTCCTGATCGAGTTCGACAACTTCCAGAACCAGGCGAACCACGTCCACACCGCCTTCCGGGAGTTCAAGGGTGACTTCGGCCACGACGTCCTCGCCGAGCACCTCGCCCGCGACCACGCCCGGAAGTGACCCGCCCGCCCGGCTGACGGCCGCGCGCCCCCTTCACCCCTGCCCCTCATCCATCCCCTACCCTGCTTCGCATGCCCAGCCTCCTCCGCCCCCTCCTGCTCGCCGCGCTCCTCCTGCCCGCGCTGACCGCGGCCGCCGGCACCGTCGCCGGGACCATCAGCAACGCCGCGACCCGCAACCTCCTCGAGGGCGCGCGGGTCGAGGTGCCCCGCCTCGGCCTCTCCGCCCTCACCGACGCCACGGGCCGCTACGTGCTGACGGACGTCCCGGACGGCACCCACGAGTTGGTGGCCAGCTACCTCGGCCTCGACCCGGCGCGCGCAAGCGTGACCATCGACGGCACGGCGTCCGTCACCCGCAGCTTCGACCTCACCGCGGCGATCTACCGCCTCGACACCTTCACCGTCACCGGCGAGCGCGAGGGGAACGCGGCGGCGCTGACCGCCCAGCGCAACGCGCCCAACGTGAAGAACGTGGTCGCGCTCGACGCCTACGGGAACCTCCCGAACATGAACGCGAGCGAGCTCGCGGTGCTCCTCCCCGGCGTGGCGGGCAACCTGAGCGACGAGGGCAACATCGTCGGCTTCACCATCCGCGGGATGGGGCCGGGCAGCAACACCATCACCGTCGACGGCGCCCTGCTGGGCAGCCAAGGCGGCGAATCCCGCCAGACGCGCATCCACACCATCACCGGCTCGATGTTCGAGGCCCTCGAGGTGACCAAGGCGCACACCCCCGACAAGGAGGCCGGCTCGCTGGGCGGCACGGTGAACCTGAAGAGCCGCTCACCCCTGGGAATGAAGGAGAAGCGGCGGATCACCTACAATTTCTCCGCGCGGCTCGCGCCGCCGGGCACGCAGCAGATCCCGCTGCGCGAGCAGCACCGCACCCACCCGCTCCTGAACGTCGCCTGGCAGGAGGTCTTCAGCGTCCTCGGCGGGGAGCGGAACCTCGGGATGGCGCTCAACCTGTTCTACAGCGAACAGGCGGTCGGCTTCTTCAGCACGACGCGCGACTTCCAGAACACCACCGCGGCGCCGGCCTACCTCTGGGACTTCCGCACCCAGGACAATTACAACAACCGCAAGCAATCGAGCCTCAACCTGAAGTTCGACTACCGCCTCTCCGAGAGCACCAAGCTCTCGCTGAACTACATCTTCAACGACGCCTTCGAGCGCTTCCGCCTCCGCTACTACTTCCGCGCCTTCACCGGCAACCAGGCCACCGTCCCCGGGCCCGCCTCGGGCGTCATCCCGGGCTTCACCGACCGCGTGACGCAGGTGCGGCCCATCGCGGCCTCGACCGTCTCGCTGCAGTCGCAGATGTCCAACTTCTTCCACCGCCAGCGCCACCTCGACCTCGGCGCCGAGCACCGCTTCGGCCCCCTCGAGCTGGACTACAACGGCGTGGTCAGCCTCGACGGCATCAGCAGCGGCTCGGGTGACGGCGGCGACCTCACGATCCAGGCGACGGGCGTGGGCTGGATCCTCGACCGCACGCGGTCCGACCTCTACCCGCGATTCATCCAGGCCGGCGGCCCGGACCTCGCGAACGCCGCCAGCTACCGGCCGGCCACCTACCTGTTCAACGACAACAAGCCCGTGCACGAGATCCGGGAACTGCGGGGCAACGCCCGCCTCCGCCTCGCCGGCCTCAACGCGGCCTTCGTCAAGGCGGGCCTCCGCTGGCGCGAGGAGATCGCGGGCACCCGCGTGACCAAGAACCGCCGCTTCAACTTCACCGGCACCAGCGCCGCGCAGCTGCCCGTGGACCCGTCGATCGCCGTCTTCGGCGACCGGAAGCTCGGCTTGAACCTCCCCCGGATCAGCGCCCACGCGGTCGCGCGCGGCCGCACGCCGCTCGACTCCGCCCTCTGGCGCGAGGACCTCTACTTCCACGAGTCCTCGCGCTACACCGGCACGCGGCTCGCGACCGAGACGGTGACCGCGGGTTACCTGATGGCCCAGGGCCGGTTCGGCGCGACCAGCCTGCTGGCGGGCGTGCGCACCGAGGCGACCGAGGACGAGAGCTGGGGCTGGGTGCGCGGGCGCGTCGGCAGCACCGTGGCGCAGCAGACGGCGGACCCGGCGGGCGCGGCGCGGCGCGACTACGAGGGGAACCGGCGCGAGCTCTCTGGAAGCTACACCAAGTCGTTCCCCAGCGCGCACGTCACGCACGACTTCCTCCCCAACCTCAAGGGCCGCCTGAGCTGGTCCACCAGCTTCGGCCGCCCCCCGCTCTCCAACCTGATGCCCAGCGAGACGGTGAACGAACAGGCGCAGACGCTCACCATCAGCAACCCGTCGCTTCGCCCGCGGATGGCCACCAGCTGGGACGCTTCGCTCGAGTATTACTTCGAGCCCGTCGGCAACCTCTCGGTGTCTTGGTTCGACAAGCGCATCACCGACTACTTCGTCTCCGGCATCCTCTCCGGCACCGTCCGCTCCGGCCCGGACAACGGCTACAACGGCGAGTACGCCGGCTTCAGCCTCCTCACCACGCGGAACCTCGGCTCGGCGCGCGTCCGCGGCTGGGAGCTCAGCTACCAGCAGCAGTTCACCTTCCTGCCCGGCTGGCTGCGCGGGCTCGGTGGCGGCGCCAACTTCACCTTCCTCGACACCCGCGGGAACTTCGGCGGCGCGGACGAGCGGAAATCCGGCGAGGTGCCGGGCTTCGTGCCGTTCACCGGCAACGCCAACCTGCACTGGCGACACGGCGGCTTCAGCGCCCGCGTGGTCTGGAACCGCACCGGCGAGTACCTCAACGCTTTCACCGCCGCGGGTTCCGGGCGCAACCAGTACACCGACCGCCGGACGATCGTGAACGCCGGCGTGGCCTACCAGCTCCGCCCCGCGGTCACGCTCTCGCTCGACGTCGGCAACATCTTCAACGCGCCGCAGTCGTTCTACCGCGGGATCGCCGACCTGATCTCCGAGGTGCGCATCCCGGGCGTCACGGTGACGGCCGGGGTGGGCGGCCGCTTCTGAGCCAACTCATTCAGTTGACGGCTGGACTGCGGGGCGTCACGGCCCGGACCGCGTCGGCCGCCGGGCGCCGGCCTCGTCGAGGGCCGCGTCCAAGCGGCGACAGAGCTCGCGGGCCCGCCCCGGCTCGCGCGCGGCGAGGTCCGCCTGCTCGCCGGGATCGCGGCCGAGGTGTTAGAGCTCGTCGCGGCCGTCCTCGAAGCGGTGCAGCAGCTTCCAGTCACCGAGGCGCAGGGCGGCGTGGGGCCGCGTCTGGCTCACCGCGAAATCATCCACGCCGATCGCCGGCCGCGCCGCGGCGAAGCCGGTCTCGGGATGATAATAAGGGAAGTGCCAGAGCAGCGGGCGCGTGAGCAGCTCGGTCGCCGCGGGTTCGCCCCGCCACACCGGCCAGAGGTTGCGCCCGCCGAGGGTCACACCGGCAGGGAGCGGCGCGCCCACGGCGGCCGCGAGGGTCGGCAGCAGGTCCGTGCCGGCGAACGGGCCGTCGCTCACCGCCCCGGCCGGGACCCGGCCAGGCCAGCGCACGATCCACGGCTCCCGGATGCCACCCTCGTGGAGATTCCACTTGCTTCCCCGCAGCGGACCATTGGCGGAGTAGGCCGGGTGGCCGCCGTTGTCCGAGGTGAACACCACGAGCGTGTTCTCCGCCACGCCGAGCTCCTGCAGCGCGGCCAGCAGCCGGCCGACCAGATGACCGAGCGTCTCCACCATCGCCGCGTACTCCGCCCGCCGCGGATCCGCCCCGGCGGGCAGGCGCGCCGCGTACTTGCGCGCCAGCCAGGCCGCGCGGCTATGGATCGGGTCGTGCGCGAAGTAGTGCCCGAGCATCAGGAAGAACGGGCGATCCCGCCGCGCCCGCAGGAAGGCGATCGCCTTGGTCGTCAGCGCGTCCTCGCCGTATTGGCCCGCGGGGAGCGTTTCCTCCCGCACCCCCGGGCGGCCGGGATAGGCGTAGGGGTGGAGGCCGAACTCGGCGTCCCCCTCCCCGAACCCCTGCTGGCGCGGCCCGTGGGTCGGGGACCAGCCGAGATAGCCGCCGTCGTGGGCGCTGACGTGCCACTTGCCGAAGTAGCCCGTGGCGTAGCCGCCGGGGCCGAGGACCTCCGCGAGCGTCACCTCGGACAGCGGCAGGTCCAACGGGTACGGCGGCACCCGCAGCGGCAGCCCGGCCGGCGGACGCGAGGTGGCGGGCTTGGTGACGAACTCGAAGCCCAGGCGCGCCGGGGAACGGCCGGTCAGCAGGGCGACGCGGGAAGCGGAGCAGATCGGGGCGGCGGCGTAGGCCTGGGTGAACCGCGCGCCCTCCCGGGCGAGCTGGTCGAGGTGCGGCGTGTCGTGCCACGGGTTGCCGGTGCAGCGGAGGTCGCGCCAGCCGAGGTCGTCCGCGAGGATGACCACGACGTTGGGCCGCGGCGGCGAGCAGCCCGCGGCGGGGCCGCGGCCCGGCGGGCGAGAGACGGGGTGGCCGCGTCGCCACGGCTCAGGCGGCCGGTTTCGCGTCGTCCCCGGCCGGCGCGGGACGGATCAGCAGGACGATGAACACTGAGAGAAGGGCGACCCCGGCGAAGGCGCCGAAGATCACGTTCAGGGCGACGTCGCGGTCGCGCAGCCAGCCGAACAGCCAGTCACCGAACCCGCCGCAGCTGATGCTCACGAGGTTCATCAGCCCGTAGCCGGTGGCGCGCCATTCGGGCCGGACGATCTGGCAGAGGATCGGCATATTGTTGCAGTCGAAGAAACCCCAGCCGAGGCCAAACACCGCGAGGCCGATCACCGCGACGGTGAGTGTGCCGGCGTTGCCCACGCTGAACAGGGCGGGCAGGAACAGCACCATCCCGATCGCGCTGGTGAAGATCCGGCCGCGGTTGGAGGTGCGCATCCAGCGGTCGGCGAGCGCGCCGCCGAGGACGGCCCCGACCAGCGAGGCGATCTGCACGTAGAGGATGGCGCTCACGCCGGCCTTGCCTTGGCCGAGCGAGAACTTCTCGCGCAGGATCTCCGGCATCCAGTCGCGCACCACCCAGCCGGCGATCGCGGGCAGGGTGAAGTACAGGATCAGCAGGAGGAAGTTGCGGTTGGTCAGCAGCCCGCGGAAGACCTCGCCCGCCGCGAGCGGGGCGGGCGCCGGGCCGGCGGGGAGCTCCGCGGAGCGGTTCCGGTCCGGATCCTTCAGCATCGCCATCAGGGGCAGCGCGTACGCCACGCCGAGCATCCCGCAGGTGGAGAACATCCAGCGCCACCCGAGATCCGGATCCTCCGCGGCGTAACCCGCGAAGCCGCCGAGGATCTGGCCGATGTAGATGCCGGTCTGGTGGAACCCGACCGCGCGCGAGCGGGTGAGGCCCTGGTGGTACTCCGCGATCAGCGCGAGGGCGCACGGGATGTAGAAGGCCTCGCTGATGCCCATCAGGGCGCGCGCGGCGACCAGCTCGTTGAAGGTGGTGACGTGGCCCGTCCACCAGGTGACCGCCGACCACGCCCCAAGGCTGAGGACGATGACCCAGCGCTTGCTGAAGCGGTCCGCGATGAAGCCGCCGAACGGGCTGAGCACCGCGTAGGTCCACTTGAAGCAGCCGAGGACGAAGCCCCAGTCGGCCTTGTTGGCGATGCTCGGGATGTCGGCGACCATCGACGCCTTCATCGTGGCGAGCATCTGCCGGTCGAGGTAGTTGAGGAGCGCGACGGGGAACAGGAGCGCGACCACGAACCAGGCGTAGCGCGCGGCGTTGGCGGGGGTGAGCATAAGGCGGAGGCTGGGGGGTGCCGCCGGCCCGGCGCGAGGCCGGAGCGGCGGTCCGAAGGGGGAACCGGGTCAGCGGGCGGCGCGCGGGTTGCGCACCTGGTAGAAGAAGCCGTCCTCCGCCCCGATCAGCAGGTCCGGGATGCCATCCCGGTCCCAGTCGCCCACCGTGGGCTTCGTCGCGTGCCCGGCGAGCACGTGCGCGCTCACGGGCCCTTCGTCGCGGAAGCGCCAGCGGCCAGCGTCGTCGCGCCCGAGCCCGCGGAGGAAGTTAACGTTCGGATTACTGTTCACGAGCAGGTCCGGCGTGCCGTCGCCGTCCCAGTCGGCCACGCAGAACGTGCGGCGGCCGCCCCGGCCGTTCACGCCGTCGTTGAGCCGGAGCAGGCCGGACTCGCGGTTCTGCGGCTGGCCATTGCTGTTGTAGACGCTGACGCCCTCGCCCCAGAAGACGCGCTGCGCCGCGCCGAGTTCGAGGGTGCCGTCGGCCGCGCGGCGGCGCGGGAACAGCGCCAGGTAGCCCTCGTGGTCGGACATCACGAGGTCCATCAGCCCGTCGCCGTTCCAGTCGACCATCTGCGGGGTGGTGCGCCACTGGGTGACGAACTCCCGGCGCTGCGGGTCCCACCAGTTCCAGGCAGGCTTCGGGGAACGGGTGCCGGGGGCGACCTCCACGGGTTGGCCGGCCGCGAGGCGCGGGGCGGTGCGCGTGCCCACGTTCCTGTACCACACGACCTTGCCCCAGATCCCGTTGGTCATCAGGTCGGGCAGGCCGTCGCCGTCCCAGTCGGCGACGCTGAGGATGGAGTAGCCCCACTTGGCCTCGGCGGGCCCCTGGATGGAGCCGTTGGGGCCGGCCTGCTCGCGGATGAGGCGGCCGCCCGCGGTGAGGTAGCGGGGCGCGGCCCAGCGCGCCGGGTTGCCGCCGAGGTTCTCGATGAAGCCGATGTGGCCGGCGGTGTTGCCGCTGATGAGGTCCTCGTCGCCGTCGCCGTCCCAGTCGAAGGCGTAGGGCGTGGCGAGGGCCCCGAACTTCACGTCGGCGGCGAACTGCCGGAAGTAGCGCGGGGGGAGAAACTGGGGCATTCCGCCGCTGACCCGCCCGGTGTGCTCGAGGAACGCGACCCGGCCGTCCTCGTCACCCACCACGAGGTCGAGGTCCCCGTCCCCGTCAAAGTCGACCGCGGTCGGCGTGATCATGCAGAGGTCCATCACGAGGGGCACGCCCCCGAGGGCGAGGGGGCGGCCGGCGGCGTACTCGGGCCGTGTGCGGGTGCCGGTGTTCTCGTAGTAGGTGAAGCTGTCGCGGAACTCGCCGCAGAGCAGGTCGAGGTCGCCATCCCCGTCGAAGTCACCCCACATCGGCGAGGGCATCCCGAACGGGTCCACTGGCCGGCCGCCGGCCTGCACGCGCACGGGCTCGGCGTAGACCGGGCTCGCGGTGGTGCCGGTATTGCGCATCAGGTAGACGTACCCGTGGAGCGGGCCGCGGGTCCAGTCGCCAAAGCGGTTGAAGGCCGCGTCCCAGCCGTAGTCGCCCCAGAAGTCGATGCCGACGGTGAGGTCGAGCGCGCCGTCCCCGTCGTAGTCGACCAGCTTCCACTGGTTCTGCCGGATGTTGCCCGGCTCCGTGAGGATCCGCTCCGGCGCGCCCAGCGTCGCGGGCCGGTCGAAGTGGGAGTTCATGAAATCCGGGTACACGTTGCCGCGATAGGCGAAGATGTCCCCCTGCTTCACCGACGCGGTGGCGGTGACCACGGGCTGGCCGGTGACGTACGAGATGCCGGCCGAGGGCGCGGAGTTCCCGAGGAGCCGGGCGGGACGAAAGATCGGCAGCTGGAGCTGCGGGTCGACGTCGCCGCTGTTCTCAAAGTACCAGGTCCCGTTGAAGGGCTTGTCGGTGCACACGACCACGAGGTCCATCCGGCCGTCGCGGTTGTAGTCGATCGGCAGCGGCCACGCCCAGAGGCCCACGCCGAGATCGGCTAGGAGCCCGGGATTGTGATGGGCCAGACGCGGCATCGCGGTGGCGGCGGGAGTGGCGGGGGCCCGCGCGGACGCAGCGCGGGTGGGGGGGGCGAGCGCAAGGAGCGCGGCGAGGATGGCGGCGGGGCGGGCGAGGAGCATTGGGATCAGAAGCGGCCGGAAGCGGAGTATCGGGCTTCAGCTCAGGCAGACGCGTCCGGTGGGAAAACGTCACCCGCGGACGCCGCGAGCGCGCGGCGCCGCAGTTGCCCGCAGGCAGCGTCGATGTCGGGCCCGCGCGGCCGCCGGAAGTGCGCCACCACGCCGCGGCGGCGCAAGATGGCAGCGAAGGCCTCGGCCCCGGCCACGGGCACAGCCTCGTAATGCGCCCCCCCGAGCCCGGGTCCGGTCGCGTTGTAATGGAGCAGATTCACGTGCATCCGGCGCGCTCCGACTAGGGCGGCCAGCTGCTCGGCCTGCTCCGGCGCGTCGTTGACGCCGCGGAGCAGGCAGTACTGCAGCGTAACGGGCCGGCCCCGCGCGGCCTGGAATCGGTCCGCCGCCGCGAGCACATCCGCCACCGCGAAGCGCCGGCCGGGCGGCAGCAGCCGCGCGCGAGTGGCGTCATCCGGAGCGTGCAGCGAGACGGCAAGATTGAGGCTGTGGCCGGCGGTGGCCAGCGCGTCGATGCCGGGGATTACGCCCACGGTGGATACCGTGATCTGGCGCCAACCGAGGCCGCCGACGCGGTTGTCGGCGAGGCGCTCCGCTGCAGCGAGAACCGCGGGCAAGTTCAGCATCGGCTCGCCCATCCCCATAAAGACGACCGTCTTCAGCGACCGGCTCTGGGCGGCCGCCTCGCGCCGCAGCGCGCGGAACTGCGCCACAATCTCACCGGCGGTGAGGTGGCGCAGGAACCCGGTGCGCGCCGTGGCGCAGAAATCGCAGCCCATCGCGCAGCCGACCTGGGACGACAGGCAGCCCGCGGCGCGGTCGGGCCGGTCACCCGGCATCAGCACCGCCTCGATCGTGGCCCCGTCGCGGCAGCGGAGCAGCAGCTTGACCGTGCCGTCGGCGGACGCCGCGCGCCGCACCTCCTCGGCGGCGGGGGTAAAGGTGGCGTCCAACCAGTCCGCGAGCCCGGCCGGCGGCAGGTACCCGGACCGCGGCAACGAGGGGCCCGGCCCGTAATGGGTTCGCAGGACCGGCCCGGCGTGCGCGGCCGCGAACCCGGCGGCGGCGAGGCGGCGCGAAAGGTCGTCGAGGGTCAGATCGCTGAGCGATTCCAGCATCCCCGCGAGCCACGCAGGAAACGGCCGACTTGCCAAACGCGGAGTGCAGCTCCGCAGGGAACCCGCGATTTGGGGGTCCGCTTCAGGGCATCTCGCAGACCTCGGCGAAGGCGACCCCCGGCGGCACCCGCGGGGCCTTACGGCGAGGGGGCGAAGCCGTCCTCGGTGCCAGTTTGGAGTTTGTAGGCGCCGGTGCGGGTCGACCCAGTGCGGGTGTTATACAGTTCGATCACGCGGGTTAACTCCAGAAGGCTCACTTTGCCGTCCCGGTTCGAGTCAGCCGAGTGGTATGAGCTGAGGGATACGGTAGCCAATGAAGCTCGATCTGCATCGGGATAAAAGCCGTCCTCAGTAGACGTACTTGCCACGGCATAGCATCCCGTACGAGTCGTGCCATTGCGAGTGTTGTAAAGTTCGATGACCCGCGTGAGTTCAAGGAGGCTGATTTTGAAATTTTTGTCCGAGTCGGCTGAGTGTACATTCGCCACGACCGCGAAAACTATCGGCTCGGGGATCCCTCGTCCTCCAATACCGTATGCCTGAGCAAATAGCGTAAACGAACCGCTCTCGATCGGCGTTCCCGTGATCACAGGATACGGGGAACTCACAACGCCCGAATTCGGCAAAGGAGATATGGTCAACCCTTGGGGCAAGGCTCCAGTAATCACCCAGTACTGCGGCGCGCTGGGAGTTCCGGTGTAGGTGAAGGCGACCGGATTCAGCGCGACGCCGACGGTGCCGGTCGCGGGGTTGCGCAACCTTGTTTGCTGCGGCGTCGCATCGATGATCGGCGTGCTGCCTTGCTTCGCGATAAAAGTTGTGGCTCCAGCGAGGCTCTGCACCGCGCCGAGACTCGCGAGAGCGAACCCCGAACGGAGCACCTCAACTCCGCGGTTTATGGCAATTCGCTCGCCCATCCGAGTCACACCTTCAAGCGCGGGACTACGCTGAAGTAATGCGACTAATAATAGAGCCGAGAAGTGAAGACCGTCCCGACACCTCCCGATCAGCAATCGGAATTCGAAACCGCTTCCCAGAATCGAATTCATGGGTCATGGCCCAGACGCGAAGCCATCCTCGGTGCTAGCTTGAATCTTGTACTGGCCTGTCCGGGTGGTTCCGGAGCGATAGTTGTAGAGCTCGATCACGCGGGTCAGCTCGATCAGGGATATCTTCCCGTCTCGGTTAGAATCGGCCGAATGGAGTGATGCCGATCGGATGACCAATGGATCAGGTTTGGCCATCGTCTGGTACTTAGTTCCAGCCGCCTGGCTCGTGACAAGGGAAGCGATCACCTGATCGCCTGCGGTCCCGTGGGGAATGCTGACCATGTAAGTGAATTCAATCGGACTGGCAGGCACCGTGGTCCAAGACCACTCTATGAGGTCAGCGTTCTTGTAAACCGGCCGCACCCCGCCCTCGCTGCCACCGCTGCCGAGGTATCTCCAGCCGGCAGGCAGCAAAGTGGACCAGTCGATCCGGCTTGGGGCGGTACCCGAGTACGAAATCGAATTCGTCACCGCTACGACGCCCCCGACGTTGTAGCCCGGCCCCACCACTTGCTGGGTGACGGTAAGCGGTGATGTCGCCGAGACCGTAACGGTCACCGTCGGGCTGTTCGTTACTGCCCCATTGCCGTCTGTGATCCGCACCCAGTAACTGGACGTCGCCGTAATCGCGGGGGTGGTGAACGTCGGGCCGGTGGCGCCCGATACCGGCGTCGTTGTGGTGCCGCTCTGTCCTTGGTACCACTGGTACGTGAGCGTCCCGGTACCCGAGGCGGTGACCCTCAACTGGGTCCGCTCGCCATTGGGGATGGTGACGTTGGCGGGCTGAGCGATGATCGTCGGCGGCGTCCCGCCGGGCGGCGGCGTCGTCCCGCCGCCGCTCGTCCCCACCACGAAGTTTTGACGTCCCAGAACTACCGCCGTGTGACCCGTGCCGAAGTTGACCTTCAGCACGTACGTCCCGCTGGTCGTACCGGATGGCACGGTCGCCTTGATCTCACTCGCGGAGTTCGACACCACCGTAAGCGTCGCCACCGTCGTGCCGCTCCCATTCACCAGCGTCACCTCCGGAGTGCTCCCCGTCGGGTATGTGCCCGTCAACGTCACCTCTCCACCCGCGGCCACAGGCTGCGGATTGATGGCCGCGATCGCGTACTGCGGCGTCGTCCCGCCGCCGCTCGTCTCCACCACGAAGTTTTGACGTCCCAGAACTACCGCCGTGTTACCTGTGCCGAAAGTGACTTTAAGCCCGTACGTCCCGCTCGCCGTGCCGGTCGGCACCGTCGCCCTTATCTCACTAGCGGAGTTCGACACCGCCGTCAGCGTCACCGGCGAGCCGCTCCCATTATCCAGCGTCACCACCGGAGTGCTCCCCGTCG
>VHCI01000022.1 GCA_016871775.1 Verrucomicrobiota bacterium | reverse complement strand
CTTCTGGCCGTCGTAGCGCGCGAGGGCTGGCTTTGGGTCGAACAGGTCCAGCTGCGAGGGCGCCCCGACCATATGCAGGTAGATGACCCGTTTGGCCCGCGGGGCGAAATGCGGCGCCCGAGTGGTCGCGGCGGCCGCGCCGAGGCTCTGGCTGAGCAGGGACGAGAGCGCGATGCCCCCGAGCCCGACGCCGGAACTCCGGAGGAAGGCGCGGCGGGTCTCGGCCCGGGCGTAGTCGAGCCAGTCGGCGGGGGGCAGCGGATCGGCGGCGTTCATCCCTTGGTGATCATCTCGTCCAAATTCAGCAGCACGGTCCCGACGGCGTGCCAGGCCGAGGTCTCGTCGCCCGCCGCAGCCTGCTCGCGCCACAACCGTTCGAGCGCGGCCAATTCGGTGGCGCCGGGCGAACGGGCGAGACAGAGGCGGAAGCCGTGACGCAAACGGTCCGCGAGGGGCGCCCCCGCGGTCTCGGCCGCCATCCGCCGCCCGAGCGCGCGCGCGGCTTCGACGTAGACCGGATCGTTAAGGAGCACGAGGGCCTGCAGTGGGGTATTGGACCGCGAGCGTTGCACCGCGCACGCCGTGCGCGCCGGAGCGTCGAACACGGTGAAGCTCGGGTACGGCGAGGTGCGTTTCCACACCGTGTAGATCCCGCGGCGCCAGGCGTCCTCGCCGTCGCTCACGTAGTAGGTCACCCGGTCGCCACCAACCTTGCTTTCCCAGAGGCCAGCCGGCTGAGGCGGGCGCACCGGCGGGCCGCCCATCCGCGCGCTCAGGAGCCCGGCGGCCGCCAGCGCGTTGTCCCGGATCATCTCGGCGTCGAGCCGCAGCCGCGGTCCCCGGGCGAGCAGGACGTTCTGGTCGTCGCGCGCCCGTGCCGCCGGCTCGACCCGGGACGCCCGGCCGTAGGTTTCGGACAATGTGATCCCGCGCAGAAGGTGCTTCAGGCTCCACCCGTGGTCCATCAACTCCACCGCGAGCCAGTCGAGGAGCTCGGGGTGGGACGGCGGTTCGCCCTTGATTCCGAAATCCTCCAGCGTGGCGACGAGGCCGCGGCCGAAAAGCTCGGCCCACCAGCGGTTGACGGTGACGCGCGCGACGAGGGGGTTCTCCCGGGAGACGAGCCAGCGGGCGAGGTCGAGGCGGTTGGCAGAAGCCCCGCCTCGGAAGGAATGCAAGACCTCCGGCGTGCCGGGCCCGATCTCCTCGCCCGGGTCGAGGAAGTTGCCCCGGCGCAGGACCCGCGTCGGACGCGGCGTGGCGACATCGCGCATCACCAGCGTGCGGGCGGGGGACGGCGGCCGCTGTTTCTCGAGCGCGCGCCGCTCCGCCTGCAGGGCGGCCATTTCCGGGTCGAGGCCAAGGAAGTAGGCTTCCAAGCGCGCGCGCTGGGCCGCGTTGCGCTGCGCAGCCTCGACGCGCAGGACAGCCGCGATCGCGGCCGGCACGGTGGCGGGATCCACCTGCTCCTGCCACGTCGCGAAACCCTGGAGCAACGCGGGCCGGCGGGCCGCGATGCGCTCGTCGAGCGACGCCAGCCGGGTGGTGAATCCAGCGCGCGCGGCCGCCTCGGCCTCCGCGGGCGGCAGGTCTAGGTACGGGCCGGTGAAGCGCAGGGCCGCCATCGCCTTGGGCGTGGTGAAGTCCGTCTCCCGCTCCGCCTGGTTGAAGAAGGCGAAGAGCCGGTAGTAGTCCTTGATGGAGAAGGGATCGTACTTGTGGTTGTGGCACTGCGCGCACTCGAGGGTCGTGCCCAGCCAGACGGTGGCCGTGGTGTTCACACGGTCGAAGACTTGGTTCACCCGCCCCTCCTCCTGGTCGGTGCCGGCCTCGACGTTGGTCGCCGCCGCGCGGTGGAAGCCCGTGGCGACGAGCGCCTCCACGGCGAAACCCCGCTCGGACTCGGGCAACAGGTCTCCCGCCAGTTGGAGCACGGAGAAGCGGTCGAAAGGCAAGTCGGCGTTGAGGGCCGCGATCACCCAGTCGCGGTAGGGCCAGAGGTCGCGGAGGTCGTCGCGCTGAAAACCGTGGGAATCGGCGTACCGCGCGAGATCCAGCCACGGCCGAGCCCAGCGTTCACCGAAGCGCGGCGAGGCAAGGAGCCGGTCGACGGCGCGCCCTCGCGCCGCGGGCGAACGATCGGCCTCGAACGCGGCCGACTCCGCCAGCGTGGGCGGCAGCCCCGTGAGGTCGAGCGTGACGCGCCGCAGCCAGCGCGCCGGGTCGGCCGCAGGCGCCGGGATGATACCGACCGCCTCCAAGCGCGCGGCGACGAAGGCGTCGATCGGGGAACCGGGTGCAGCCTGACCGGCGCGCGGAGCGGGCACCGGCGGGCGGACGGGCGGGACGTAGGCCCAGTGGCGCGCGTCGGCCGGCCAGTCCGCTCCCTCGGCAATCCAGCGCCGCAGGAGCTCTTGGTCCGCCGCAGGCAGCGGGGCCGACTTCCGCGGCATCACGTCCTCCGGGTCCGTGGCGCGAAGCCGGGCCAGCAGTTCGCTGCGCTCCGGATGTCCCGGCACGACCGCGGGCAGGCCCGATTCGCCGCCCCGCCGGGCCGCGACCGCTTGGTCAAACCGCAGTCCGCCTTTCGCCTCCTCGGGCCCGTGGCAATCATAGCAATGTCGGGCGAGCAGCGGCCGGATTTCGCGGACAAAATCCACCTTGGCCGGCGCGGCGACCATGGGTCCAAGACAGGCGAGGGCCAGCAAAGCGGGGCGGACCAGTACGGACATCGGGCGCGGGAGCTGAGAAAAACCGTGCCCGCGTCACCTTTCTCTGACAAGGTGAAACGCGGCGCGGGGAATTCGCTTCCGCCGGCCGCATTAAGCGGATCTCCTGCGGCACCCCGCGATGAAAATCCTCCTCCTCCTCGCCGCCCCCCTCGCCCTCCTGGCCGCCGACCTCGCCCCGGTGCACCGGGACGTCCCCTACGCTCCGGCCGCTGCCCCGCGGCAGGTGCTCGACATCTATGCGCCCCCGGGCGCGCGCGACCTGCCCGTCGTGTTCTGGATTCACGGCGGCGGCTGGCAGGCGGGCGACAAGAACCTGGTGCAGGAGAAGCCCCGGGCCTTCACTGCCCGCGGGTTCGTCTTCGTGGCGACCAACTACCGGCTGCTGCCGGCCGTGGAGATGACGGCCCTGACCGACGACGTGGCGCGGGCGCTAGGCTGGGTGCACGCGAACATCGCAGCCCACGGCGGAGACCCGCGGCGGATCTTCGTAATGGGGCACTCGGCCGGTGCCCAGCTCGCCGCCCTGCTCTGCACCGACGAGCGCCGGCTGCGCGCACACGGGGTGCCCTTCTCCACCCTGCGCGGGTGCGTGGCGGTCGACGGCGACACCTACGATTTGCCGGCGATCATCACCACCGCGGAGACCCGCCGGCGCGCCCACGGGCAGCCGGAGCCGAAATCAACGCACCGGGCCAAATTTGGCACCGAGGAGCAGCACCGCGACTTCTCCGCCGTCACCCACGTCGCGCCCGGCAAGGGCATCCCTCCCTTCCTAATCCTCCACGTGGCGGAACACCCCGACAACACCGCGCAGGCCCAGCGGCTCGGCACGGTCCTGCGCGGGGTCGGGGTGCCCGTGAAGGTCTTTGGCGCCCGGGAGACGAACCATTCCCGCATCAACGCCGAGCTTGGCCTGCCGCAAGATCCCTGCACCCGCGAACTCTGGGCCTTCCTCGACGCGCACCAGCAGGCGGGACGCTGAGGGTTCGTGGGGAAGCGACGCGCCCTTCCGCTAATCCAGCCTCCCGGGGACGGTCGCCGAGGACCGAAAAACGAAGCAGGAGCTGGGAAACCGCCGCGTTCTAATTCGGCCCCGGACCAGCCGGGGGGCGCTAATCCGTGCGGCGCGCGGATTAGCGGTCGACCGAGACCTTGGTCGCGTCCGGCCCGTAGGTCACCGTGATCGTGGTAGCCGTGCGGGAGATCGTGGTGGGCCAGATCTCGCCGGAGCGACTGGTGTTCAAGGTCTTCACGTACTCGGACTTGAGCTTGGTGACCGGGACCTCAGCGACGCCACCGTTCTCCAAAAAGTACTGGTCGGCCGCGGCAGAGAGCTGGCGCAGGTCATTCAAAATGGTCTTCTCGGTCGCCGTCTGGCGGGCCTTGTTGAAGGCCGGAACCGCCATCGCGGCCAAGAGGCCTAGAATGACGACGACGATAATGATCTCAACGAGGGTGAAACCCTCGCGGGCGTGCTGGCTGATTTTGTTCATGGTGGCGGGAGCGGATCGGCGAACGTCGGGATAGAGGAGCTCCGGTTGAGCGACGAAGCGAAGATGGGATTATCGCAAAAAACCGGCAAGCGGGTTTGGCGCGGAAATCGACGAAGCGGGGAGTACTCGTGCCAACTGTTCGCGCTCGCCCCGTCGCCCGCTGACCATTTGCTCCAAAGGATGAACCCCGAAGCTGGTCCGAACTCCCCGGTCGTCCACCGCGGCGCGCGCCATCTGCGGACCCAGCTCGACGCCGTACCCGCCGTCCCCTGCCCCTGCGGCTCCGCGCGCCGCGGGTTCGCTGTGCCCGGCAACGACTTTGCGACCGTCCATCTGGTAGACATCTCGATCGACGCCCGCACCCATTACCACCTGAAAATGACCGAGATCTACCTGATACTCGAAGGCGAGGGCTTCATCGAGCTCGACGGGGAACGGGTTCCCGCCCGACCGATGTTGTCAGTAATGATCCAGCCCGGCTGCCGCCACCGCCTAGTAGGGTGCTTCCGCATCGTCAACGTGGCAATTCCCGCCTTCGACCCAGCGGACGAGTGGTTTGACTGACGCGGCCGCGCCGGAGCGCCTAGTCCGCGCGCACCGGATTCACCGCCGCCCCCGCGCTCGCGGGAGTGCGGGGCGTCGCGCCGCCCTCCAGCGTCCGGATCGCACCCGCGCGCACACTGCCGATCACCTCGGCGTTTTGCGGCACCTCGATCTTGGTCTCCAGCTTGGTGTCACGGCCGATGTGGTCGGCGGCCACCGCAGCGAGCAACGGCATCGCGGTCTCCATCCGTCCGGAGATGCCCACGACGGCCACGCGCACGTCCCAGATCTCCGGGCCGGCGCCCTTGTCGATCCCGCGGGAGGCATTGGCGCGGGCGGCCAGCTGCAGGAAGGTCTCCCGCGAGGTGGCATCGACCCGAGGCGTGGCGGCCACCCCGAAGCCCACCTCGATGAACACGTCTGGGGGGACGCCTGCGGGCGCCTCGAACATTCCCTTGCCCGCTAGCGCGGCGTCGACGCACGCCTTGATCACCTCCACCTGAGACTGCTGGCCCGTGACCGTAGACTTGCGGGCGAGCAGACGGTATGACTTGCCGACGGCCGGCGCGGGCACTTCCGGGGCCGCGATGGCGTCGACCAGCACCCGGTACTTGGGCGCGAAGACGTTGTTGCAGCCCGCGAGCAGCAGCAGCCCAAACGGCCCGACCAACCACGAGAAGAGGGCGAGGCGCGTAGCCATGACCAGAACTGCTAAACGCGGATCGGCCGCCGTGCAACTCGCGGCGCGGGTCACTCCAGCCGTACCCGCGACCGGTAGAACGCCTCGCAGCGGGCGTGGATCGCGGAAGCCGAGTCCAGCGCGAGCGCCTCCTCCGCGAGGGCCCGCGCGTCGCTCATTCGCATCGCGCGGATCAGGTATTTGACGGAGGGGATCCAAGCCGGCGACATGCTCAGCGAGTCGAAGCCGAGGCCGAGCAGCAGCGCTGCGTAGATCGGGTCGCCCGCCATCTCGCCGCAGACACCCGCCGGGATGCCGGCCCGCCGGGCCTCGGTCACGATTTGGCGCAGCGAGCGGAGGACCGCCGGGTGCGTCGGCTCGTAGAGGTGCGCGATGCGGTCATTGCCGCGATCGATCGCGAGGGTGTACTGGATCAGGTCGTTGGTCCCGATGCTGAAGAAACGGCACTGGCGGGCGAGCAGGTCCGCGATCAGGGCGGCGCTCGGGATCTCGATCATCGTACCCACCTCCAGCTGCGCGTCGTGGGGGATCCCCGCCGCCCGCAGCTCCTCCCGGCACTCCCCGAGCAGTGCGTTGGCCCGCGCCAGCTCGTCCACCCCGCTGATCATCGGGTACATCATCCGCACCCGCCCGTGGGCGCTCGCCCGCAGGACGGCCCGCAACTGGACCTTGAAGACCGCCGCGTGCTCAAGGCACCAGCGGATGGCCCGGAAGCCCATGAACGGGTTCGACTCCCGCGGGAACAGGTCGGTCTGGTCGGTCATCGGTTTGTCGCCGCCCAGATCGAGCGTGCGGATCACCACTGGCCGTGGCGCCACCGCCTCCACGACGGCGCAGTAATCCTGGTACTGCTCCTCCTCGGTCGGCAGGCGCCCCGCGTTTAGGTAGAGGAATTCCGTGCGGTAAAGGCCCACACCCTCCGCCCCGTTTTCCGCCACCAGCCGCGCCTCGTCCGCCTTCTCAATGTTGGCCTGCAGCGTTACCGGCACACCGTCCAGCGTCACGGCCGGTAGGTGGCTGACCTCCCGCAGGAGCGCCTCGAACGACTTCTTGCGCTCCTGGATCTTCCCGTAGCGGAAGAGCGTCGCCTCGGAGGGGTTGACGATGACGAGGCCGTCGTAGCCGTCGATGATCGCCAAGTCCCCGTCGCTGACCCGCCGGGTGAGGTCCCGGAGCCCGACCACCGCAGGGATCTTCATCGACCGGGCCACAATGACCGCGTGGCCGGTCTTGCTGCCGGAATCCGTCGCCAGAGCCATAGCCGACGAACGGTCGAGCGAGGCGGAGGCGGAGGGCGAGATGGCAACGGCCACGACGATCCGCTCGCCCGCGAGGCGCCTGAGCGAGTTCTCGGTCTGGCCCAGGAGATTCTGGAGGACGCGCTGCGCCACGTCGCGGAGGTCGACCGCGCGCTCGCGCAGGTACTCGTCGTCGATCTCCTCGAACGCCCGGATGTAGCGGGCGGAGATGCGCTGGAAGCAGCCCTCGATATTGCGGCCGGACTCCTCGAATTCGCGTACCGTCTCGCCGATAAGCGCCTCGTCCTCAAGCACCAGCAGGTGGGCGTCGAAGATCGCGGCCTCCTCCGGCCCGAGGTTGCGCTCTACCTCGGCCTTGATGCGCGCGATCTGCTGGCGGGTCGCGACCAGCGCGCGGTCGAAGCGGGCCACCTCGTCGATCCGCCGCTCCGTCTCGACCTGATAGTCAGGAACCTTGAGGTCGCTTTGCAGGTAGAGGAAAACCTCGCCGTACGCAATCCCCTGCGAGGCGGCGATGCCTTGCACGGTGAACTCGTGACGATCCCGGGTTTCCATTGGTGACAGGGAGTCGGGCCCGCGCGGGGTTACGCAAGCACCACCCTTGAGTAACCTTTCGGCCCGCGAAAGGGTCAATGCGGATTTAAGCGATCCGCGCCTCGGTGGCGAATGCCGATGGGCCCCAACCAGTCCGCACCAGGTCGAGGAGGGGTGCTACCGGCATCCCTTCCGGCAGCAAGGCGAAGCACGCGCTGCCGCTGCCGCTCATCCGGCCCTCCACCTCCGCAGCGGCTTTAAGCCGTATGAGCAGTTCGGGGAGCGCGGGGAACTTGGCGAACGCCGGTGCCTCCATCGTGTTCCGCAGCAGGGCCTCCGCCGGCGCCGCCGGATCGGCCCGCCACCGCGCCAGCCACGCCTCGGCTTCCGCCGCCGGCCAGTAGGAACCCGGCGCACCCTTGGCCAGGCGCGCGTAGGCCGAGGGCGTCGGGATGCCGAACGCGGGCTTGCAGACCAGCAACCGCCGGCCCCGCAGCCGCGCGACCTCCGCTGGCAGCAAGGGTTCGACCCGCTCACCCCGGCCCCGCAGCACCACCGGGCCCTCCGCCAAAAACAACGGACAGTCGGAGCCGAGCTCGGCCGCGAGCCGGGTCAATCCAGGCAGATGAAGGCGACGATCCGGCGGGGCCAGCTGGTTCAGCGCCCGCAGGGCCGCCACCGCATCGCTGCTGCCGCCCCCCAGCCCGGCGCCCGCCGGGATGCGCTTACGCAGACGGAAGGCCACACCGCTCGCCCAGCCGGTCTCCCGCCGAAAGGCCGCCGCGGCCCGCAGGACCAGGTTGTCGGGACCGGACGTCAACTCCGGGTCGTCGCAGACCAGCGAAAATTCCGCCGCCGGCTCCGCCTCCAGGGTGTCAGCCAGGTCCAACGTCGCCACCACGGAGACGAGGTCGTGGAAGCCGTCGGGGCGCCGGCCCGTGATGGCGAGCAGGAGGTTGACCTTGGCGGGGGCGGCGAAGACCAGCGACGGCACGGCGACCTTCTCGCGCGGCGGATCGCCCGGCGCAAGCGCCGCGGCGCCGGCCGCCGTTTTGACTTCTATCCCCGAGGCGGGCCGGCCTTACTCCCGCCCGATGCCCTGCGAACTGATCCTCGTCCTCGACGCCCAGTCGCCCCGCGAAGTCGCTCCGGTGCTCCGCCAGCTCCAGGGCACCGTGCGCTGGGCCAAGCTCGGGCTCGAGATGTTCACCGCCTGCGGCCCCGATGCGGTCCGCGGGATCGCCGACCTCGGCTTCAAGGTGTTCCTCGACCTGAAGCTGCACGACATCCCGAACACGGTGGCCAAGGCGGTCGAGTCCGCCTCCCGCCTGCCGGTCGGGATGCTCACGCTGCACACCGGCGGCGGCCGCGAGATGATGGAATGGGCGGTGAAGGCGCAGCGCCAGCACGCCCCCGACCTGCTCCTCCTCGGCGTCACCGTCCTCACCTCGATTGGCGCCCCCGCGCTCGCCGCCACCGGCGTGGCCGGCACGCCGGAGGAACAGGTCGTCCGCCTCGGCCGCCTCGCCGCCGACGCCGGCCTGCGCGGGCTCGTCTGCTCGCCGCTTGAGATCGCCCCGCTGCGTGCGGTCCTCCCGCTGGAGGTGAAGCTGGTCACCCCTGGCATCCGCCCCCGCGACGCGCGCGCGGACGACCAAAAGCGCGTGATGACTCCCGCCGAGGCGGTGCGCGCCGGCTCGAATTACCTGGTGGTCGGCCGGCCGATCTTCAAGGCGCCCGACCCGGTCGCCGCCGCCCGCGCGATCCTCGCGGAAGTCGGCGCCTAACACCGATGGGCCGCACCGCCGCCATCCTTCTCGCCGCCGGCAGCGGTTCCCGGATGGCCGGGGCCGTAGCCGACAAGGTCCTCGCCCCCCTCGCTGGCCGGCCTGTGTTCGCCCATTCGGCCGCCGCCTTCCTCGCCAGCGGGGTCGCGGACCTCCACGTGGTCGTCTACCGCGATCAGCGCCAGATGCTCGCACTTGCCGCCTGCGCCCCCACCCCCACCCTGCTGGTCCGGGGCGGCCGCGAGCGGCGCGACTCGGTGCAGCTTGCCCTCGAGGCGCTGCCGGCCGACATCGCCCACGTCTTCATCCACGACTGCGCCCGCCCGCTCATCCAGCCCGACCAGCTGGTCGCGCTGCTCAAGATCGTCCGCCGGGAGCACGCCGTAGTGCTGGCCCGCCGCGTCACCGACACGATCAAGGAACTCCGGCCTCAGGGTTCCCGCGGCAACCCCGAGCGGCTCCGCACCCTCGCCCGCGACCGCCTCTGGGCCGCAGAGACGCCGCAGGTCTTCGCCCGCGACCTGATCGTCCAGGCGCACGCCCGCGTCGCCGCCCGCGGCCTCCCCGTCACCGACGACGCGCAGGCCGTTGAACTGCTCGGCCACCCCGTCGCGGTGCTCGCGAACGACCGCCCCAACCCGAAGCTCACCACGCCCGCGGACCTCGCCTACGTCGAGTTCCTGCTCGCCCGCGAACGTGCGGCGGACCGCCGATGATCCCGCGCATCGGCCACGGCTACGACATCCACCGCACTGCACCGGGACGACCCCTCGTGCTCGGGGGCGTCCGCTTCGAGGCGGACTTCGGCCTCGAGGGTCACAGCGACGCCGACTGCCTCACGCACGCGCTCTGCGACGCCCTCCTCGGGGCCGCCGGACTGCCGGATATCGGGCACTTTTTTCCCGACACCGACCCCGCCTACCGCGGGATCGATTCCCAACTGCTGCTGCAGCGCGTCTGCGCGGAGCTGCGCGCCCGCGGGCTGCAGCCCGCCAACGTCGACCTAACCCTCATCGCGGAACGCCCCCGCATCCAGCCGCGGCTCGCGGAGATGAAGGCGGCCCTCGCCCGCTCCACCGGCCTCCCCGTCGGGCAGATCGGCCTCAAGGCCACGACTCACGAGGGGGTCGGCGAACTCGGCCAGGGCCGCGCCATCGCCGCGCACGCCGTCGCCCTGCTCGTTCCCTTATGAGGATGATTTTCCCCCTTTGCGCCGCCCTCCTGCTCGCCGCGGGCTGCCTGCCGCGCGAGACCCGCGTCGAGGCCGGCAACCGCCAGCAGATCCTCCACCGCGGGGTCGGTTACGAGGTCAACGAGCTCGACCCCCACGTCGTCACCGGCGTGGCCGAGGGCAACATCCTCCGCGCCCTCTTCGAAGGCCTCGTCACCGAGGACCCGGTCGACCTCCGCCCCGTGCCCGGCGTCGCGGAGCGCTGGGAGATCTCCGCGGACGGGCTCACGTACACCTTCCGCCTCCGCGGCGACGCCCGCTGGAGCGATGGCCGGCCGGTCACCGCACGCGACTTCACCGCGAGCTTCCGGCGCATCCTCACCCCCTCCCTGGCCGCGGACTACGCGAATATGCTCTACATCCTCCGCGGCGCGGAGGCGTTCCACAAAAGCGGCGGACGCGACTTCGCCACCGTCGGCGCCGAGGCGGCGGACGACCGCACGCTCCGCCTGACGCTCGAGCATCCCGCGACCTACTTCCTCTCCCTGCTCACCAACCCGCCTTGGTACCCCGTGCCCGTGGAGACCATCGCCCGCCTCGGCCCCATCGCCCAGCGCGGGAACCCGTGGACGCGCCCCGCCAACATTGTGACCAACGGGCCCTTCCGCCTCACCGAGTGGCGCCAGAACCAGGTCATCGCGGTCGAGAAGTTCCCCGGCTACTGGGACGCCGCCACCGTCCGCCTCAACGGGATCCGCTTCTACCCGCTGGACAGCGTCGACGCCGAGGAGCGCGCCTTCCGGGCCGGCCAGCTGCACGTCACCGAGTACGCACCCATCAGTAAGATCGACTCCTACCGCCAGAACTCGCCCCACCTGCTGCGGCTCGACCCGTACCTCGCGACCTACTTCTTCCGCCTCAACACGCGGAGGCCGCCGCTCAACGACGTGCGCGTCCGCCGCGCGCTCGCCCTCGCGATCGACCGTGAAGCGATCGTCACCCGGCTCCTGCGGGGCGGCCAGCGACCCGCCCACGCGCTCACGCCTCCGGGGACCGCCGGCTACACGGCGCGCGCCCGGGTCCCCTCCGACCCCGCGGAAGCGCGCCGGTTGCTCGCGGCGGCGGGCTTCCCGGGCGGCCGCGGCCTACCGCCCATCGACTTGCTGTTTAACACCTCAGAGAACCACCGCGCGGTGGCGGAGGCCGTGCAGGAGATGTGGCGCCGCGAGCTCGGGGTGGAGGTTCGCCTCTCCAACCAGGAGCTCAAGGTCACCCACGCGGCGCGGCGCGCCGGGGATTACCAGATCCTCCGCGGGGACTGGATTGGCGACTACCTCGACCCGGCGACCTTCCTCGACATTTTCCGCGGGGACAGCGGCAACAATTACACGGGCTGGGCGCAGCCGGAGTATGATGCGGCCCTCTTTGCCGCCGCCCGCACCGCTGATCCCGCGGCGCGGGAGGAACTCCTCCAGCGCGCGGAATCCATTTTGCTCGAGGGCGTGCCGTTCATCCCGGTCTACCACTACACGCACGTCTTCCTGATCCACCCCGCGGTGAAAGGCTGGCACTCCAACCTGCTGGACCATCACCCGTACAAAAATGTCTGGCTGGAGCCCTAGGGTCGTCGCCGCGGCGCGGGCGGGCGCGGGCTTGCTCCTCGCGTTCGCCGCGGGCTGCGGGCGCCCGGCCGCGCCCGCGACGGAGTCGGTGCTGCGCGTAAGCCAGCGGAACGAACCCGCCTCGCTCGACCCGGCAGCCACCACCCTGCCGGATGAGTTCGGGATGCTGCGGGCCCTGCTCGAGGGCCTGCTGGTCCCGGGCCCGGCGGGCGAACCACCCCGGCCCGGCGCCGCCAGCCGGTTCGAATTCTCCCCGGACGGCCGGACCTATGTCTTCCACCTCCGGCCAGACGGCCGCTGGTCGGACGGAGCCCCGGTGACCGCGGAACACTTTGTCGCGGCCTACGAGCGCGCCCTGCGCCCCGCCACCGCCTCGCCCAAGGCGGCCTCCCTCCACCTCGTAGCCGGGGCCCGCGCCTACGGGACCGGGCAAACCACCGACTTCCGCACGGTCGGTTTCCGCGCCCTCGACGCGCGGAGCCTCGAGATCCGCCTCGAGCAGCCGAACCCGCGGTTTCCGCACCACGTCGCCAGCGCCCCATGGCTGCCCGTCCGCGCGGACGTCGTGGCGCGCCACGGCCGCCGGTGGACCGAACCCGGCAACTTCGTCGGCAACGGACCATTCCTCCTCACCGAGTGGCGCCCCGACCAACGCGTAGTCGTTCGGCGCAACCCGGCTTGGCGCGGCGCCACGGGGGTCGAGCTGGATGAGGTCCAATTCGTGCGCTTCGACAGCGGCGACGCCGAGGAAAGGGCCTACCGCGCGGGCCAGGTGGAGGCGACGATGGCCGTGCCCGGGGGCCGGCTAGCCGCGTGGGAAAGGGAACGGCCGGCCGAACTCCGGCGGGCGCCGATGCTGGAGACCCGTTACCTCGCCTTCAACACCCGCCGGCCCGCGCTCACGCCGGGCGTCCGCCGCGCGCTCGCCCTCGCGATCGACCGGGAACGCCTCGCCGCGACCGTCCTCCAAGGCGGCCACCGCGCAGCCGATCGTTTCCTCCCCCTGGGTCTCGCCCCCGGGGGCGCGCCGCCCGGCGGCGCGGTACGCTACGCTCCGGAAGCCGCCCGCGACGAACTGGCGCGGGCCGGCTTTCCCGGGGGCAGAGGCGTGCCCCGGCTTGAGCTCAGCGGCTGGACCCAGACCCCTGTCCTCGAGGCGATCCAGCAGCTCTGGCGGCGCGAGCTCGGCGTCGAGACGACGATCGCCGTCCGCGAGGCCCGGGTCCATCTGGACGCGCTCCGGCAGGGGACCTTCGACCTCGCCTTCATCACGGCGATCCCAGACGTCGCGGATCCGCTCGCGATGCTGGAGGATTTCGGGCCCGGGCACCCGCTCAACTATCCGGGCTGGAACGATCCTGCCTACGGCCGGTTGCTCGCCGCGGCCGCCGCGACCGCGGATCCGGTGGAGCGTGACGCCCGGCTCGCGGAAGCCGAGGAAGCGTTGCTCGCCGCTTGCCCGCTGACCCCGCTCTACTTCAACACCAAGACCTGGCTGCTCTCCCCCCGCGTGCAGGGCTGGGAGGAGGACGGGCTTTGGGGCCGCACGTACCAAGGCATCCGGATCCTGCCTCCCTGAACCCGGCGGGGGAAGCGGCCGGGCCGTCCCTCGCTCAGGCGCGCACGGTCAGCAACTCGATCCGCCGGGCGCTGGCGCTGGAGGCATTGATCTCGACCAGCGCACCGGAGAGGCGGACGTCCTCCGTCGCGACCTCGGCCCGGCGCGGCATACCGTCGAGGAAGCGATCCACCACCGGCCGGACCTCGCGGCCGAGCACGCTGGCGTACGGCCCGGTCATCCCGACGTCGCAGATGAACGCGGTACCCTTGGGCAGGACGCACGCGTCCGCGGTCGCGACGTGGGTGTGGGTGCCGAGCACGGCGGTCACCCGGCCGTCGAGGTGCCAGCCGAGGGCCTGCTTCTCAGAGGTGGCCTCAGCGTGGATCTCCACGATGATGGCGTCGGCCTGAGCGCGCAGTTGCCCGATCAGCCGGTCGGAGGTGAGGAAGGGGCAGTCCGCCTTCAGGCCCATAAAGGTCCGGCCGAGCACGGTGAAGACCGCGACGCGGAACCCCCGCGCCTCGATAATGAGGTGGTCCATCCCGGGGCAGGCGCGGGGTAGGTTGGCGGGGCGACACACGCGGTCCAGCTGGGTGATCTCGTGCTCCCAGCCGCGCTGGTCCCAAGCGTGGTCGCCGAGCGTGATCGCATCGACACCGCAGTCCAGCAGCGAGCGGGCGATGTCCCCCGTGATCCCGGCGCCGGCGGCAGCGTTCTCGGCGTTGGCCACCACAAAATCTAGGCTCTGCTCGGTCCGGAGGCGCCCGAGACGCCCGGCGACGATGTCCCGGCCCGGGCGGCCGACGATATCGCCAATGAACAGCAGCTTCAGCATCGCGCCACCGTGCGGCGGCCCCCCGGCCCGGGCGAGCCAATTAGCGCGCGCTCCTCATTCGTACCGAAGCGACTCTATCGGATCGAGATTGGCGGCCTTCAGCGCCGGGTAGAGGCCCGCCGCCACCCCGATGAAGGAGCACGTGACGAGGCCCAAGGCCGCCCAACCCCAGGGGAACACGACCTCGGCCTGCAGCCAGACGACGAGGGCGTTGCCCGTCAGGACCCCAAGCATGATTCCCACCACCCCGCCGGTGAGCGAAAGGAGCACGGCCTCGATCAGAAACTGGCCCAAAATGGAGCTCCGCCGGGCGCCGACCGACTTGCGGACCCCGATCTCCTTGGTGCGCTCAGTGACGCTCACCAGCATGATGTTCATAATACCCACACTCGCCGCCAGCAGCGCGATGGCGCTGATCACTAGCGCGCCGGCGCGCACCACGTCCGCGATCTGCGCGAAGGCGGCGATGAGCGAGTCATTGGAGGAGATCTCGAAATCGTTCTCCTGCTCCGCCCGCAGGCTGCGGACCATACGCATCGCGGTGATGGCCCGGTCGAGCGTCTCGTTGTAGACCGCCTGCGAGGGCGCCTGGGTAGCAAGGTTGATCGAGAACCGTGCCCCGCCGAAATCGGAGAGGAAGCGGGTGACCGGCACGATCACGATCTCGTCCTGCGTCTGCCCGAAGCTGCTGCCCTTCTCCGCGAAGGTGCCGATCACCTCGTAGGTGCGGCCCGCGAGCTTGACCCGTTTACCAAGCGGCGACTCCGCGGGGAAAAGCTTGCGCACGACCGTCTGGCCGAGGATCGCAAACGGGCGAGCGAGGTCGACGTCCTCCGCGGTGAAGTTCCGACCGAGGTCGATCGCGTGCTGGTTGGCCGCGAGGAAGTGCTCGTTGGATCCACCGAAAGTCAGGCCCGGCTCAGTCTGGCGGTTGCCGTGGCTGGCCTGCACCGGCCCGTCGCGGTAGAAGGCCCTCAGGCACACGACCTCGGTCACATCGCGCAGCAGCTGCTGGTAGCGCTGGGCCTGCTCAAGGGTGATGTTGCGGCGCTGCTCGATCCGCCGGCGCGCCTCGCCCGAGGTCTGGAAGCCGGTCGAATTGCGGCTGATCTGGAAGATGTTCGAGCCCAGCACGCTCAGCCCGGTCTCGATCGAGCCGCGCAGCGCGGAGACGGCCGTCATCACCCCGATCACCGAGAAGACGCCGATCGAGATGCCGGACATCGTCAGGAACGAACGGAGCTTGTTCACGCCCAGCGACCCAAAGGCCATGCGAAGGATCTCGCGGAATTCCATGGTCACTCGTAGCGAAGCGCGACGACCGGATCCAGGCGGGAAGCCCCCCACGCCGGGGCGAAGCCCGAGACGACGCCGGTGAGGATGGAGACCAGCACGCTGACCGCCATCAGGCCGGGCGAGAACGCGATCGGCAGCGCCGGCAGCAGCGTCGCCAGCACGAGGCTCGCGGCGAGCGTCACCCCCAGGCCCACGAGGCCGCCGATCAGGCAGATCGAAACCGCCTCGATCAGGAACTGCAGCAGGATCGTCCGCCGGCGGGCCCCCAGCGCCTTGCGGGTGCCGATCTCCTTGGTCCGCTCCTTCACGCTGACAAAGGTGATGTTCATAATCCCGATCGCGCCGACGAAGAGCGAAAGCCCGGTGATGAATAGCCCGGCGAGCGCGATGCCCGCCTTGACCGGATCCAGCTGCTCCTTGAAGGCCTGCTGCTGGTTGACCGAGAAGTTGTCCCGCTCCCCGGGTAACTGGCCGCGCACGCGCCGCATCGCGCCGATCAGTTCCTCCTCCGCGGCCGCGAGCCTCGTCTTGTCGCGCACCTTCACCCGCAGATCCAGGTTGGCGCGGATCCCAGTCTGGCGGCGCATGGTGTTCAGCGGCGCGACGATCTGGTTGTCGAAGCTGAAGAGGCCGAGGAACTCGCCCTGCTTGGCAAGAACGCCGATCACGGTGTAAAGTTCGCCGCGGATCTGCACCTGCTGATCGAGCGCGGACCCGCTAGGGAACAGATTCTCCGCCACCGCCGACCCGAGCACGCAGACCGGCCGGCCAACACTCGCCTCGACGGCGTTGAACATCCGGCCCTCCGCCACGTCGGTGGTCACGATCCGGGCGTAGTCACCGGTGGTACCGAAGAGCATCACGCCCGCCAGGCGCAACTCACCCGCCCGCACCGAGGTCCCGCGGGTCGCCACCGGCACCGCCACCTCGAGCAGCGAGCCCGGCGTCGCCTCGATCACGCGGTTCAGGCGCTCGGCCGTCTCCACCTCGAGCGCCGGTCGGTTGACGTAGCTCCACCAGTCCTCCACCCGGCGCCACGGCCAGCGCTGCACGTACAGGACGTCCTCGCCGAGCATCGCCAAGCTGCGGTTGAAGCCGATGTCGATCCCGTTGATCGCGGTGCCCATCAGGGTGACCGCCACGATGCCGATGATCACGCCGAGCGCGGTGAGGACCGAACGCAGGCCGTTCGCCCGGATTTGCCCGAAGGCGATCCGGACCGACTCGACGAGTTCCTGGAACAGGCGCGCCATCGGTCAGGCGACGGGACCGTCGCTCTCGATCAGGCCGTCGCGCAGGCGCACCACGCGCCGGGCGTGGCGCGCGATGTTCTCCTCGTGTGTCACCACGATGATGGTGTGGCCCTGCTCGTAGAGGTCCTCAAAGAGGGCCATAATCTCCTCCCCAGTGCGGGAATCGAGGTTCCCCGTGGGCTCATCGGCGAGCAGGATGGAGGGGTGGTTGACGAGGGCCCGCGCGATGGCCACGCGCTGCCGCTGGCCGCCGGACATCTCGTTCGGCTTGTGGTGGATCCGGTCGCCGAGACCAACGTTGCGCAGGGCGCCCAGCGCGCGCTCGCGACGCGCCGCGGGCCGCACCCCGGCGTAAACCAGCGGCAACTCCACGTTGTGGAGGGCGTCCGAGCGCGGCAGCAGGTTGAAGGTCTGGAAGACGAAGCCGATCTCCCGGTTGCGGATCTCCGCCAGCTCGTCGTCGACCATTCGCGCGACGTCCTTGCCGTTGAAATCGTAGCGCCCCGCGCTCGGGGTGTCGAGGCACCCCAGCATGTTCATCAGGGTGGACTTGCCGGAGCCGGACGGGCCCATGACCGCGAGGTACTCGTTGCGGCGGATCTTGAGATTCACCCCCCGCAGCGCGTGGATCGTCTCCGCGCCCATCCGGTAGAGCTTCGTCACCCCCTCGATGCGGATGACCAAATCCCCCGGAGCGCGGGCCGGACGGCGGGCAGGGGCGGCGGCGCTCATCGCGATCGGGGGCGGCATCACTTCCGCTCCTCCCTCTTAGGCTTCGCGAGGGTCACGCGGGAGCCATCCTTCAACTGGCGGCTGATGGCCGCGTAAGTCCCTGCAACGACCTCTTCCCCGGCGCGGAGGCCGGACTTGATCTCGAGGTGGGTGTTGTCCGCAAGGCCGACCTCCACCGGGACCATCTTGACGCTGTCCCCCTGGCGGACGAACGCCACCTTGAGCAGGACCTCCCGCTGCCGGCGCGCCTCGCGCTTCTCAGCGGCCGCGTCGACGGCCCCGCCGCCAGACTTGTTTTCGGCGGCCTTGGCGGCCGCCTCGCGCATCTCCTCCGAGGTCTGCCCGCCGCTCGCGCGCACGGTCACGCACTGGATCGGCACCGAGACCACGTTCTCCACTGTCCGCGTCTCGATGTCCGCGGTGGCGCTCATCCCGGGTCGGAGCTGGACGCCCGGGTCGGCGACGCGGATGCGGACGAGGAAATTCGTGACGTCGTCTGAGAGGGCCGCGAGCTGGGAAGCGGCCCCGCCTCCCTGCGCGGAGGAACCGATCTCGGAGACCGTGCCGGTGAACTTGCGCCCCGGGTAGGCGTCGATCGCGATCCCGGCGCGGTCACCCAGCTTGACGTTGACGATGTCATTCTCGTTCACCCGCACCCGGAGCTCCATATTGGCAAGGTCGGCTACGCGCATGATCTCGGTGCCAGCGAAGGAGCCGGTGCCGACCACGCGCTCGCCCACCTCGCTGGACTGGGAACTGATGGTGCCGTCCATTGGGGCGTAGATGATTGTCTTGGCCAACTGGTCCTTAGCCTGGCTCAGCGAGCCCTCCGTGCGCCGGATCTGGGCCACGGAATTATCGTGGGACGCCTGGGCAACGTCCCGCGTCGTGCGGGCCGCGAGGAACTCCGCCTCGGCGATCAGCTTCTGGTTGAAGAGCCCCTGGGCCCGCCGGAAATCATCCTCCGCCTTGCGCAACTGGGCCTTGGCCAGCACGGCGCTGGCCTGCGCCGCGACCAGGTTGGCCTCCTGCTGGTCCACCTGCGCCTGGTAGACGTCGGGTTTGATCCGCACCAGCAGGTCCCCGCGCTTCACCCGGGCGCCCTCCTTGAGCGGGAGATCGACGATTTCGCCCGCGGCCTCGGTCGAGATCTTGACCTCGACCTCCGGTTGGATCTTGCCCGAGGCGGTCACCACCTGGGTCAGCGTGCGCACCGCGGCCTTCTCGGTGGTCACGGTGATGACCGGCCCGCCGCTTTGGGCGCGCTGGCGGTAGGCGTAGCCGCCGCCCCCCGCGAGCAGGATCGCGACGGCGACGAAGACCCAAACGCGCCGGGATCGCCGGGGGTCGGAGGAGGAAGGAGAGGTCATAAGGACGGGAAAGGCTGCAGAAAAAGGTGACTGGGGACCCGGTATCCAATCCCGGTGGGGGCCAGTAGGCAAGCGATAGGAACAGGCGGGAGGAATTCTCCAACCCCCGGCGCGGGAGAAAGTTGCAACTTGGCGCGCGGCTCAGCGGGCCTCGGTGGCCCACATCGCGGCGCCGGCGATCCCGGCACGGTTCAAGAAACGGGCGGGTTTGAGCGCGGCGCGCACCTTGAGGTGCGGGAAGAACTTCTCGTGCTTGGCGCTCACGCCGCCGCCGACCACGATCATCTCGGGCCAGAGCAGACGCTCCAACTCCACCAGGAAATCGCTGAGACGCCCGCCCCACTCCTCCCAGGACAGCTCCTTGCGCTCGCGCACCGCGGCCGAGCAGTACTTCTCGGCGTCCTTGCCGCGCTTCCACGGGAAATGGCCCAGCTCCAGCGGCACCACCACGCCCTGGTACGCCAGGCAGGTGCCGATCCCGGTGCCCAAGGTGATGAGCAACGCCTTGCCCATCAGGCCCTTGCCTGCCCCGAAGCGCATCTCGGCGACCGCCGCCGCCGCCGCATCGTTGATCATCGCCACCGGGCAACCCGTCGCCTTTCCAAAGAGACGCGCCCCATCGCACCCGATAAAGCCCGGATGCAGGTTGGCCGAGGTCCAGATGGTGCCGCCTTGGATCACCCCGGGAAAGCCGACGCCGACCGGGCCCTTCCATTTAAAATGCGCGGTGAGGGCGCCAACCGCCTTGGCCATGGCAGCGGGGGAGGTTCCCGCGCCCACCTCGATGCGATGCCGCTCCGCGAGCAGCTTGCCGTTGCAGGTGTCCACCGGGGCGCCCTTGATGGCGGACCCGCCGATATCGATACCAAGCGCGTTCATAGAAGCGTGGAGCAAACCACGGGGTCGCTCCAAGGCAATCCCGGCGCGGCAGGAAAATCGCCGGCGGGATTGCGGCCGCGGCCTCCCCCGCTTAAAGCGGCCCCATCCGATGATAACCGCCCTTCTCCAGCCCCGCCCGACGTGGCTCCCCACCCTCCTTCTGCTCTGGTCGCTGGCGCTCCCCAGCCGCGCCTCCACCGTCGTGCCGCCGGACTTCGAGGGCCTCGTCGACCGCGCCGGCCTCGTGTTCCGGGGCGAGGTGGTCGGCCAGGAGGCCACGCTCGTCACCCGGGGCGCCGACCGCGCGATCTTCACCCGGGTCACGTTCCGCGTGCTCGAGGCCATCAAGGGCGTCCCGCCACCGCTGCTGACCCTTGAGTTCCTCGGCGGAGCCGTCGGCGAGCTCTCGCTGGAGGTCAGCGGGATGCCCCGCTTCGAGCCCGGGTCTCAGGACATCGTGTTCGTCACCGCCGGGGTCCCCGCCATCTGCCCGCTGGTCGCAATGGGCCACGGCCGCTACCGGATTCTGCGGGACGTGAGGGGCGCGGAATTTGTGGCCCGCAATAACGGCCTGCCGCTCCACCGGGTCGACGACGTCGCCCTGCCGCTGCTCGCCCCCGGCGCCTTCCCAGTTGGCGCCCGCGGCCCCGGCGGTCGCCCCCTCTCCCCCGCGGAGTTCGCCGGTCACATCCGCCGCACCGCCACCCGCATCCAGACCCCCTGACGATGCGACCCCGCCTCGCCCTCCTCGCCGCCCTTGCCCCGGCACTGCCCGCCCCCGCCTTCATCCCGGTCGGAGGCAGCCCCGTCTGGCCCGACGGCAACATTCAGATGCACCTCCAGCTCGGCCCGGGCGCCCCCGCCAGCGACCCGCGCGGCTGGAACGCGGTCGCGGCGGATCTCCTCGCGGAGTGGAACCGCTCCCTCGTGCGCAGCAAGTTCACGTGGGTCCTCGACTCGGCCCTGCCCGCCGGGGACGGCAACGGGGTGAACAACGTCCTTTTCCGCGGCGACATCTTCGGCCGCCCCTTCGGCGAATCCACCCTTGCCGTAAACACCATCTGGCGCGTCGGTACCCGCCGCACCGAGGGCGACGTGATCTTTAATACGAAGTACGCTTGGGACGCCTACCGCGGCCCGCTCCGCCACCCTGCGGGCAGCCTCAACGCGGAATTCATCCGCGTCGCGCTCCACGAGTTCGGCCACGCCCTCGGCCTCGGCCACCCCGACGAGGCCGGGCAATTCGTCTCCGCAATTATGAACAGCCGCTCGGGCGACACGGATGTGCTTACGGATGACGACCGCGCCGGCGCCGCCTTCCTCTACGCCTCCGCAGACGGCGCGGTCGCCCCGCGGCTCACCCTGCCGCTCGTCGACCAGAACCCGGTCGAGGGCGACGCGGTGGATTTCGTGGTCGGCGTCTCCGGCACCGCTCCCTTCACCTACCAGTGGCGGCGCAACGGCGCGACCCAGGGCGTCTCCACCGCCGCGTGGACCCTGAGCAACGTCGCCACTGTCAGCAGCGGCATCTGGAGCGTGACCGTCACCAACGCCCGCGGCTCGGTCACCAGCACCATGACCCTCAACGTCACGACCCGCGCCGTCGCCCCCGTGATCGTGCGCCAGCCGCAACCCGCTGCCGCCCGCACCGGGCAGACGGTCGCCTTCACGGTCACCGCCACCGGCTCCACTCCGCGCTACCACCTCTGGCGACGCAACGGCGTCGCCCTCGGGCTCGCGACCCCCAGCGACACGCTCACGCTCACGGACGTCCAGCCCGGGGACGCCGGCATCTACTCGGTCGAGGTGAGCAACAGCGGCGGCGCGGTGGCCAGCGCCGACGCCCCGTTGACGGTGGCCCCGGCGGTGACCGCGCCCACCTTCACCCTGCAACCACTGGGGCAGTCCATCTCCCCGGGCAGCACTGTTGTCTTCCGCGCGGAGGCCGAGGGTAGCCCCGCGCCCCTCTACCAGTGGCGCCGCAACGGCACCGCGCTGGCGGGCGCCACCCGCGGCACGCTGGTGCTGCGCAACGTCGGGACCGCCGACGCCGGCGCCTACACCTGCGTGGCCACAAATGCAGGCGGCACCGCGACCTCGGCCGGCGCAACCCTCTCCCTCGCCGCGGGCGCCGCACCCGGCCGCCTCGCCAACCTCTCGATCCTCACGCGGCTCACGCCCGCCGCCCCCTCCTTCACGGTCGGCACCGTGATCGGCGGGGCCGGCACCACCGGCGCCAAGCCGCTCCTCGTCCGCGCCATCGGGCCGGGCCTCGCCGCCTTCGGGCTCGACGACGTCCTCGCCGATCCGCGCCTCGAGCTGATCGGCGCCGCCCCCGCGGGTGCGAACGACGACTGGGGCACAGAGCCCGGCATCGCGGCGATCTTCGACGCCACCGGGGCCTTCGCGCTCGGCGCGGGCTCACGCGACGCCGCGCTGCACCGCCCCGCCCTCGCCCCCCGCCCCTACAGCATCGTGGTGGCGGCGAACGGATCACCCGCCGGCGCCGTCCTCGCGGAGTTGTTCGACGCCACCCCTGGCCCCGCCTTCGCGTCCGCGACCCCGCGGCTGGTCAACGTCTCCGTGCTGCAGCCGATCCCCGCCGACTCGGTCCTCACTGCGGGCTTCGTCCTCGGCGGCGGCACCGCCCGGACGGTGCTGGTGCGGGCGATGGGCCCGTCGCTCACGCCCTTCGGCCTGCCCGCTGCCCAAGTGCTGGGCGACCCGCGGCTGGCGCTCTTCGACAGCGCCTCGCGCCGCATCGCCAGCAACGACAACTGGGGCGGCGACCCGCAGCTCACCGCCACCGGCGAGGCGGTCGGCGCCTTCCGCCCGATTGCCGCGGACAGCACGGACGCGATGCTCCTGCTCACCCTGCCGCCGGGCAACTACACCGCCCAGGTGACCGGCCCCGGCGCCGGCACCGCGCTGGTCGAGGTCTACGAGGTGCCCTAAACCCGCGGCCGCGGGGAGCGCCTCACCAATACTCCTCGACGTGCATCGTTCCGGACTGCTTGCCGTGGTCCGGGGTAAAGCCGCGGGCCTCGAGCAGGCCGCGCACCGAGGCGATCATATCGGGATTCCCGCAGAGGAAGACATCCGCCTCCGCGGGGTCCAGCCGCACCCCCGAAAGGCGCTCGACGACTCCCTGTTCCAACAGCTTCTGGATCCGCCCCACCTGGCCAGCGAAGTGCGGGTCCTGCTCGGCGCGAGTGATTGACGGGATGTAGGTGACGTTCGGCCGCAGGCGCGCGATCGTCTCGAGCTCGCCACGGTAGCCGAGGTCCCAGCTGCAGCGCGCGCCGTGGAGCACGACGAACCGCCGCGTGGTGTCTTGAATGAGCAGCGTGCGGAGCATCGACAGGTACGGCGCGAGACCAGTGCCGGTGGAAATGAGGAACACCGCCTTCCCCGGAGCCACGCGGTCTAGGGTAAAGAGGCCGCTCGCCTTGGGCCCGAGGAACACGCGACCGCCGTGCGGCAGGGCGAAGAGCCGCGGCGTCAGGCCGCCCTTCGCGACCAGCGCGAGGTAGAACTCCACGTAAGCCTTTTCGACGCTCGCCGAGGCGATGCTGTAGGCGCGCCGGATCAGCTTTTCGGACTCGGGCGCCACATCCTCGGGCAGCGCATCCGCCACGCGCGGCTCCCGCCCCGCCAGCCCCAGCACGGCGAACTGGCCCGGCGTGAAGTTGAATTCCCCGGCGGAGGGCCGCACCCGCAAAATCAGCAGCTGCGGGTTGAGGGGCTCGCGGCCCACGACGGTCGCATTGTAGGGGGAGGCAGGGGGCGGGGTACTCATCGCCCACAAATATGGCGACGGGGACCGCCGCAGAGCAACCCGAGACTTGCCGGCGCGGGCAAGGACGGCGGCCGGACTTGCCTTCGCCACCGCTCCCGCCGCACGCTCCCCAGCCCCCATGTCACCCCGCCCGGTCCTCGCCGCCCTGCTCCTCGCCGCCCTCGCGGCCGCCGCCACCCCGCCGGCGACGCCCGAACCCCCCGGCCCCGCCCCCACCCACGCCAACGTCGCCTACGGCACCCACGAGCGGCAGCAGTTCGACCTCTGGCTCGCGCCCTCCCCCCGCCAAACCCCGCTGGTACTCCACCTCCACGGCGGCGGCTGGGTCCGCGGCGACAAGGGGAAGGTCGCCGGCCTAGCCCGCTACCTCGCGGCGGGTATTTCGGTCGCCTCGGCCAACTACCGCTTCACCACCCAGGCGATGCGCGCCGGCGTGGAGCCGCCCGTCGCCTGGCCGCTCGCCGACGCCGCCCGCGTCCTGCAGGTCCTCCGCCACCGCGCCGCCGAGTGGAACCTTGATCCGCGCCGCATCGCCGCCACCGGGGGCTCCGCCGGCGCCTGCTCCAGCCTCTACCTCGCCCTCGGCGACGACCTCGCCGAGCCCGCCAGCCCGGATCCGGTGGCCCGCCAGTCGACCCGGCTCTGGTGCGTCGCAGTCTCCGGCGCGCAGACGACCCTCGATCCCGCGGAGATGCAGGCGTGGACGCCCAACAGCGTCTACGGCGGGCACGCCTTCGGGTTTATGAGCAACCCGGACGACCTCGCGACCCGCGACCGCAGCTTCCCCGCCTTCCTCGCCGCGCGGGAACGCATCCTCCCGTGGATCCAGCGCTACTCGCCCTTCGCCCACGCGGGCGCCGGCGACCCGCCGACCTACCTGCTCTATCCGGCGCCACCGGCCCTTGGCCAGCCGCAGAAGGACCCGACGCACACCGCGAACTTCGGCGCGAAGCTGCAGGAGCGCCTGCTTGCCGCGGGCGTGCCCTGCGAGCTCGTGTACCCCGGCGCGCCGGGAGTCACCCACCCCTCGATCGAGGATTTCCTCGTCGCGCGCCTCACCGCGGTGAATTGAGCGCCTGGCCCCGGCCTCGGCGCTTGCCACCCGCTTCCCGCTCGTAACCACTCGACGCCCGCGCCGTTTCGCCGGCGTCCCCTCCCCCGCCCCGGCATGAATCTCCCCTCGCTGGCCCTGCGCCGCCCCTTCACCGTCGTCGTGCTCGTCGTCGCCGTCGCCCTCGCGGCCGGCCTCGCCCTGCAGCGGATGTCGCGGGACCTGTTCCCGCCGCTCGGCGTGCCCACGATCTACGTGGCCCAGCCCTACGGCGGGATGGATCCCGCGCAGATGGAGGGCTACCTCACCTACCGCTACGAGTACCACTTCCTCTACATCGCGGGCATCTCGCACGTGGAGTCGAAGTCCATCCAGGGAGCCTCGATCATGAAGCTCCAGTTCCACCCGGGCACGGATATGTCGCAGGCGATGTCCGAGACGATCGCCCAGGTGAACCGCTCCCGCGCCTTCATGCCCCCGGGGACAGTGGCGCCCTTCGTGATGCGCTTCGACGCCGGCAGCGTCGCCGTCGGCTACCTCGTCTTCTCCTCCGACAACCCCAACCGCACGCTCGGGGAGATGCAGGACCAGGCGCTCAACCGCGTCCGTCCCTCCTTCGCCACCCTGCCCGGCGTCTCCGCGCCTCCCCCGTTCGGCGGCAGCTCGCGCGGCATCATCGTCAACGTGAACCCCGACCGGATGCGCGCCTACGGGCTCTCGCCCGACGACATCGTCAAGGCCCTCGCCGAATCCAACCCGATCAGCCCCTCCGGGAACCTCAACCTCGGCGACAAATACCCGATCGTCGAACTGAACGCCATCGTCCGCAACCCGAAGGACCTCGAGGCGACACTGCTCCGCCGCACCGACCAGGGCACCGTCTACCTGCGCGACCTCGCCACGGTCGAGGACGGCGCGGACGTCACGACCTCCTACGCCCTCGCGAACGGACGCCGCACGGTCTACCTGCCGGTGACGAAGCGCGCCGACGCCTCGACACTCGAGGTCGTCCGGCTGGTGAAGGAGAACCTACCCGAGTTCCAGAAGATCCTGCCGGAGGACATAAAGGTCAGCTACGTGTTTGACCAGTCCCCGGTCGTCGAGCGCTCCATCCGCGACTTGCTCAAGGAGGGCGGCCTCGGGGCGCTGCTCACCGGCCTGATGGTGCTGCTCTTCCTGCGCGACTGGCGCACCGCCTTCATCGTGGTAGTGAACATCCCCCTCGCCCTTCTCGCGGCCGCCTTCGCGCTCTGGATCAGCGGGCAGTCGATCCACCTGATGACCCTCGGCGGCCTCGCCCTCGCGGTCGGCATCCTCGTGGACGAAGCGACCGTGGCGGTGGAAAACATCCACACGCACCTCGGCCGCGGCGCCTCCCCGGCCCGCGCCGCCCTTGACGGCACCGCCGAGACCGGCTGGCCCCGGCTGCTGGCGATGCTCTGCATCCTGAGCGTGTTCATCCCAGCGTTCTTTATGGAGGGCGCGGCCAAGGCGCTCTTCGTCCCGCTGGCCCTCGCGGTTGGCTTCGCGATGATCGCCTCTTACCTGCTGTCGAGCACGCTCGTGCCGGTGCTTTCGGTCTGGCTGCTCCGCGGCCGCGCCGCCCACGGCGCCGCCGCGCCCGGCGGGCTCGCCCGCGCCTATGGCTCCCTCCTCGGCGGGCTCGTCGCCGGGCGCTGGCCCCTCACGCTCGCCTATCTCGCCGCTTGCGCCGCCGCGATCTGGCTGATCGGCGGCCGCCTCGGCACCGAGATCTTCCCGGCCTCCGACAGCGGCCAGTTCGCGCTCCGCTTCCGCCTCCCCAGCGGCACGCAGGTCGCCGCCACCGAGGTCGCGGCCGGCCGCATCCTCCGGGCCATCGAACGCGAGGCCGGCGGCGCGGACCGCGTCGATATCTCCATCGGGATGGTCGGCGTCCACAACTCGAGCTTCCCCGTCAATCTAGTCCACCTCTGGAACGGCGGCCCCGAGGAGGGCTGGCTCGCGGTGCAGCTCAAGCCTGGCGCCACCGCGCGGCTGGAGGACCTGAAGGAGCGCCTCCGCGCGACCCTCGCCCAGGATTTGCCGGACGTCCGCCTCTCCTTCGAGCCGCAGGACATCGTCTCGCGGGTGATGAGCTTCGGTTCCCCCACCCCGGTCGAGATCGCGATCAGCGGCTCCTCGCTGCCCGTGAGCAAGGCCTACGCGGACCGCATCATCGGGCAGTTGCGCCAGCTCCCGGGGTTCCGCGATGTCCAGGTGGCGCAGACGCTCGACTACCCCAGCCTCGCGGTGAACGTCGACCGCGAGCGCGCCGGGCAGCTCGGGGTGCAGATGAGCGACGTCACCCGCTCGGTCGTCGCCGCCACCACGTCGAGTCGTTTCACCGTCCCCGTCTACTGGGCGGACCCGAACTCCGGCATCAGCTTCAACGTGCAGGTCCAGATCCCGGAGTCCCGCACGACCTCGGTCGAGGACCTGCAGAACGTGCCGATCACCTCCAACTTCGGCGCCCCCGTGCTGCTGCGGAATCTCGCCACCTTCACGGCCGGCACCAGCGTCGGCACCTACGAGCGCTACAACCTCGCCCGGCTGGTCACGGTCACCGCGAACCTGCACGGGATCGACCTCGGCACGGCGGTACGGCAGATCCGCGCCGCCATCGCCGCGGCCGGACCCGCCCCGGAGGCCCGCACCAAGGTGGACCTCCGCGGCCAGATCGTCCCCCTCGAGCAACTGCTCGGCGGCTTCCGCACGGGCCTCGCGATCGCCGTGGTCGTGATCCTGCTGCTGCTGGTGGCCCACTTCCAGTCGGTCCGCCTCGCGCTCGCTGTCCTCTCCACCGTCCCCGCCGTGCTCGCCGGGGTCGCAGCGATGCTCCTCCTTACCGGGACGACGCTCAACATCCAGTCGGCGATGGGCGCGATTATGGCCATCGGCGTGGCGGTGGCCAACGCGATCCTCCTCGTGACGTTCGCCGAGCGCACCCGCGCCGCCGGGGGAGACCCGGTGGCCGGGGCGCTGGAAGGTAGCCGCAGCCGGCTCCGGCCGATTTTGATGACCAGCTGCGCGATGATCGCCGGGATGCTCCCGCTCGCCTTCGGCGGCGGCGAGGGCGGTGGCCAGACCGCCCCGCTGGGCCGCGCCGTGGTCGGAGGCCTCTTCCTCGGCACGCTGGCCACGCTGTTCGTGCTCCCCGGGGTCTTCGCCCTGCTCACCGGCCAGCGGGTGAAATCCGCCTCCCTCGATCCCGACGATCCCGCCAGCCCCCACCATTCCCCCGCGCGCTCCGCCTAATCCCACCTTCCCCGATGACCTCGCTCCGCTCCCTCGCGCTCAGCGCCTGCCTCCTCGCCCCCGCCTCGCTCCCCGCGGCCCAGCCCGCCCCCGAGGTCCCGGCGACCTCGCCCCGGCGGGGCGACATCTATCGCTTCGTCACCCTCCCCGGCTCGGTGCGCGCCCAGCAGCAGGTGACGCTCCACGCCAAGGTTCCCGGCTACGTCCGCTCCATCAGCGTGGACCGAGGCGACACCGTCCGCGCCGGCCAGGTGGTAGCCGAGCTTGACCTCCCCGAGCTCGCGGCCGAACGCGGAAAACTCGAGGCCGAGGCCCGCTTCGCCCAGGCTGAGGCCGACCGCGTCAAGGCCGCCCGCGCGCAGGCCCCGGACCTCATCACCCCGCAACTCGCCGACCAGGCCGCCGCCCGCCTCGCCGCCGCCCAGTCGGCCCTGCGGCAGAACGAAGCCCTCCTCGCTTACGGCCGGCTCACCGCGCCGTTCGCCGGCACGATCACCCAGCGTCACGTGGATCCCGGCGCCTTCGTCCCCGCCGCCACCGCCGGAGCGGGCCCCGCGGCCGCCGCAATCGTCACCTTGGCGGACTACCAGGTCGTGCGGATTCAGGTGGCGGTACCAGAGATCGAGGCTTCGCGGGTCACGCCCGGCCAGCCCGTGATCGTCACCACCGACGCCTTCCCCGGCCGCACCTTCACCGCCAAGGTCAGCCGCCACGCCGGCGCCCTCGACGAGCGCACCCGCTCGCTCGCGGTCGAGGCTGACCTGCCCAATGCCGACGGCACGCTGCGGCCCGGGATGTACGTCTCCGTCCGGGCGGGCGTGGAACTGCGCCGCGGATCCCTGCTGGTCCCGGCCACCGCGCTGATCCGCGAGAAGGCCTCGGCCTTCCTCTTCACGCTCGTCGATGGCAAGGCCACCCGCATCGCGGTCAAGGCCGGCTTCAACGACGGCACCCACGCCGAGATCCTCGAGGGCCTCACCGAGAACGCCCGCGTCCTGGTGCCGGGCAAGATCACCCTCACGGCGGGGCAGGCCGTCACTGCCGTCGAAGCCAAATGAGCCCCGCCTCCCGCCTCTCCGCCCGGATCGCCGGCGGCCTTGCGTTACTGCTGGCCCAGGTCGCGCCCGCCCAGCCGGCCGCCGCGCCCGCGCCCATCGACCTGCCCACGGCCCTGCGGCTCGCCGGCGCCGCCAACCTCGAGGTGCGCCTGGCCCAGGAGCGGATCGCCGAGGCCCGCGCCGCCAGCGACCTCGCCCGCAACCGCTTCCTCCCCTGGATCACGCCCTCCGTCGCGATCCGCCGCCACGAGGAGAACGTCCAGGCGGTCAACGGGCCGGTCTTCGCCGCCGACAAGCAGTCGCTGGCCGCCGGACTCGCGGTGCAGGCCCAGCTCGAACCGGGCGAGGTGTACTTCCAGAACCTGATCTCCCGCCAGCAGGCCCGCGCCGCCGAGGCCGGGGCCGCCAGCCGCCAGCGGGAGATGACCCTCCGGGCCGCCGCCGGCTACTTTGAGCTCCTTCGCGCCCGGGCCGCCGTCGCCGCGGCTGAGGAGTCCGCCGCCATCCTCGAACGTCACGCCCGGCAGGCTGCCGTCCTCGGCGAGACCGGTCTCGGGTTCCGCGGGGACATTGCCCGCATCGCGGCCGCCCGCGACCGCGCCACCCTTAGCGTCGCCCGACTCCAGGGCGAGCAACGGATCGCCGCCGCCCGGCTCGCCGAGACGCTCCGCCTCGATCCCGCCGTCGACCTCACACCCGCAGACGCTTCGCTCGAGCCGCTCCGGCTGCTCGAGCCCGGTGATTCCCCGGCACCGTTCATCGCCACCGCCCTTGCCCGCCGGCCCGAGCTCGACGAGGCCGCCGCCCGCCGCGAGGCCGCCCGCCTCGCCCGCCGCGGCGCGGAGGTCGCCCCCCTCGTGCCCGCGATTGGCGCGCAGGCCTCCCTCGGAGGCCTCGGCGGCGGCCCCGCCGGCTCCCGCGTCACCCGCGACTGGGGCTTCAGCGGCGACTTCGCCCTCGGCCTCTCGTGGCGCGTCGGCCCCGGCGGACTCCTCGACCCGCACCGGGAACGCGAGGCATCCGCCCGCGAACGCCAGGCCGGGATCGCGCAGGAAATCCTTCAAGACGCCGTCCGCCGCCAGGTGGTGGAACAGCACGTCCGTGTCCGCTCCCTCGCCCGCCAGCTCGAGCTCGCCCGCGCCGCCCTGGCCTCCGCCGACACCACCGCGCGGCTCTCCCGCCAACGGCGCGAGACCGGCGTGAGCGCCGCCCTCGAGGACCTCCAAGCCGAGGAGGAACTCGTCCGCGCCCGGCGGGAATACATCGGGGTGATCGCCGAGTACAACCAGGCCCAGTACGCGCTGCGCTTCGCCGCCGGGGAATGAGCGGCCCGCGCTTAAGCTGGTTCCGGCGGCGTTTCCTCGCCGCGGCGGCCGCTTCCCCGAATACAATTCGCTCCTTACCTACCACTTCGGCTCCGGTGGCAACGGGAACACCACCACCCGCTTCCGCCGCTACGACGGCACCGGCGCGCGGCCCCTGCGCCCCGAGCACGACCTGGACGATCCGCGGTACCTCCTGCGGCCGGACCACGACCACCGCATCGCGCTGCGCGTGGGCGCGGACGGCGAGGCCAGCTTCGCCTGCGACGACCGGATCCTGTTCCGTTTCCGCGACCCGGAACCGCTGCGCGCAGGCTGGTTCGCGTTCCGCACCGTCCGCAGCCGCCTTGAGTTCGCGGACTTCACCGTCCACGCCGAGGATTGAGGCCGCGCTTCGGTATTGCGCGGGAGGACGGGGGAGGTAATCTGCTTCATCCCCACACCTCGATGAAGCTCTCCCGCCGTCGTTTCCTGCGCCAGTCGGCCGTCGCCTTTGGCGCGCCGCTGTTCATCCCCGGTTCCGTCCTCGGCCTCAACGGGGCCGTCGCCCCCAGCAACCGCATCACCGTCGGCGGCATCGGCCTCGGGCCGCGCGGCCGCGAGGTGCTCAAGTCCTTCCTCAGCCAGCGCGACGTCCAGTTCGTGATGATCGCCGACGTTCAGGAGACCCGCCGCGAGGTCGTCCGCGTGATGGTCAACCGCGCCTACGAGAACCAGGACTGCGCGAAGACGGGCGAAATGTTCGACGTGCTCGGCCGGAAGGACATCGACGCCGTCGTGATCGCGACCGGAGACCGCTGGCACGCGGTGGCCTCGATCCTCGCCGCCCGCGCCGGCAAGGACGTCTATTGCGAGAAGCCCTGCAGCATGACGGTCCGCGAGAGCCAGGAACTGGCGGACGCGATGAACCGCTACGGGCGCGTGTTCCAAGCTGGAACCCAACGCCGCACCGTCGACAATTTCAAGTGGGCCGCGAACCTCGCCCGCACCGGCCGCCTCGGCCGCATCCATACGGTCCACGCCGGCATCCTCGCGCTCGAGGAAAGCCACCAATGGCTCCCCGCGGAGACGCAGCCCGCGCGCGAACTGGTCGACTGGGACCGCTGGCTCGGACCGGCGCCTTGGCGGCCCTTCCACAAGGACTACATCAACGGCCGGTGGCGGGGCTACTTTGACTTTCACGGCGGCGCCGCGCTGCCCGAATGGGGCGCCCACACGGTCGACCTCTGCCAGTGGGGAGCGAGCGCCGACGCCACCGTGCCCGTCTCGTACGAGGCCGAGGGCCAGACGATCCACGCGCGCTACGCCAACGGCGTGAAGCTCGTGATGCGGCGTGCCGGCTTCAAGGGCGAGGGCGACTGGAAGGCCCCCGGCACCTGCCCCGTACGCTACGAGGGCGACGAGGGCTGGGTCGAGGCGGCCGATTCCGGCAAGGTCGCGGTCTCCAATCCGCGCCTGCTGGAGGGAGGCGCCCCCGCCACGATGGCCGGTACCGACCCCTCCAAGCACGTGCGCGATTTCCTCGACTGCATCCGTACCCGCGGCCAGCCCGCGGCTAACGCGGACGTCACCCGCCGCGGCCACATCGTCTCCCACGTCGCCGCGATCGGCTGGCGCCTCGGCCGCAAGGTCACGTTTGATCCCCAGTCCGAGACGTTCGTCAACGACGCCGAGGCCAACCGGATGTGCAGCCGTGCCCGCCGCGCCCCTTGGCACGCCTGATCCCCCGCCCCCCGATGAAAGCCTGCCGTTTCCTCCTTCCTTGCCTCCTGCTGGCGCTCACCGGGTGCGTCGCCGCGCCCGACCCGCGGGAGTCGGCCGCCCTCGCCGTTCTGAAGTCTGACGCCGGGATGCGCGAGAAGGCGCTCGCCTGCCAGCAGCTCGCGGATTTCGCGGGCCCCGCGGCGGTGCCCGCCCTCGCCTCCCTGCTCGCGCACGAGCAGCTCGGCGACTACGCCCGCAGCGGCCTCGAATCGATGGCCGACCCCGCCGCCGGGGCCGCGCTGCTCGGGGCCCTGGAGACGCTGCAGGGCCGGCAACTTGCCGGGGTGATCGACTCGCTTGGGGTGCGGCGCGAAAAAGCCGCCGTGCCGGCCCTCCGGCGCATCGTCGCCAAGCCCGGCCACGCCGCCGCCCCGGAGGCCATCGGCGCCCTCGGCCTGATCGCGGACCCCACCGCCGCCCAAGTGCTCGGGGAAATGCTGCGCAACGGCGATCCGGCGCTCCGCCAGGCCGCGGCGCACGCCGCCCTGGTGGCCGCGGAACGCCTCACCGCCGCCGGGCAGGGTGCGGAGGCCGCCAAATTGCTCGAAACCTCGCTGGCGGCGCTCCCGTCGGGACCGCCCGCCGAGGCCGCCCGCCGCCAGCTCGCGCTGCGCCGGGCCGGCTGAATCGAACCTCGCTTAAGGCAAGCAGGTGGAAGGCGGGCCCGTGCCCGACCTATCCGCCCCGTTGGCCAGCTGCCGCCGCCCGCATGCGGCGCCGGAACCCCGCTCAGTCGATCTCGTAAACCTCGAGGATCACCTCGCCGCCGCCAGTCTTGCCCCGCACCTGCAGGGTGTAGGCGCCGGGAGCGAGCGTCGCGAGCAGCACCGCATCCTTGCTGCCGGCCGCCAGGGGGAACGCGCCGACCTGCGTCGCCAGCTGGGCGGCCTGCGTGCCCGTCCAGTCATCGTTCTCGCCGATCTTGTTCTGGCCGGAGTAGAGCTCTAGGACCGGGTCAGCGACGACATTGGCCACGCCCAGTGGCGCCAAGCCGGGGCCCACGGCACGGATCATCACGGTCTGGGACTGCGAACCGTTCAGGAAGAAGCCCGGGAAGGCCGTGGAGCCGGCCACCAGCGTGAGGCGGGTGGAGAGGTTGCTCAGCTTGGTGGTCGAACCGGCGTTAACGACGACCGTCGAACCCGCGCCCGGATCACTCAGGGCGCTCGCCGCCGAGAAATAGCCGTCGCGGCCCAGCTTGGTCCAGGCATAGGCCCAATTGCCGGAGGTGGTGAAGGCCCCAAGGTAGGTGGTGGCGGTGAAGAACCCGTCGTTGGGGGGCGTCGCCGCCAGCTGCAGGGCGGGGCTGCCGGCGCGCAGGCGCGGATCCAGCTGGCCGTCCCGGGCGCGGCTGATGGCCACGAACTGCGGGTCCGTGTTGATCCGGTTCTGGCGGGCCGCCTCGGTGATGTGAGCCACGGTGTAGTTGCTGGCCGGGGCCGGACCACCGGAGGTCGCATTGGGGGACACGAAGAGGGCCGTGGCGGTGGTGCCCACGCCAAAGGTGCCGAACAGGTTGTTGTTGATCACGATGTCCCCGGCGGCGAGGCGCTTGGCGCTGTCCTCGCGCTGGGCACTCTCGGTCTCGATGCGCCAGGCATAGCCGCGGAAATCGTGGAAGATGGAGCTGTAGACCTTGCCGCCGGTGTTGTCGCGGAAGATGGGCCCGATGCTCAGGGCATTGGTCGAATCCGCGCCCGAGCCGATGGCGGTGTAATTGTAGATGGTCGGGATCGCGTAGGGTTGGCCGTCCTCCGGGGTCGTGCCGCCGTCGGACTCGAGCGCGTGGTTGCCCACCCGCGGGTCCTGGATCGTGAAGAGGAACTGGAGCTTACCGCGGTACCCTTCATCCCAGTCGAACGCATCGTCATCGTTGAACGCGCTCACCAGGTACTTGCCATTGACGGTGCCGCCGAACCACTCGAAGCCGTCATCCGCGTTGGCGAACACCTCCACGTACTCGATCGTGGTGCCGGAGCCGACCGCGCCCATCGTCAGGCCGTTGAGCTCGTTGTTGGGCCCAAGGAGCGAGCCGGCGTGCCGGATCGAGGCGTAGCGGAAGGTGCCGGAATTATCCGCGTCATCGGTCCCGCCGTAGATGCCCAGCGGCTCGGTGGTGGGGATACCCTCGATGTTCCCCTGGCCTGAGGCCGTGTTGGTCCGGGCCCGGCCAAGGATGACGACGCCGCCCCAGAGGCCGCGGTCGTTCTGGCCTAGGTTGCCGTTAAGGTTGTCCGCCTCGGCGGTAAACACGATCGGCTCGGCCGCCGTACCGGAGGCGTTGATCCGGCCGCCACGCGCGATGACCAGCGCCGACGCGTCTTGGGCGGAGCGGGCCTTGCCCTTGATCACCGTGCCCGGCTCGATGGTAAGCGTGACGCCATCCGTCACGAACACCCGGCCATCGAGGATATAGGTGTTGGTCTTGGTCCAGGTGCGATTCGAAGTGATGTTCGAATTCACCACGATATCGGCGCCGAACAGCGCCGCCGGAGCGGCCAGCAGGGCCACGAGGGGGAGGTAGGTTAGTTTCATTATGCGGGAGAAATCAGGCAGGCTCAGTAGGTGAAGGTGACGCCGAGCGAGGTCGTGACCCCGCGGACCCGCGAGGCCCGCAGGTACTGGCGGTTCTGGTAGGTGTAGGTCTCCTCCGCGGCGCGGTTCAGGAGGTTCTTGGCCGACACGGTCATCTTCCACCGCTCGCCGAAACGCTGGTTGAGGATGAGGTCCAGCGAGGGCCAGGCCTCCTCCATCACGCTCGGGGTGCCCGGCGGGCTGACCTGCGCGATCCGCCGGCCAAAAAGGTTGTAATAGGCGCTGATGGTCGTGCCCCACTTGGGCTCATTGAAGGTCAGGTCCACGTTGAAGATGTACGGCGACTGCCCGGCGAGGCCGCGGGTGGCGGGCGCGGCCGGATCGAAGAAACGGATCGCCGTCAGCTCGGCCGGCGCGATCGCCACCGAGGCTTCCACCCAGGTGTAATTGAAGCCGCCGGAGAATCGCCGCAGGCGGTCCGACAGGAAGCCCAGCTCCTTGCGGCCCTCCACCTCCACGCCCCGCACCTCGCCGCTGGGCGCATTCTGGAACTGCAGCTCGCCGCTGTTCACCACGGAGAACACCCCGCGCTCGATCGGGTCGGTCATCCGCTTGTCGAAGAAGCTGACCGCCAGAATCTCCCCGCGCCGCGGGAACCATTCCCAGCGCAGGTCAAAGTTGGTGATGCGCGTCCGCCGCAGGGTCGGGTTGCCGATATAGACAAAGTCGCCCACGAACTCGAACGAGGTGTAGTCCGCGATTTCCCGGAAATTGGGCCGCGCGATGGTCCGGGTCGCCGCTGCCCGCAGGTTCATCCGCTCGCCCAGCGCATACACCACGCTCACCGAGGGCAGGGTGTCATCGCTCTCCAGCTGCCCCGCCCGCCGCCGCGGATCCCGGCTGCGGACGTCCAGCGCGGTCGACTCCCGGCGCACCCCGCCGATGACCCGCAGCTTGGAGTTCAGCGCGAGGTCCATCATCCCGTAAAAGGCCCGCACGGTCTGCTCCCCCGCGTAATTGTTGCCCAGCGAGCTGCTCTCGATGAGGTACAATTGACCCTGGCGGAAGCGCCCCGTCGCCGGGTCCACCTGGCCCACCTGCTCCGGCCGCAGGAACGCCGCCTCGTTGCCGTCGTAACGCAGGACGGTGCTGCTGTACTCGAACAGGCGCTCGCGGAACTCGCGCTCCGTCTGCGCCCATGCCCCGCCGAATTTCAGCAGGGATCCGCGCCCGCCGCCCCAGGCCAGGGGCACGGTCGCATTGAGGCTCGCGTCGCGGCGCCCCTCCTCCAGGGCCCGGAAGTAACGCGAGGGCCGCGGCAGGCCCGAGGCCTCGAAGAACTGCGCCCCATCGGGGGTCCGGAAGGTGCTGAAGTACCGCGTGTCCGGCTCCTCCTGCGAGGTGTCCGCGTCGGTGTAGCTCCACTGCACCTTCGTTTCCCGCCAGGCCGGGAACAGGTGCTTGCCGGTCACCTGCACCGACCGCAGGTCCCGCTCCGTGTACCGCAGGGTCCGGGTCTCAAAGACCTCCGTCTCGCTGATCCCGCCGCCGGCCACATTCAATCCCGACTGCCGCCGGGCCTGATCATTGCCCGTCTGGTTGTAGAGGGCGCTGACGCTGACCTGGTGGTCCGGGCTAAACTGGTACGCCACATTGAACAACGAACCGATCAGGGTGTCGTCCTCGCCGCGCTGATCGCTCATCTCCACCAGCGGGGCCAGCGACGGGGAGTTGATGCCCTGGCGCTCATACCGGCCTGTGAAGCCGCCCTGGTAGCCGGAGAAGCTCCGGTCATAGGACACGCTCGCCGCGTACCCCAGCTTGCGGCCAAACACCTCCGCCAATCCCCCGAAGGCGACCGCGAAGCTCCGGTTCACCGGCGCATTCCGCACCGTCGGAGCCAGCACGGGGCTGAAGGCGCGCGTCAGTCGCCCGATCTCCGTGTCCACGGTCGGACCCGTGAACCGCAGAGGGATGCGCTGGTTCGCCAGCTCCGCCGGAAACGCCCGGCCGCCATCATCCCGCCCCCAGGTGTTGGCCGGGCCCCCGGTCGAAAGCAGGTCCTTGCCCGTGACCCCGGAATTGACCGCCACCGAGACGGACAGGGAGAGCATAAACTGCTCCGGGAACTCCTTGGTCTTCAGGTCCACGGCCCCGCCCGTGAAATTGCCGGGACGATCCGGCGTGAAGGTCTTGGTCGTGACGATCGCATCCACCAAGTCACTGGGGAACATATCGAGGTTCACCGCCCGCCGGTCCGGGTCGGCGCTCGGCACCTCCACCCCGTTGACCACCGTCGAGCTGTAGCGCTCCCCCAGCCCACGGATGTAGACGTATTTGTTGCCCACCACCGACGCGCCCGTCACGGCCTTCATCGCCGCCGCCGCCGTCCCGAATCCCAGCTTGCCCATCTGGTCGGAGGAAATGGCGTCACTGACCGCCGGGGACTTCTGCCGCAGGCTCAGCAACCCGACGCCCGAGGTCTGCACCACCTCGGCGGAGACCGAGAACGCCTCCAGCTTGACCACCGTGTCCGCGCCCACCGGCGTCAACGGCACCTCGGTGTTGGCCACGGCCGCCGGCAGCACCGCCACGCCCGAGACCGCCCCGGGCTGATACCCGCCCCTGGTCGCCCGCACCTCGTGAAAACCGGCCGGAATCCCCGCCAGACGAAAAGCCCCCTCCAAGTCGGAGGTCACGGTCACCCCGCCCAAGCGCACTTCCGCGCCCGCCACCCCGGAACCGGTAGCCAGATCAATGACCCGCCCGGTGATGATCCCACCCGCCTCCGCGGCCGGGAGACGGAGAGCGAGGCCGGAAACGGCCAGCGCCCAGAGCGCGACGACGGAAGGTATAAACCGGCCAAACCAAGGCATATCGCCATCGGCGGAAGCCCGCCCGCACCCAGCAACGGGAATGCCCGCCCGTCGCAGGGTTCTCACCCGGCCGTGACTGGCCCGTAACGTACGTGCCAATTCAGCGACGACGCTCCCGCGACCACTCGGGCCCATCCCCCTTCCAAGCGGCCCGCCGCGCGCATCGCGCTAGGGTAAAAAAACGCCCGCTCAAAGAGCGGGCGTAAAAACCGAGGGGAGCTAGGCTCAACCCCCAATTTTTGTGGCGGGAGGGGAAAAATCATTCAGACGCCGGCCTCACGCGCAAGCCCCATTATAAGATTTTTGAGCCTTCCCCTCCCCAGCCCTAAAGGCCCTCCCCGCGGCAAAAAAAACCGAGGCCGCGGCGGGAGCCGCGGCCTCGGGCGGGAAATG